>JASJDH010000034.1 GCA_030065175.1 Leptolyngbyaceae cyanobacterium MO_188.B28 | reverse complement strand
ATTTTCCCATTCATTCGCCCCTTCACTCCAATCGTGTTAGGTCGCATCGTCGGTTAAGATTTGAACGCGATCGCCCGGCACGCGACCGGTTTGAATGCAAGTCCAAATATGATTGAAGGCGGCGCCGGGATTGCCTTGGGGATTCTTAGCGAAGTAACCGTGGCCAGCGGGTGAATCATATTTTCTGTTGAAATCATCGCAATCAACGGCGTATATGTTTTTGGGGGCCTTTTCAAGGTTCTCAGGTCCAGTGTGCCCTAATCGTCGAGAGGCGATCGAACTTCGAAGATTCGCTATCTTGCTCGCCCGTAGCGCCAAATCGTCTGCGGCGAAGTAAACCACAACATTACGGGCCGTTTGAGAGATAAATTCCCCCTCCTGCCCCGACTCTAATGTTTCATTAACCACATCAGGCGCCGTCATAAAAATATTGCGGAAGATCAGGGGTAACCCTTCAGGCTGGTAGTACTGGACAGTCCGCTTAAGCGCCCCGCGCAGCACCCGATTTCCCATCGAATGGGACAAAATATTAATTCTTTTTGTACAGGGATTGGTTAGATTGTCGCCCTCTCGCCGCCAGTTGAGAAATTTTTCAAACATCCGCATATAAGCGAAATCACTGGCGTCAGCAGCCTTCTGATCGTCAAAATAGTCGTTCACCTGCCCGTGATCGTTATCGCAAGGCCAGATAATGGGAACGACTAAAACACTCTCGTGGGCGCCCACATTTTCCTGGTGCTTCCGATCAAATAATTCTTGTAGTTCTTGGGCTCTGGGAAAAATAGCCGACTCAGGTAAACTGTCAAAGCCATGAATGTAGAATAGAATTTGCTTTTGTTTGGCTTGCTTAAGTTCATTGAAGAATTCATAACTTCCCACTTCAGAGTAGGTTTCAGGTCCTTTCCTGCGGCAAAAATATACCGATTGTTCGGCCTGATTGTTGTTGAGGTTAAAGCTGATAGACCGAGGGAGTTTGAATGAATTGTCCCCTGTATTAACTGGGGTGAGCCCCTCCCGGAATACACGGTTGGTTACGAAAAGCATAGTCTACATCAATTAGTTCCTGTAAGGCCGCCAGATCAGAAGCACGATCTTCTTCGAACAGGACTGACATTTCAATCTGGAGCCTAAAGCTGACCATAAACAGAAATAGCACAGGCCGCCAACGAAAATTAGTGAAAATTGACAGTTTTGCGGCGGTCCTGCGCCGTTGATCCAGAATAAAAATGCTACAGAAAGTCGTCCAACTCGCTCAGAAGTTGGGCGTCATTTGTGTCGGTCAACTCGTTGCAAAAATTTTGTAGCGCTTGATTTTGACTACGCCGAGAGAGCCGTCTATATTTTTTTGCCTGTAGTTTTGGTTCTTGCTGCCGCTTACCCGATTCAGCAATTTTCACCTTAACCGTTGATTCACTATCCGGTTGATGATTTAACACCTGCTGTTGGGCAATAGCCGCTTCTAGCATGGTTAGATAATAGTCATAGCGCGGCCAGTCGCCCCTGATTTGACAGCCCGGTTCATCCCGATGCAAGCAATTGCTGAATTGGCATTGTTGGGTGGTCAGACATTGTCGAATTTCTGGGAAATAGTGGCCCAAGGCGTCAGGGCTACAGGTAATGTCTGGCTGGTTAAACCCCGGAGTGTCGGCCAGAAAACCGCCGGTCGGCAGCTCAAAGAGTTCTATGTGGCGAGTGGTGTGACGGCCTCGGCCTAATTTGCCTGATACTTTACCCACCCGTAAGTTCAGTCCTGGAGCCAATTGATTAATTAAGCTCGATTTACCGACCCCTGACGGACCACACACAACGGTCGTCCGCCCCTGCAGCTGAGAGGTCAGCTGGTCTAGACAGCGATGTTCTTTGGCGCTGATCAGTAGAGGCGGATATCCCCAAGTCGTCAGGCGATCTCGCCATTGGGTCTGAATCGCTTGGGAAACTAAATCCTGCTTGTTCAGACATAGGCAAACGGGTAACCTTGTGGACTCCGCTTTGACCAAAAAGCGACTCAGTTGGTAGGGATCCGGCGTCGGTTCCGCTAAGGCGAACACCAGTAAGATTTGATTGGCGTTTGCGACAGGAGGCCGGTCGAGCAGGGTTTGTCGGGGAAGTACTTCTGCAATCGCTCCCCGTTCACCCACGCCATCAGGGGTCTCCACCCGTACGCGATCGCCCACAATAACCTGCTGACCCATCTTTTTAAGACGGGCTCGACGGGTGCAAAGCAGAGAACCATTTGATAGATTGTCTTGGGTAAGGAAGTTTTTCTCAGCCAATGGAAAATGGCTATCCAGCCGCACCCAATAAAAATTGGCTTGAGCGGCTAGGACAGTTCCCCACTGATCCTCTGACTCCTCAAGCGGTTTGCGTTCAGAACTCTGAAGCGGATCAACCTTGCCCACTTCAACTACACAGGACGTCTAACCTGCACGACAAAAAAATCGGTTCGATCTTCAATCTGCTCAATAGCATAGCCCTCTATCGTCAAGCTGTCTGGAACTTGTTCAATGGGCTCTCCCGGATCTAACCAAACCTCCAGTAGTGAGCCGGGGGCCATCCGCTCTAACCTTAATTTTGTCCGAACAAAATTGAGAGGACAGGGAGTGCCTCGTAAATCTAACTGGGCATCCGCAGGGCCGCTAGCGACCGGAACTTCATCTGAAGTAGACGGTTGGGGGATATCCGCAGCCTGATTCATCCTCGGAATAACCCCCCTAGAAATCCTTCGATGCCGCCTTTACCGACGCGATCGCCGCGCAGCTCAGCTAGTTTCTCCAAAAGTTCCCTCTCTTCCGGTTTGATACGGGTAGGAATTTCCACTAGAACAGTGATCAAGTGATCCCCTCTACTGACAGGGTTGCCTAATCGAGGCACTCCATGATTTTCCAGCGTTAAAACGGTATTGGGTTGAGTTCCGGGTGGAATCTGTAATTCCACCGGACCATCTACGGTTTTAACCTCTAAACGAGAGCCCAAAATTGCCTGCAGGAAACTAATTTTGAGCTTAGACAAGATGTTGATCCCATCGCGCTGGAACACAGCATCTTCCTTAACAAAGAGGTATACGTAGAGATCGCCGGAAGGTCCTCCCCGCTGTCCTGCGTCGCCTTCGGACGACACTCTCAGTCGAGTTCCGTTATCAACGCCGGCCGGTACAGTGATCTTAAGCTTTTTCGACTCTTGTTTCTGGCCGCTGCCGTTACAGGTGTCACACCGATCTTCAATGACTTCGCCTGTTCCACTACAGCTGGGACAGGTAGAAACCTGAGTGAAGCTGCCAAATGGGGTTCGCGTAGCCCGTCGGACTTGACCGGAGCCGCTACAGGTTGGACAGGTGCGAGGGCGCGTGCCAGGTTTAGCTCCGGAGCCGCTGCAGGTGGAGCAGGTTTCCAGATGACTTATTTTGATTTCCTTCTCACCGCCAAAGACCGCTTCTTTAAAGGTCAACTTCAGGTCGAGCCTGAGGTCGTCTCCCCGCACTGGGCCACGACGTCGTGAAGGTTGACCAACCCCTCCAGAGAAACCGCTGAAGAAGCTTTCGAAGATATCGGCGAAGCCGCCCATATCAGAAAAGTCCTGGAACCCAGCAGCCCCAGCGGCTCCGCTAACACCTGCTTCGCCAAAGCGATCATATCGGTTGCGAGCCTCAGGTTCAGACAGAACCTCATAGGCGCGATTGATTTCCTTGAAGGTTTCTTCCGCACCCTCTTCTTTATTGACATCGGGGTGATATTTTCGAGCTAAGCGCCGGTAAGCACGCTTTATTTCGTCTGGGTCGGCATTCCGCGAAATACCAAGGATCTCATAATAGTCACGGGCCATAAAGCGCTGTTCAGGATACTTCTATAGGGGTCTTGATTGGAGCACATTCAACTATTGTAAAAACTGAATACAAATTGTGACCAGCTAACCCCGGAAAAAATTAGTCAATTGCTTCATAATCAGCTGTGACAGTTGCATCATCATCCTCAAACTGGTCATCCTCTAGTACAGAACCATTACTTTCAAGTGGGTTTTCCTCTCCGTTGACAGCCGTAAAGTCAGCCTGGTCAACGGAGAAATCATCCATATTTGCTTGTTGGTATAGGTTGGAACCAATAGCAAATAGGGTCTGCTGCATAATGTCAATCTGCTTTTGCAGTTCCTCTGGGCTAATCGCTCGATCAGTTAAGGCGCTCCTCAGTTCTTCAGCCTTTTCCTGGGCTTCAGCTTTCAGCTCATCGTTCATGAGATCGCCATTATCTCGCAACATGGCCTCATAGCTGTAGAACAAATTATCGGCTCGGTTCCTCAAATCTGCCAATAGCTTACGACGAGAGTCTTCATCAGCGTAGAGTTCAGCTTCCTGCCGCATCCGCTCTACTTCATCACTGCCCAACCCTCCTGTATTGGTAATTCGAATGCTCTGTTCCCGGCCCGTTCCTTTGTCCCGCGCAGCTACCTGTAGAATGCCGTCGGCGTCGATTTCAAAGGACACTTCAATTTGAGGCACGCCCCGGGGGGCAGGCGGGATTCCAGTCAGTTGGAACTTGCCTAAGCTCTTATTATCTTTAGCCATGGCCCGTTCCCCTTGGAGAACGTGCACCTCAACTGAGCTTTGCCCATCCGTCGCCGTGGAAAAAATCTGAGTCTTACTGGTGGGAATCGTGGTATTCCGTTCAATTACCTTGGTGAAGACTTCGCCTAGCGTCTCAATTCCCAGGGAGAGGGGGGTAATATCCAGCAGCAAGATGTCCTGCACTTCACCGCCTAAGACACCCGCTTGGATAGACGCCCCTAAGGCGACGGCTTCATCTGGATTGACGGAGCGATCAGGGGTCTTCCCGCCAAAAAAAGTCGTAATCGCTTTCTGGACGGCGGGAATCCGAGTCGATCCGCCAACCAGAATAATTCGATCGATGTCTTCACCGGTCAAGTCAGCGTCTCTAAGCGCCTGAGTAACCGGTTCGAGCGTCCCATTGATTAGTTTTTGCGCGAGTTCTTCAAAATGAGACCGGGCCAATTCCATTTCCAGATGTTTGGGACCCGTTTCATCCGCTGTAATAAACGGAAGATTGATAGGGGTCGTCAACATACTGGAGAGTTCGATTTTGGCTTTTTCTGCGGCTTCCCTCAGGCGTTGGAGCGCCATTCGGTCTGTGGATAGATCAATGCCTTCTTGTTCTCGAAAGCTATCGATCATCCACTTGACAATACAATCGTCAAAGTCATCTCCGCCTAAGTGATTGTTTCCGGAGGTGGCTTTGACTTCGAACACCCCGTCGCCGAGCTGCAGAACAGAGACATCGAACGTACCGCCCCCCAAGTCAAATACAAGTACAGTTTGCTCTCGGTCTTGTTTATCCAAGCCGTAGGATAGAGAGGCGGCGGTTGGTTCGTTAATAATCCGCAGTACCTCGAGGCCGGCGATGGTGCCCGCGTCTTTAGTGGCTTGACGTTGAGCGTCTGTAAAGTAGGCGGGGACGGTGATGACTGCTTGAGTAACCGCTTCTCCCAAATAAGCTTCTGCATCCAACTTCAATTTCTGCAATATCATTGCCGAAATTTCTTGTGGGGTGTAAGTCTTACCTCGTATCTGGACATCTACCGTATCGTCTCGCCCTTTGACGGAAACGTAGGAGATTCGAGACCGCTCATCTTCAGTGTCATGCCAGCGTCGTCCAATAAACCGCTTAATGCTGAAGACGGTGTTCTCAGCATTGGTAACCGCTTGGCGCTTTGCGAGCTGACCGACCAAACGCTCTCCGTTTTTACCGAACCCAACGATGCTCGGTGTTGTTCGTCCACCTTCGGCGTTTGTGATCACAACAGGCTGACCGCCCTCTAGAACGGCGACGCAACTGTTGGTCGTGCCCAAATCAATACCAATGACTTTTCCCATGACTTACGGTTTCATTCAAATAGATTGAGGTGGATACGTAGAAAATCACAGCTCAAACTTATCTCATACTCCAAAGCAAATTTAGGATTTGTAACAAATTTGATCTGCTCACAACGCGATCGCTAAAAACCCAATCACGGAGGTAAGTGGATAGTGTGTCAGATAAAAGAGGCGCTGGCCATCAAATCAAGCGCCGAATGGGTTCCACTCAATGGAGATTTACTTTAATCCTCAACTTCAGCCTCAGCATCTTCCTCCGAATCCATAACGGGTTCAGCGGCGGCGGCAACTTTAACCATTGCATGGCGAAGCACGCGTTCTCCTAAAAGATACCCTCTAACCAGTTCTTCCATAACGGTTCCTTCGGGATATTGGTCCGTAGGCTCCCGCATAACTGCCTCATGTAAGTTGGGATCAAATTCCTGTCCCTCGGCCCGCATAGCAGACACGCCAATCCGTTTTAAGCAGTCTACTAACTGTTTGTAGACACTTTGATAACTCTTGTGGATTGTCATTTCCGATTCAGTCTGAGGCTTGATTTGAGACCGAGCTCGCTCGAAATTATCTACAACTGGCAGCAACTCGTTAATGGCTGAGCACTTAACTTGAACCTCTAGATCTTCTTTTTCCTTGCTGGTGCGTTTACGAAAATTGTCAAAATCAGCGGCGATTCGCATATATTGACCCGTGCGATCTTCCACTTGCGCCTTCAATCCAGCTACTTGACGCTCTAGATCCGCAACCAAATCGGAGTGATTAAGCGCCTGCTCAGAATCCTCTACCTCTGCAGATGTACTCTTCGTATCGCCTTCCAGAGTTTGATCAGCGCTATGGGACGCCGCTTTCACCTCGCCCTCAGAGGCGAACCCAGCCTCAAAGTTAATTTCAACCGAGGCATCCTCATCTTTCAGCTCCTCTAACGACTCAGGGGCTTCAGCTGATTCTTGAGGATTTTCAATCTGGTTTGCTTCGTCAATCATTATGCTCTCGTCGTACCTCTTATTCGTAGGGAAAGACCGTTGAATCGTATGCTTACCCTAACAGAGCTAATGCTCTATGTCGGGACCTTATTGATTACAAGATTTAGTCAGCTTGACATTTTTACAGTCAACAGCCAACTAATTACCTAGCATAATAAAAAATCCAAAGTTGATTTGAACAGTCTATCCCACCCTGCCAAAGAACATCCTGCCCGCTACGCTTAACTCAGCTGGCGAAGGACGGAAAACAGAACTCAGACGATTTATTAAGACAATTTAAAAAATTAGATGTGGACTGCTCCTTGGCCTGTCTGGAGCAATCATCCGCTTTAAGGAATCGATCCTAAGCGAAGGGCTATCATCGGAATGACCGTATACGGACATGTTTTGAGAAGATCACTTAAACAGATTGGCGCTGTTCCGCCTTTTCTCCGTAATCCTGAAGCCTTAGACTCCCTCGCGAGTCGTTAGAATTGGTACCTTGTAGACAGTCTATTTCTTCATTTGATGAAATAGTCAGAATTTTCTGGGCATACTCTTTGTAAAGATTCTTCCACATTAGCTTATGACTAACTCCTCATCACAGCGGCGTGCGCTTGTTTTGCAAAGGAGCTTTTCGCCATTTGGCAATAAGCTGATTCAAGCAGGTTTCGTCGATAGCGAACAAATGCAGCAGGCTCTGGTGGAGAGTCGTAGAACAGGTCGATCTTTAACCGATGTCTTAGAGTCTATAACGGGTCAACAACTCTCACCTGAGTTGATCCGACAGTATAAGAAGCAGCAGCTGTTTGAACTCAAAATCCTTTACGGGGTTGAATCTCTGGATCCGGAACTTGATAAAGTCTCCAATACCCAGATCTCTCAGCTGATCGACTCTTTAATCCCGGTTGATATTTGTCGGCGACATCGATTGGTGCCCTTATCTCGCATCGACGAAGACACCGGGGCGGTTTTAGTCGCGATGGTGGATCCGGAGAATTTGGAAGCCCAAGACGATTTGAATCGGATCCTGCGTCCGCAAAATCTCAAGCTCCAGCGTATGGTGATCACCGTTGAGGATTATCAGCGGTTAATTTCAACCTATTTGGATGAGCAAGTCGCCCGTGAGAAACAGCGCGACCTTGAGCAAGCGGTTGATGTTCAATCTGATCTGGATGACTTAGATCTAGATTCTGAGGGTGATCTTGAAGATGTTCAAGATGAAGAATCCGATCTCGGCGCCGCTCTTCAGGATGCGGGCGCAGCGCCGGTCATCGCTTTAGTCAATAAGATTCTAGTTAAGGCGTTACAGGATGGAATATCCGATATTCATATCGAACCGCAGGAAGAATCTCTGCGGATTCGGTTTCGCAAAGACGGAGTTTTACGGGAAGCGTTTCCCGCGTTGCCTAAGAAGATCATCCCTTCGGTGACTGCTCGCTTTAAGATTATCTCCAACCTGGATATCGCCGAGCGGCGAATTCCCCAGGACGGTCGAATTCGCCGGGTTTTTCAGCAACGCAAGGTGGATTTCCGAGTCAGCACTATTCCTACCCGCTATGGCGAAAAAGTCGTCTTACGGATCCTGGATAACTCGTCTACCCAACTGGGGTTAGACAAATTAATTACGGATCCCGAGACCCTCAGTATTGTTCAGTCCATGGCCTCTCGACCCTACGGTTTGATTTTGGTGACTGGGCCAACCGGATCCGGTAAAACCACAACGCTTTACTCAGCGCTAGCTGAACGGAATAAACCCGGCGTCAATATCAGTACGGCTGAGGATCCCGTTGAATATTCCTTACCAGGCATCACCCAGGTCCAGGTCCTGCGGGAGAAAGGTATGGACTTTCCCTCCATCCTGCGGGCTTTTTTGCGGCAAGACCCCGATGTCATCCTAGTGGGTGAGACTCGCGATCCGGAAACTGCGAAGACCGCGATCGAAGCCGCCTTAACCGGACACCTTGTCTTGACGACATTGCACACCAATGACGCCGCAGGGGCCGTTTCCCGGTTGGATGAAATGGGGGTGGAAGCCTTCCAGATTTCAAGTTCGCTGATTGGCGTGCTAGCTCAACGTCTAGTGCGTCGCGTGTGTGCTGATTGTCGCATTCCCTATAACCCTAGCCCAGAAGAGTTGGCGCGGTTTGGCCTCAGCGTCTCCAGCGACACAGAAGTCACTTTCTACAAGGCCAATGTCATTCCCCAGAGCGAAATTGAAGCGGTTCAAGCCAGCGGAGATCTTTGCAGTACCTGTCAAGGGAGCGGCTATAAGGGACGGGTAGGCGTCTATGAGGTGATGCGCAACACCGAAGCTATCCAAACGCTCATTTCAGAAGGCGCCTCGACGGAGCGGATCAAGGAAGTCGCCGTTGAGGAAGGCATGCAGACCTTATTAGCCTACAGCTTGAATTTGGTGAAGGATGGGTATACAACGCTTGATGAAGTAGAGCGGGTTACCTTTACAGACACGGGTCTAGAGGCTGAATTAAAAGCCAAGCGTAAACTCTCTCTAACTTGCCATACCTGCCATGCCGAATTGAAGCAGGAATGGCTAGACTGCCCCTATTGTTTAACTCCCCGCTTTCATAGTTGAGGCATAAGTGATTGATAGACTACGGACGATGTTTCCCGACCGCTTGCTGACTTGATATCGAATTCTCTCTGTTCAGAGCATACTTCGAACGCTTGAAGAACCCCATTGAACTATTACCTGAGGCTGCCCTATGGAAATGATGATTGAAGACCTGATGGAAGAAGTGGTGGAGCGCGGTGGTTCGGATTTACATCTGTCAGCGGGCCTTCCTCCCTACATTCGGATTAGTGGGCATTTGACTCCAACTGAGTATGATCCGCTTTCATCGGAACAATGTCAGCGCCTCATCTTCAGCATGCTGAATAATACTCAACGAAAGCAATTGGAGCAAACCTGGGAGCTGGATTGTTCTTACGGCGTTAGGGGTTTAGCCCGCTTCCGCGTCAATGTGTATAAAGACCGAGGCACCTACGCCGCCTGCCTGCGGGCGCTCAGCTCTAAGATTCCATCTATGGATACGCTAGGATTGCCGGATATCGTTCGGGAGTTGGCGGAAAAACCTCGGGGATTGATCTTGGTGACGGGACCGACTGGATCTGGCAAATCCACCACGCTGGCTTCGATGATTAATAACATCAACATGAGCCGAGCCGAACATATTCTGACGGTTGAGGATCCGATTGAATTCGTCTACGAACCGATCAAAAGCCTAATTCACCAGCGTCAGGTGGGGGAAGACACTCAGAGTTTCTCCAATGCCTTAAGGGCGGCTCTCCGCGAAGACCCCGACGTGATTCTGGTGGGTGAAATGCGGGATCTAGAAACCATCTCTTTGGCGATTTCCGCTGCTGAGACGGGGCACTTAGTCTTTGGCACTCTTCATACCAGTTCCGCCGCCCAAACGGTTGACCGGATGGTTGATGTGTTTCCCCCCGATCAACAGCAGCAAGTGAGGGTTCAACTGTCTGGATCTCTGGTCGCCGTTTTGAGTCAAACGTTGATTTCGAAGCAAAATCCAAAACCCGGTGAATTTGGTCGGGTGATGGCTCAGGAAATCATGTTAGTGACGCCTGCAATCTCGAACATGATTCGAGAAGGGAAGACGGCGCAGATTTACAGCGCCATCCAAACCGGCGGTAAATTGGGCATGCAGACATTGGAGCGGGTTTTAGCGGATCTTTATAATGCCGAAATCATTTCGTTTGACGCGGCGATGTCTAAAACCTCTAAACCTGATGAACTTCAACGTTTGATGCATGGATCATCCTCAGCGGCGGCCCCTCAGTCGGCAGGGGCTAAGAAAGGCGCGTATGCTGGGTCTAGACGATAGAGTGATTGGGGCGTCCGCCTTCTGAGACCTTGAGTGAGGTGCGGTTGGCATGGCTCCCTCCCGTTTAAAGTTCTATTAGATCATGAATAGGGGGGCGGCTTGTTGCGCCCCCCTATGAAGTTTATCGGCCAATTTGCTCCTGATTTTCAGAGCGCCGCTACGATACGATTACGTTAAGATTGCCTGAATTGTCACTCGATAGTCGACACCCCATAGAACCATGCCTACCTACGTTGCTACTGGACGCGATACGGCCGGCAGGCCCAGGAAAGAGAGGGTCACCGCCGCCACCCCAAGTGAAGCCCGTAACCTGATCAAGGAGCGGGGCGTCTTCATTCAGGAGATTAAGGAAGATCGAGGCTTAAATATTGATCTCAAAGATCTTCAGACCTCTCTGGCTAGTGTCACTGTCAAAGATAAAGCGGTTTTTTCTCGACAGTTCGCTGCGCTGGTCAATGCTGGGGTTGCTTTGGTTAGGGGGTTAGGGGTTCTGGCGGAGGAATGTCCCAATCCGAAGCTGAAAAAGGCATTGCAGGCCATCAATGCGGATGTTCAACAAGGAACAAACTTGTCGGATTCAATGCGTAAGCATCCCCAATGCTTTGATGGTCTGTATGTCAGCATGGTGCAAGCAGGGGAAGTCGGCGGGGTTTTAGACGAAGTTTTAAATCGCCTCGCAAAACTTCTAGAAGACCTTAACCGATTGCAAAACCAGATTAAGTCAGCAATGGCTTATCCCGTCACCGTTGGGATCCTGGCGACGGTGATTTTTATTGGTATGACCATGTTTTTGATCCCCATTTTTGCGGATATTTTTGCTGAATTGGGGACTGACCTGCCTGCGTTTACCCAAATGATGCTGTCCATCAGTAACTTTCTCAGGCAGCCCTTCAATTGGGTGATTATGATTGGGGTGATCGTTATTACGATTTTTGCCTATCGCCGATATTACTCAACTCGGGTAGGCCGCGAAACCATTGATCGGCTGTCCCTAAAAATGCCCTTGTTTGGCGATCTGATTCAGAAAACCGCCACCGCCCGATTCTGCCGCACATTTGGTTCTCTCTCCCGATCCGGCGTACCGATTCTGACGGCGCTTGAAATTGTTCGGGATACGGCTGGAAATCAGGTGATTTCGAATGCCGTAGACGGCGCTCGTCAGGAAATTCAAACGGGCGGCATGATTAGCTTAGCTCTGCAACGCTATCAAGTTTTCCCCATTATGGCGATTCAGATGATCAGTATTGGGGAGGAAACCGGGGAACTGGATCAGATGCTGATGAAGGTCGCTGACTTTTATGAAGATGAGGTGGAGCAGGCGGTTAAAGCGCTGACCAGTATTCTGGAGCCGATTATGATTATTGTTCTAGGGGGTATGGTTGGGTCGATTCTGATTTCTATGTATCTCCCCATGTTTAAGGTGATGGACGCCATTGGTTAATGCGCATTTTGCGGTTAGCGAAATTTCTGAAAATGTTCTTGGGGAGGCAGAATCTGAAGATTAAACCGAGCAAGTTAAGAATTGGGTAGGTAAGGAATACAAAATGCAGAAGCCAGAAGTCAGTTTAATACTGATTTCTGGCTTTTATGCGGCTTTTATGTTCTTTGTCTGTTGGATTGTCCCGTGTAAATTGCTCACTAATTGGTAAGCCTGCTTATCGCTTGCATTTCCTTAATGAATGATTGAGTGTCTTGATTATTGGGTCAAATCTCTAGGTTAAGACTTCTTCGAGTTTATGTTGCTCCCATAGGGATTGATAGAGTCCGGTCTGCGCTATGAGCTGAGAATGGGTTCCAGACTGGACAATCTTACCCTTGTCCATTACTAGAATCCGATCGGCAGTGGCCGCCGCTGACATTTGGTGGGAAATAAAGATGACAGTTTTGCGCCGGGAGCCATGGGCTAAGAGCTTGAGAATGCTTGTGGCGGTTTGGTTGTCTACACTCGATAGGGAATCATCTAGTACAAGGATGGGGGTGTCGATTAAAAGGGCGCGAGCGAGGGCTGTGCGCTGACGTTGTCCTCCGGAAAGGGTGATTCCGCGTTCCCCTACAATCGTGTCGTACTGTTGGGGAAAGTTGAGGATTTCTTGGTTAATCTGAGCTTTTTTGGCGGCGTATTCGATGTCAAATAGCTCACTGAGGGGATTGCCGTAGCGAATATTGTTTTTGACGGTTGTACTGAAGAGGAAGCTGTCTTGGGGAACAAAAGCGATCGCGCGTCTCAGATCCCCCAAGCTCAGTTGGGTGATGTCATGGCCGTCTAAGAAAAGCTGACCCGGCGCAATATCGAGCAGGCGGGGCAGGGCGTTGGCTAAGGTGGACTTACCCGAGCCAATCGGTCCGACAATGGCGACGGTTTCTCCCGGATGCATGACAAAATTTACCCGGTCTAGAGCTGGTGTGGTTGAGCCGGGATAAGTATAAGAAAGCTGTCGAGCCTGAATTTCGCCTTTGACTTGCTGAATCGGATGGGCCAGGGTCTTGGGGGAATTTTGAATCTTGGGTTGATTGCTTAGAATCGCCTCTACTCGATCGATGCTGACTTCTCCCCGCTGATAGGCGGTAATCGTAAAGCCCAATAGAGCGGTGGGAAATACCAGCCTTTCCACATAGAGGATGAAGGCAATGAATTCGCCGACACTGAGGCTGCCGTCTGCGATCTCGCCTGCCCCTACCGCTAGCGTCAAGAGCAGGCTAATGCTGGCCAGTCCCCCCAACAGCGGAAACAGCGTATTGCGGGTTCTGGCCAGGGTGAGGTTGGACTCCAAAAGGGCCTGATTTAATCGATTGAAGGCTCGTCGCTCGTTCGCTTCTTGCCCATAGATTTTGATCAGTGAGATGCCGCTCATATCCTCCTGAATCAGTTGACTCAGGTTGGAAAGCCCCTGCTGAACTTGTAACTGCTGACTCCGCAAGCGATCGCTAAATAGCCGCACCAAAACCAGCATGATGGGATATACCATCACCGCAATCAAAGTTAGTCGGACGCTGATGGACCACATAAACGGCAAGGTAAGGGAATAGGCCAACAGGGTGTTAGATAAACTGAGTACGGCGAATCCCAGTAATCGGCGGATATTATCAACATCGCTCGTCGCCCGACTAATCAGCTCCCCAGCTGTATTTTTGGCAAAATAAGCCGGTTCTAGGGTAAGGAGATGCTCAAAGATTTTTTGTTTGAGATCAAATTCAACCTGACGTCCGACGCCAAAGATCAAGATGCGGGATCCCATTCGAATCACCCACATGATGGAGGCTAAGACGAGAACCCAAAAAACATAGGTGAGCACCCGTTTAAAGCTGAACGTAACCTGAAGCGTATCAATACCGTCCCGGATAATCAAAGGAATTCGAACCCCGATGATATTGACCGCCAGGAGGGCGAGGACGCCGAGTAAAGACTGACCCCAGTGGGGACGGAGATAAGTTGCCAGCTTTTGCAGTCGAGAGCGCACCATAAATTCCGAAGTCAAAGGAAGTGACGCCATCCGTGGATGGCTGCTTCACTATCCTAGACGAATTGCCTAGGCGAATTACCTAGATCCCTGAGAAGAATCACTGGGGCGCCTTGGCTTATTGCCCCCAAACCTCAACGACGTTAGTCCAAATCACATTGAAGCCCGGTAACCATCCCCGCAAGAAGTAGTATCCCCAGGTCAGATACTCGTCCACGACTCGACTCGTCGTGCTGAGGGCTTCTACACTGGGAAATAGATCCCGTAATCGAACCAGCAGATCGTCGCTATTGTCTGGCCGAGTAATGTAAAATCCGGTCGGTCTGGCCACAATGCGGACTTGCAAATCCCGAAACACCTTCGAGAAAGTTAAGCTGGCTCGACGCATGGACAAGGCCGGGGTCACGACCATAATCCGCTGCCCTGGAGCTATCAGCTGCCGCCCTTCTAGAAATTCTCTGGCCTCGTCAGCACTTTTACGGATATCGGTCCCCAAAGCTTGAACTTCAATTCTCTCAATCGGGACTCCGTTAGCGCTTAACTGTTGTCTGATAGCGGTTGCTTTGGCTTGTTCCTTTTCCGAATCCTCTCTCTTCATGGTGACAATCATCCAGGGGGCCCCGCCTCGAGCCCGAACCTCGCCATAGAGACTGGCCGCCCTCAGCAGACGCGGCACCATCGCTGTGGTTGGCGATGGCGGACGTTCGCCCTCCTCATCACTGACTGTCTCAATTAACTGCCCGGTGTCCATCTGGCTATCTCCCAACACCACGATCGCCCGCATAGTGTTGCCCACTTCAGCCAGGGTCGCCTGTCCCTCTGGGCAGACCTGCACACAAATGTTCAGCTGGTTGTTAAAGGCTTCCTGCACAGACTGTTCAGCCCGGTTAACCAGAAATCGGGAAATGAGGGGCATACTGGCGAGCAAAAGCACCAGAAAGGCTGCGACAACTTGATTCCCATTGACTTTTTGGCTGCCATCTTTGAGGGAAAATGCCAGGAACAAGACCGATAACCCTAAGGGATTTAGGGGTAACGAAATAATGTCCCAGATCATTTCGACGGTTTCACTGTCTCGATCGACGAATGAAAGGACGATCAAGACTAAGACGACTAACCCGCCAAACCAGGTGAGATAGTTCCTGGGAATGAGCCTCAGCAGCACATACCAAATAATTAGACCAACGGCTGCCCAAAGCAAAATTCGGGTTAGCGGTTCCAACATTGCCTTCGTTCTCCCCTTGAAATATCCATACTTTAAGGATGCTGGGGATGTTGTAGCACGAGACTAGGCGAATTGAGCAATTCTTGTAACTAGATTTGATCTATTTTTTTGAGTTTGTATTTATATATAGAGTCTTCGGCTATGCTAAGTCGCCCCAATTTTTACCCTCTAACGCCCCTCCAGTAGGCGATCCAGCCTTTCTGAGCAACGACTCTCTGCTTCCTTTACGATTTTCTCTATTTCCTGAGGATTTTGGATTTTAGATTTTGGCTTCTTTCTTCTTTCTATTCTTCCTGAGCTTCACTTGCTTCAAATGGCGCTGAAAGAATTTGTGTGGGCGATGCTACTCATCCTCCCTATCTCCTCTATCCTCCCCATCTCCCCTATCCTCTCCCCCTCTGCTCCCCCTGCCCTCCCATTCCCTAAATCCACCCATCCTTCTCCACAAGATCCTCATATTTTGATGCTTTGATGGAAGTATCAAAATTCTTTTCAAAGCCGTCAGCTTGAATTTTTATAAATGAGCTGGCTTATATAAATCGACGCCCGGGTTATATCGACCTGGGCGTCGTTTTTGGTTGAGGATCGTCTGATTGTTTTGTGGTGGAGGCTGAAGATTTAGCGATCGGCGTAGATTTAAACGATTGGGCGGATGAGCGTTAAATTTGGAGGCTAATGGTTAAGTTGTGTGGCGATAATGTCCTCCTGGAAGGTTAGGATTGATTCTCTTGTAGGAAAATATTCTTCAAGCTGCTAGGTTGTGGATAAGTGGTGCGCCGCTGTAAGGGCGAAGCATTTGGCTCAAAATTGACAGAAGTGTCTGTAGACTCTCAGCCAAATGCTTTGCCCCTACCGATCCTCAACGGGACTGTTCAACAACTATCCGACTAGTTCGGCCTGCGGCATTGTCCAACTGCAAACGCTTCAGCCAAGGCCCCCTCTTGAATTGACCTGCAAGATTTTTCCCTTACTAAAGAATCAGCCCTGGACTCCAGGGCGTGCAGGCAGAGCTTGGGAATCAGGATTGATTAACTCAGGATTGATTAACTTAGATTTCGGTAGCAAGTATCTTCCTGGAGGGGATAGGTGATCGGTGAGTGGTTAGTGCTCGCGATTTAAGGAGTATGCAGACCCCAATTAAACCAACTTGGATGGATGCCGGAGAGCGGTCAGTCAGGGTGGCTGTGGGTGCAGTCGTAGTTTCTATGTGGACATTTTATTCTTGCCTCGCGCAAAATTGAATGAAATGCCTTTGCAATAGAAGACCTAAAGCATCTCAGACTGATTAACCCAAAACAAAACTCTGATCGGTTCTCAGCAATGTCCCTATCTGAACTTTTGCCTGATTTGCCCAACTACGACCCTGAACCTGCTGATGGTGTGCGGGTGGGTGAAAGCCCTGTGCCGGGTCTGACCCTGAAGCGGATTTTGCGGGGACATACAGATTACATTGGTCGTATTGCCTGGTCACCCGACGGACAGTTTCTAGCCTCGCCATCTAATGACCAAACGATTCGCATCTGGAATGTTGCGCGGGGTGAATGCACTGCTGTACTTAAGGGGCATACAAATACAGTTTTCAGCGTCGCTTGGTCCCCCGACGGACAGCGCCTCGCCTCGGCTGCAGGCGATAAAACTATCCGTTTGTGGAACGCTGCGAACGGCCAGCATTTGCAAACCTTGGAAGGGCACACTAATTCAGTCTTAAGCGTAGCTTGGTCACATGATGGGCAGCGCCTTGCCTCGGCTTCCTCTGATAAAACTATCCGTTTGTGGAACGCTGCGAACGGCCAGCATTTGCAAACCTTGAAAGGGCATACTGATTCGGTTTTCAGCGTAGCTTGGTCACCTGATGGGCAGCGCCTCGCCTCAGCTTCCGTGGATGATACTATCCGTATATGGAACGCTGGGAACGGCCAGCATTTGCAAACCTTGAAAGGGCATACTGATTCGGTTTTCAGCGTAGCTTGGTCACCTGATGGGCAGCGCCTCGCTTCAGCTTCTAGCGATAAAACTATCCGCATTTGGAATACCCTCTCCGGTAAACAAAGCCAACAGTTGGAAGGGCATACGAATGAGGTCAAAGGCGTAGCTTTTTCTAATGATGGGCAATTGTTGGCATCAACAGGTTGGTCTAGTACAACACAAATCAGACAATGCAATACTTGGAAAATACTTGGAACAATAACTCAGAAATCCAGTTCAGCCCTGCGTAGCGTGGCCTTCCAGCCAAATTCATTAGCACTTGCTACTTTGGCGGAAGGAGACTCAGTTATTTGCATCTGGGACATCAACATGGATGTCTTACTCAGTCAAACTACTACAGATTACATTAACTACACCACCGCCAAAATTGTCCTAGTTGGTGATTCTGGGGTCGGTAAGACGGGGCTGGGTTGGCGACTCGCTCACAATGACTTCAAAGAACATGCCTCCACCCACGGTCAACAGTTTTGGGTCATTGATGAACTCGGTGAAACCCGCGATGATGGTACCGAATGCGAAGCGGTGCTGTGGGATCTGGCGGGGCAGCATGTTTACCGTCCTATCCATTCCATATTTCTGGATAATGTAGACGCTTCACTTGTGCTGTTTGACCCCACCAATCGTCAAGATCCCCTCAAAGGGGCTCAGTTTTGGCTAGAGCAGTTGAAAGGTAAGGCACAACTCCCCCCGAGTGTTTTAGTTGGAGCCCGAATGGATCGGGGGGGATCGACGGTTTCACAGGAATATTTAGAGCAATTCTGCCAGCAGTATGGCATTAGTGGCGGCTACATTGGCACCAGCGCCAAGAGCGGAGAAGGACTAGACACACTTATTCAAAAGCTCAAAGCTCAAATTCCCTGGGACGAAATGACCACGACGGTCACCACCGTCACCTTTAAGCGTATCAAAGAGTATGTCCTGGCTCTCAAAGAAAAGACGGATCGTCAAGGGGTATTGGTCCAATCCACAGAACTACGTCAGCAGTTGCAGGCTAACGATCCTGATTGGCAGTTCACCGACGCCGAGATGATGACGGCGGTTGGCCACCTGGAAACCCACGGCTATGTGACGATTCTGAAAAGTTCTGCTGGGGATACCCATATCCTCCTTGCCCCTGATCTGCTGGTGGACTTGGCGTCGTCCATTGTGGTGTTGGCGGATAAACACCCCCGTGAACTGGGCGCCATTAGTGAGCGTGACCTCCTCCAAGGCAACTATCACTTCGATGAACTCGAAGGACTGGCAG
Organism: Leptolyngbyaceae cyanobacterium MO_188.B28; assembly: GCA_030065175.1. Lineage (GTDB taxonomy): Bacteria > Cyanobacteriota > Cyanobacteriia > Phormidesmidales > Phormidesmidaceae > JAKSDM01. The sequence goes on along the minus strand of JASJDH010000034.1, from coordinate 15,480 downwards.
AGGTTGAACAACAAGTCCTATTTGATGCCGCAGTCTTGCGCTTTCTTGAACATAATGTCTGTTTCCGCGAAGCCTTTGAAAACGACATCCTGCTGATCTTCCCAGGGCTAATCAAGCAAAAGCGTCCACTGGACGATGATTTTCCGGCGACGGACGATGTGGCTTATGTTGTCCGGGGCCGAGTCGAGAATCTCTACGCCATGTTGGTGGTCTTGCTGGGTTATTCTCCATCCTTCATCCGGATTAACCATTGGCAAAAACAGGCCCAGTATGAACTGAATCCTGGTGAGATCTGTGGCTTTCGCCTGATTGAAGACCGCGAAGGCGAAATTGAACTGGTGCTCTGTTACAGCAACCAGATGCCCACCCACGGACGGGAAAAATTTCAAGAATTGTTTGAGCAGTTTTTGTACCAGCGGGAGGTGCAAGTTAATCGCTTCCCACCCGTCAGGTGTGAGAAGAACCATCAGTTGGAACGCAGCGCTGTCATGAACCTCTTGAGTGAAAGTCAAACCTTTGCCTTCTGCTCCAAATGTGGCAGCAAAGTTGATCTGTCTGATCTGGACCAGTCTCGGAATGGAATAGAAGTTCCCTTATGGCTGCAAAAAGAAGCTGCCAAAACCCGTCTGCGGAGCACCTATGAACAACATCTGGCGCAGATCAAAGGGTATCGACGGGGGTGGGAAGCTCCCCGCTGCTATCTCACGTTTGCGCCGAGCCAAAAACATTATGCGAACAAGCTCAAGAAAGACTTAAGGGAAGCAGGCGTGTTCATCATTGAATCCGCAGACCAGGTTCAGCGTAATCATTTTGTTGTGATGCTGAATGCGCCAACCTATCAAAGGGCCTGGAACAATCCAACACCAGAATTCACCTCAGATATCGAGCTGGTTAGAACTCGGTTGGCTCATGACCAAAGTAAATTCTTTACTATCAATCTAGAAGGCAATGAAGGTTCGTCACCGCTACATGATGTGGACAACTGCGATGCCAATGACTTCCGTGATATCTCACATTACCCCGTCAGCCTGTTCAACCTGTTGCTGAAGCTGTATGCGATTCCCCCGACCCTTGCCAAGTTTGCTTCCCTTCGGGCATCGCTGCATCAGCAATGGGAGCAAATTCCAGTTGGAACCGAGGAGCGTCCACCGGAAACCAGAAAACGGTTTGACATTGCGCTATCGTTCCCCGGTGAGTATCGGGACTTCGTCAAAATTGTGGCAGAGGAATTAGCAGGAGAGCTGGGGCGCGATCGCATCTTTTACGACGCCTACTACCAAGCAGAACTGGCTCGCCCAAATCTAGATACGTATCTGCAGGGAATCTACCATGACCAAGCCGAACTAGTGGTGGTTTTTCTCTGTGCCGAATATGAACGAAAAGAGTGGTGCGGCTTGGAATTGCGTGCCGTAAGAGATCTGCTGAAACAAAAAAAGACTGCTGAAATCATGCTGATACGCTTCGACAACACCGAAATTCCGGGAATATTTTCCATCGATGGGTATGTCAATGCTGAGGATCATGAACCATTGGAAATGGCTGACCTGATTGCCCAGCGGCTTAGGCTGAATCAACAAGCCACTTAGTAAACTCAATTCTCTGCATAGATAATTATCTTCCTGAAGAAATCAGGGAATGCGATCAAGCTTGGACCGATATTGCTAAAGCGATCGAAAAACAGGCAAAAGAGCTTCAATCAGAGTCTGTATGACAAGATGCAATTATCAATTATCTTCAGTCAGTTGCAAATACCTGCTTTGCGTTTACAGAGCCGATCTGCCTCACAACTTGCAGAAAACCCTCAGCCACTGGAGAGCCCCCCTGCTGTCGCCAAGCAGCCGCTAACTGCAGGTCTGGAGATTCACCCACGAGAGTACAGTAGGCTACGCCGGTTAGACCCGACGATTGAAGGCTTTCCGGCACAAAAGCGACACCCAGTCCAGCCGCGACTAATCCAACGCGGGTTTGATTTTTGACCGCTTCATGCACGATATCCGGCTCAAATCCAGCATTTCGGCAGAGGGTCACAATTTGGTCGTAGAGTATTGGCCCTTCATAGCGAGGATGGAGGATAAAAGACTCTGCAGCAAGTGCTTTCAACGATAAATGCTGCTGCCGCGCCAGAGGATGGGTTTGGGGTAACGCGACAATCAGTTTCTCCCCTTGTAGGGCATACAGCTTGAGAAAGGGAGCCTCTATCGGAGGGTGCAGAAATCCGACATCAACGATTTCAGTCCGCAGCGCATCAACTTGATCGAGCGTACATAATTCGGTCATTTCTAATGTGACCTTGGGGTAGCGATCACGAAACTGCTTCAAAATTTTGGGCAGCACCGTGTGCATGGCTGAAGCCGTGAACGCAATCCGCAAAGCGCCAATTTCCCCCCGAGCGACTCGCTGCGCCATATGGATTGCCGATTCAACTTGCTGTAGCGCTTTGCGAACCTCTACTAAAAACGTCGCGCCAGCTTCAGTCAGTTCTACAGTGCGTTTGGTTCGTTTCAATAGCTCAATGCCAAGTTCCGCTTCCAACCCGCGGATCTGTCGGCTCAAAGCCGGTTGAGTGATGTGCAATCGGGTTGCGGCTCGGCCAAAGTGGAGTTCTTCTGCAACCGCCACGAAATAGCGCAGAGAGTGGAGTTCCATGTAATCACTTTATTAATAACTTTTGGTTATTAATGCTGCCTCAAAAAGCATTGGACAGCATTATTCCCGCCTGATTATTTTGGGAAATGTAAACCTGCTTCTGAGGAATTCATGTTAGTTCGTTTTCGATTAAGGCAGCGTTGGCTGAAGTGGGTAGGGGTATTTGTAAGCGCTATTGTATTCGCGATCGCACTGGCCCATACCCTCAGTTCATCAGAATCAATCTCTGCTGCGGATTCCACATCTACTGTCACTTCAAATCAATCTTCAACTCAATTACTTGAACCCTCCTCATTGCAGGCGCAAGCTAAGTACGACCGTCAGTTAGCTCACTACGGCACGGTGTCTCGCAGGGACGGTTCCTTTCGCCAGATGTTCATTGATCAGACTTCGATCGCCGCCCTTCAGCCTGGGGAGCCATTGCCCAATGGCGCTTTGATTGTGATGGAAACCTGGTATTCACCTGACAATGCAGGCGCCGTGTTCATCAAGCAAAAGCAAGGCGGTGAATGGCGATATGGATCCTTCAACCCTGATCGCCCTGATTATCAGATGAGCTTTAGCGGCAGCTGTCACAGATGCCATGCGCCGTTTCCAGACACCGATTACACCCTGACAAAACCTCTACTAGAGGCTGCGTTGAGAACTCAGCAGGTGCAAACTGCCTATTGCGATCGCGCGGGTCGCACCCCCTGCGCCCCTGAAGCCTACCTCCCCGAAGCAAGTCCCGAAGCCAGTTAAGAGATGAGGTAAAGATGATGTCTTTAAAGGCAATTCCACTCATGGCAGGAATAGGGTTTATAGCAGCCTTGGGATTGTCTCAAAAACCTGAAACCTTGATGCAAGGAAACCCGTTTCAGGACTTGCGAGGGCAGTTTCTAGCGGTGATTTTTGATGGCGACTTCTTTGCTAGCACCTATGCCGATAATCGTATACCCGGTTCGGATCCTCTATCAGCGACTTGGATATAGCCACCGACTAAACAAACGCGTCACTCGCGGCATGATCACATAGGTCAGCAAAACTACCATAACGCCGCAGATAATCAGCGATGCAATCCAGGCTGGAAGTCCTTGAAGCAAAGGTGTCACGAATCTGTTCAACAGATTAATCAAACCGTACACTGCACCCCAAGTCAGCAGCGCCGTCTTGTATCGCGACGGGGTTTTCAGCACCTGACCCGGAATCGAAAACCAGGCCTCTATCCCACTAATTTGCTGGTACTCAGGATCCGCGGAAGTCAGAGGTTTGGCTTTTGACAGCCAGATTTCGCGATCGCGCGATGTCATCCAAGCCTTCAGGTGGTCATAGCGGTCAAATCGAAACACCACCACATACTCCGGGCGGACTCCCGGTTGGGGGCGCACCACATTTGTCCCCATATGCCCCGGATAGGTACTGGCGACCTGGGTAATCTGGCTGATCCAGGCTTCATAGTCTTCTTCGCACCCTGGTTTTACCCTTTGGGCCACGACGACGGTAATCGGTTCAGTCTGCGTGTTCATCATCGTTTACACCACGCTAAAGGCATATCCTGGTTTGCCCACTTCAATCCGCACCACATTCGCCGGAACCACGCCACCGGCAGGCGGCAAAAACATTCCTCCATTGGTGACTGCATAAATGCTGGAGGCGTCTCCGGGTTGGCGGCCAAAGGCCACCGCGGTGCTGCCAATCACCCCGTGGGCAGCCTGGGCGATTGTGGTGGTTTCCCCAGTCGGCGTAATCCGGAGGATGCTGTTGTAAATGTGGGTGGCGGCATACAGCGTCCCGTCGGCGTCAAATGCAAAGTCGTCAATATTGGTGGGGGTGACAAAAATAGCGGGTTCCCCCGGTTGCTCAGCCGCCGTAATAGGAATTTTCAGCAGCAGCATTTTTTCAGTGTTGGACACATAGAGGGCGTCGCCGAACCGTTTAATGCCATTGGCGGCGGGGAAAGGATTTTCGGGGCTGCTGCGGGCTAGTAGGGGATGCTCTAACCAAATAGACACTTGGCGAGTGGTCCAGTCAAATTGCCAGATGCATCCCCGATAAGAATCTGCAGTGACGTATTGGGTCTTTGTCAGCGGGGTAATGCCGTTGAGAAAAAGTGCTTCAGGCAGAATCGCGAGGGGCTCAACCGTCCCATTCAGAGCGATGTAGAGGATGATGGAGACTCCCTCAGCATTCCAGCCCGTTACGATCAGTCCTCCATCGGGCGCTAAGGCGACGCCGGTTACCTTGCCGTCGGTGCAGGCCAAAGTGAGGTGATCGCCTTCTGGGGTAAGCTGCAAAATTTGTCCGGCTTCGTGATTGGTGACAAAAATGGCGCCGTCGGGCGCGATCGCTAGGTTTTCTAAAAAGGTGTTGGCTGGAAAAGACGCAATGATTTGGTGATGCGCCAATTCGACAGGCGTCTCCGCATAAATCGGGGGTAAACCGGTGGATTCACTCATCAGTTTTCTAGATGCCTTTCTATATGTCTAAAGGACTACGTCACTCTCAACTAGAGTGCGCCTCTTGTGTAATCCGATCAGTCCTCGGCGAGGAGTTGATTGCTCGGTTTGAGTTACTCTAAAAAAACACAATTGGGAATTCTCAAGGAGCGGTAATGAACTAGCGGAATAATAGTTGGTTTGGTATTTGGTTTGATGTTGAGTAATATCAATCACTCCGCAGATTTGCGGAGAACGCTCAATTAAATTCTGAAGCCGCCCTTGAATTTTATCTCTAAGAGAATATTCAAAAAAATTAGCGCTGTCAAACTCAACATGAATTGTTCAATTTAATCATCCAATCGATTAATCAACGAGGAGCAAAAAATGTCAGAAGCGATGCCTGCTAAGGGACGTTGTCTTTGTGGCGCCGTTCGAATCACGGTAAAGAACTTGAGCAAAAATGTAGGCGCCTGCCATTGTAACCTCTGTCGGAAATGGGGCGGCGGGCCTTTGATGGCGGTTGATTGTGGCGCAGATGTTTCCTTTGAGGGTGAGGAAAATATATCGGTATTTAACTCGTCGGCGTGGGCTGAGCGTGGATTTTGTAATAAATGCGGCAGCCATTTGTTTTACCGATTAAAAGCGAATAATCAGCACATCATGCCAGTTGGACTATTCGATGATGAGGATCAGTTTGTTTTTGATCATCAGGTCTTTATTGATGAAAAGCCTTCATTCTACTGCTTTTCAAATGAGACCCATGATATGACGGGTGCAGAATTATTTGCAAAATTCGCCCCGCCATCATAACACTGCTAAGCGATATTGGCGGAGAAGTTCGCTTTTGAGGTGAGAAGCTGCTCAAATTCAGTGGGTCTTAAGGGGTGACTAAAGAGATATCCTTGCATGGCCCGACAGTTATGCTCTTTGAAAAAAGCTAGCTCCCTCGCTGTTTCCACCCCTTCGGCGACTGTGTTGATATGAAGATTATGGGCCATTTGGATAATTGCCCTGACGATTACCCTGTTGCCAGGATTTTTATCAATATTTCGGACAAATTGCTGGTCAATTTTTAGGGTGTCGAAGGGAAGAAGCTGTAAGTGTCTCAATGAGGAGTATCCTGCGCCAAAATCGTCAATGGCGATGTTGACGCCTAGGCGCTTAAGGGTTTGCAGTGTGCTAATCGTTAGGTCAATGTCCTGCATCATCAGGCTTTCAGTCAACTCAAGATCGAGAAAGAGGGGATCAATCTGGGTTGTTTGGAGGATGTGGTGAATCTTGTGGCTGAAGTTAGCTTGTCTAAATTGTTGAGCAGAGATGTTAACGGCGACGGTCACGGGTTCTCGCTTGGTGGCGTGCCACTCTTTTATCTGATTACACACCGCATACAGGACCCATTCGCCAATGGGAATCATTAAATTGGTTTCTTCAGCGAAAGTCAGAAACTGGCTGGTGGGAATAAAGCCAGTGTGGGGTTGGGCCCAACGCAGGAGCGCCTCTGCCCCAGTGATGCGGCCGGTTTTCAGATCAATTTGAGGCTGATAGTAGATGGCAAATTCTTCTTTTTCTAAGGCTTGTCTGAGGGAGGTTTCTAGGGAGAGACGGTGATCCTTGCTCCGGTTGGCGGCCTTTAAATGTAAGGGAGACGGCCCAGGTTGGTGAGGGGTTGGCTCAAAACACTTTTCGGCATGGGTAATTAAGCTATCTAGGTCGACCCCCTGGTCTGGATAGATGGCGAGGCCCATATCGACAAAAATGGAGACTTTGTGATTATTGATGTGGAAAGGTTGCGTCAGTTTTTCCAGTAACCTGTCAATTTCTTGAACCAGTGGGCTGAGGGGGGAGGCGACGCCCTGAAAAAGCAGGGCGAATTGATCCGTCCCGAGATGAACTGTTAGGTCAATACAGGTATCCGCTGAATTCCAATGGCTTCGAAGTCTTTCAGCAATTTCTTTAAGTAGCGAATTGCTAAATGTATGGCCAAGATCGTGCCGAATAGCGCTGAAGGGATTGATTTTTAATAGGACCAGGGTTAATGGCGAATCATGGATTTGATGGCGCCAATATTCGAACCGCTTTTGCAACGATAGCCAATTCGGCAAGTGGGTTATGGAATCATACTCAGTCGGTTTTTCAGCAGTGTTGGCAGGAGACTGGGCTGAGTGAGAGAAGTACTGGGCAAGGGTGGCTTGTCGCTTGAGCCGAACGTTCACTGCCCGCAACAGCTCTGTCGGTTCGAAGGGTTTCGGCAGGTAATCATCGGCTCCCAGGTTCATACCCCGTCGAATATCGGCTTGATCAGATCGGGCAGTCAGGAAGATGATGGGAATCTGTGCAGTCGCTGGCTGGTGTCGAAGGGCTTTAAGCACGCCATATCCATCCAATTCGGGCATCATAATATCGCATAGGATCAAGTCAGGCTGCTCTTCTTCCGCGAGCTTTAATCCTGCTTGGCCATTTTCTGCGGTGATTACTAAGAAGTTGCCCAACTCTAAGACTTCTTGGGTATTGGCTCGAATCTGAGGCTCATCTTCAATCACCAGAATTTTCTGCATGGCAGGTAATTTGGGCCAGTTAACAAGTAAGAATTCTGTAAGATGCTGACTACCCTGTTTGTCTTAGAGACCTCTTGAGAATAAAAGCACTCGACTTCAGCTCGAAGGGTTAGAGGGGGTAGAAATTTTATCGGTGATGGAACATTGGGGGCTCGTTATTGGCGCTTGGCCATTACTGCCTAGTGATTGATCAAGTGACTAGGAACCCGTGACAGATAGAAAATATAGAGGCTGCGTTTGAATTGATTGAAGCGTTTTCTATAGAAGAACCAGAAGAATATATAAGGATAAAGATATTGATGTCGTGACGATGATGTCGTTACGATTTGAGTAAATTAAAATTTTGTAGGAGCTTCGCGTTTTCTGGCGTTAAAAGGGTTTGAAGACTTTCCAGTTGATTCAGTAAATTAATTTCGCGGGTATATTCTTCTTTCAGAACATTCAGATAGCGATCGCGCTCATGCTCCGAATCAGCATTTTTGAGCATATGGATGATCATATTGATGTTGGAAAGCGGTTCTCGCAAATCGTGGATCACCTTACCCAACATTTCTCCTCTGATGTCCGCTAATTTTTGATGCTCCTCCGTTGATTGTTGAAGGGTCACCAGGTCTTGCTTTAACTTGTGGGCTTGTTGGGAAACCTCGATCGTTTGGTGCTGAAGGATCGATTGTCTGGTCAATCGAGTTTCCACGGCCCGGATCAATTCGCTATTCCCAAATGGTTTAGTGAGATAGTCGTCTGCGCCAAGCTCCATGCCTTGTCGCAGGTCGCATCGGTCTGCTTTGGCTGTTAGAAAAATCACCGGAATGGTTTCGGTGTCGGATTCTTGCCGGAGTGCTTTGAGGACGCTGTAACCATCAATGCCAGGCATCATGATGTCGCAAATGATCAAATCTGGGGTATGCGCCTTAGCCAGATTCAAGCCTGACGCCCCCTCTGCAGCGGAGAGGACTTCGAAGTCGCTAAATTCTAAGATTTGTTTGATATTTTCTCGAACTTGGGTTTCGTCCTCAATGATCAGAATCCGTTTCATCGGTGCACAATTCCTTCTCTGATTAAGCGACTACAAGAGGTAAGGGGGGATCAGTCCAAGATCCAAAGGGGGCTGACTGCATGGCTTACTGAGTAATGGACCGGTCATTAATGGTTACTTAATCAGAACATCAGCTTAAATATTCCCTTAATTGTGATTTAGAGCGACATTTTGTCAGATATCTTGCGCCAAGATATTCTCCTTGCTTGCTTAGCGGGGAAAAATATGACTCAAGGCGTAATATTTTGCACGTTATCGATACCCTAACGCACTGAGAATTAAAACTTCTATGTCTAATTTAGCGTTCTATCTTGAGAGCCGATCATTAACCTGCTCGCTAACGCATTGAGACTTGCTCCCGGCAGCGTTTTTGCGACGTGGCTTGTTTGAATTAATGGGGGCTGGAATCTCTAACCTGCCAGAGGTTAGGGGCGAAGAGCCGCTTGATAAATCTGTTCTTAGCGACTGAGTTGGATGTTATGAAGCGGCGTAGAGATGTTGGATTTACTCGGTGTGATAAGGGATGGCGACGGTGAAGGTGGTGCCTACGCCAACCTCGCTGTTGACTTCAATATGGCCGCCATGAAGTTCGGCGCACTTTTGGGTGATGGAAAGGCCGAGTCCGGTTCCCTGAATGGCGCCTACATTTTTGGCTCGATGAAAAGACTCAAATAATTTCGGTAAGTCTTCAGGGGGAATGCCTATGCCGTTGTCTTGGACATGGAAAATTGCTCCCTCTGACTCAAGTTCCAAAGTCAGGCGAACCAGGCTATTTTCTGGGGAATATTTGATGCCATTGGATAGCAAATTGGTTAAAATTTGCCGCAAAAGTTTTTTATCCACACACACTTCGGGGGGATGAGCTGGCGGAAGCAGGGAGGGCGCTGTCTGGATCGTCAGCTCTAAACAATGATGGGGGGCGCTAATTTGGATATCATCCACTAAGCCCTGGCAAAAAGCGATTAGATCGAGAGGGGCTGGATCAAAGGCGAGATTACCGGCCTCAGCTTTGTTGATTAGCAGAATATCATCTAAAAGTTGGGTGGTGTGTTGGACGTAGGTTTCAATAGTTTTCAGGTGCTTTTGCTTTTTGGCTTCGTCCAATTTATGGCTGAAATCTTTAAGGATGCCGGCGGAGGATGAGATCACCGCAAGCGGCGTGCGGAACTCATGGGAGGTCATGGAAACAAACCGGGATTTGAGATCGTTGAGTTCTTTTTCTTTTGCGAGGGCTTTACGGATATTTTCTTCAGCTTGCTGGCGTTTGGTTTCGATGCGTTTGCGGTCGCTGATATCCTGCGCAGTGCCGATGTATTGTTGCGCCTGGCCCGCTGAATTACGTTTAAAGATGGTGTCGCGGCTATTGAACCAACGCCACTGACCGTCTGCATGTTTGATGCGGTATTCTACTTCCAGCACTTCGCCGTCGGCTGCATTGGCGATCGCACAAAAATGTCGATTAACCTGCTCTAAGTCTTCTGGGTGCACTAGCAGTTGTAGGAAATTGTCTCCCATGTCTTGGAGCTCTTCTGGGGAGTAACCCAGTTGCTGAATAACCTCCCGGTTGGCGTAGAGGTTCCGATGTTCAACAAGATCGTAGATGTACAGGATATTGGGACTACTGTCGGCGACACTTTGAATAAATTGTTGCTGTTCCCTCAGGGAATGTTCGGCTTGTTTGCGATCGCTGATATCTCGAATAATGCTTTGGACCACCCGTTTGCCCGAGTATGTAATGACGCTTGAGGTGATGTCTACCGGGATGATAGCGCCGTCTTTGCGTCGTACTAACGTATCTTGCACACGCCCTGCCCCCTGCTCCAGGATCTGATCGAACGCCTGGCGCAGTCTATCCTGTTCCTGTGGCGGGTGAATTTGGGCCACTGTCATCTGACTGATCTCTGTTTGGGTGAGACCCAATAGCATTTCGGCGTTTCGGTTGGCTTCGATTAAATTGCCATGGGTATCGGCTTGGAGGATGGCGTCACTGGCGTCATTGAGTAACGCTCGATGCTTTGCTTCTGATTCTTGCAAAGCTTGTTGCGCCTGCTTTTGCGCTGTGACATCCCGGAAGATGGACCGGGTGGCGACAGGCCGCCCGTTGCTAAATCGGCAATTGACCCCACCCGCCAACAGGACAGAGGCTCCTTCTTTAGTGCGGTAAGTTACTTCAAAGCTTTCAAGTTGAGTGAGTCTGCCAGACCGCATGTCGTCTAAAACCTGCAGATAGGTTCGCCGAGACTCTGGGTGGAGCACATCAGCGATAGATAACTGCTTAATCTCATCTTCCGTATATCCCAAGGTTTCTCGCCAAGCTCGATTGACATAGATGAACCGGTTGTCAATCAACGAAATGCTTTGGATTAAATCATTGGCGTTATCAAATAGGTCGTGTAGTTGTGCTTGACTTTCTCGTAGAGTTTCTGAAACTTGCTTCCGCTCGACAATTTCTCGCAAAAGTTGTCGATTAGCCTGACTTAAAATTTTAGTCCGCTCTTCAACGATTACCTCTAGGCCTTGGTTGAGCATCTGCAGGGTTTCCATCGCCTGCTTGCGAGCCAATTCTGCGGCGGCGCGGGAAGCTAAAATCTGCAGGATTGCCTGCATTTGGGATGGATCAACAAAGGGTTTAGTGTCAACAATACAGAGATAGCCAATACATTGACCAGTGGCGTCTCCCAATGAAATGCCTAGAAAGCTTTCCGCCTGCAGCTCGACTAAGTGTGGATTGTGAGGAAAGCGTTCCTGCACATTGTGTTCGACACAGTACATACCCTGTTCAAGCAGAGAGGTCAGGGGAAACAGGTCGTCAAGCTCGAAAGTGAAGTTGGGTTGTAGGCGTCCAGAAGACGAAAAAGCCAGGGTTTTAAACTCATCTACTCGTCGTTCCGCCACCAGTGCGTGTTTGACCCCGAGAGCCGAGCCCAAATGCTTGACAAGCGCTGGGAAAAAGTCGTCGCCAATGGTTGAGGCGGTGCCCTCGACTAACGTCTGCAAGGCGGCTTCTGCTTGCTTCCGATCGGTGATGTCAATGCCAGTGCTGATGATATATTCCACTTTTCCCTGGGCGTCTGTGATCACGCTGTCGGACCAGGCGATCAATCGGCGACGTCCATCTTTGGTCACCCAGTAATTTTGAGATTGGATGGGAATTTGTTTGACTTGTAGGTCATTAATGATGCCCTGTACCAAGTCAATTTCTTCGGGAATCAGAAATAAATCCCAAATATATTGACCCAGGACTTCATCGGAACAATAACCTGACACTTTTTCGCAGGCTAGATTGAAGCGGACGATGCGTCCTTGATGATCCAGCACAACCACTAAGGCGTCTACGACCCCCAAGATGGCAGAGACAAAATTGCGTTCTTGCTTGAGTGCGGTTTTCTGTTGTTCCAATGCCTGAGTTCGTTCTTCAACCTGCCGCTCCAGCTCAGTCTTACTTTCCTGCAGCAGTTTCATTTGTTTGGCCTTTAGTTGGCTAACCTTTTGATTGAGATGTTGAACGGTGCTGAGCATTTTGACCGTGTCGTGATTGAGTGACAAACGAATGGGACTGACGATGCCAGTAAACTCACCCCGGTTGTTGATCAAGGCTCGTCATAATTAGTATTCCCACCGATTTCCTTTCTAGTCGCTCATCGGTCTAATTTGGCTAAAGTCATTTAGATCTATCATCATCCGGCCAGTCTTCCAAAGGGGAGAGATCGATTTCGTGATTAGCGTCTTGCTCACGATCGGTTAGCCCCGATTCCGAAGATGATTTCGATTGAAATTGTGTGGTTAAGTCGAACAAGGTATCCTGAACTTGATCGCCTACGCGCCGACTCTGCTGCTTAAATTGACTGGCGACGTCTGCAAGTTTATCTTTGGCTTGGGAGGACAGTTTTTGGCGCTGGGTTTGCCACTGTTCTGCGATCGCCTGAGCGCCGCCGACGGCCGATGTCAGATCTTGTTGGGTCTTGGCGTAGTCTGATTTAATGAATTCAAAGGCGTTGGCTGCTTTCTGATTCAATCCTTCCGAAAACTGCTCCGCCGTTTCCAACGCGTTTTTTTCCGCCATGATGCGTTTACGTCCGGTGCTGATGACGGCGCTGGGTAGTAAGCAATAGAGGCCCTCAGCCATGCCTCGCAAACCTGCGGCTGTGAACAAATAGGTTAAGACCGCCCCGGTTGTTGGATGGATACAGTAATCCACTAAGCGCCCAATCCGCTCCCCCGAATCGGCCCATATCTCATGCCCGATCATGGCTTGGGCCGTTTCTAGTTTGTCTGATTGAGGGGCCCCTTGTTGCTTGACTAGAATGCTATCCTGACCGATTGTTTCGATTTGCATCCAGTCGAAGGCGTGTTTGTAACGACCCAAGAGGCCTGATTTGCAGACGATGCCTTCCACCTGATGGGTTTTACTATCAACTAGAATCTGATCAACTCGCCCCACTTCTTCGGTGGTGTAGTAGTCAATCACCAGGCGATTGAGCAGCTGGCTTTGTCGAATAGGAGTTAGGGGAGTTGGCGCCATCGTAGTTCCGTTGAGAACGACTCTTTAACCATAACGCTTTAACCACAAGAGCCGTCACTGATTTAGGCAAGGAACCCAAAGATGGCGTCTGAAAACAACCCTTCTATTCAAGGGGTGATCAATCTGATCATTGGCTGAGTTTATTCTCGGGTAAAGCTTGGGGCGGTTGAGCGATGGATGCGCCTGTGAACGTATGGACAGGGTTGGCGGGGTGAGGCCGCGATCGATTAGGTAACAATTGGTTTAGATCTAAAAGAAATATAGAGGGTTCTTTAGCAGAAGGGGTAATTAAGGCGTTGACGCAGCGAATAATGCCCTCTTCCCGATAGATAGCGGGTAAGGGGGCAAATGCGGATTCCGGCATTCGTCGCAGTTGAGGAGATTCGCTGAGGGGCAACCCAATCAAATCTCCTAGAGGGAGGCGGATGATCAGTAAATGACGGAGCGATGGATTAGATGGGCTGGCTTGTTTGGACAGCGCTTGGGTTTCGGAACTGCCTGGCAACAGTGGATTGAGGGACGTTCCAAAAATCCGCTGCTCAATATCAATCACAGGCAACTCTCGATCCTGATATCGGGTAAGTCCAGCAGTTCCGCCCTGAACATTGCCATAGATTTTGCCCAGCTCCACGACTTTGTGGGCTGCTAAAATTGGCAGCGCAAATAACTCTTGCCGAACTTTAAATACGATTAATTTATGAAACGGTTCAGTAGATTTCTGCTTGGTGCGACGGGATAGGCGGGATATAGAGGAAAATGCCATAGTTCAATAGAGATCCTTGCACTCGGTAGATGCAACCTCGAGCAAGACCCTGGAGGCTAGTGAACACTCACTAGTTAACGCTGACTAAGGCGGGCTCAATCAGCTGAGCTAGCGTTTTCAGCAGCATTTGCTCATTATAAGGTTTGGAGAAATAGGCGGCGGCCCCTAACGTCATGGCTAATTGTCGATGTTTCTCTCCACTCCGGGAGGTCAGCATGGCGATAGGTAAGTCGGCAAGTGCAGGTTTGGTTCGAATTTGAGCTAAGAAGCCAAATCCGTCAAGCCGAGGCATTTCAATGTCACAGATAACGGCTTGAGGTTCTAAGCCGCCCAGTAATTTATCCAGTGCGTCTTGACCGTCTTTGGCCTGAGAGACTTGATAGCCAGCCTTTTCCAAGGTCAGTGCAAGGAGGCGACGAACATTAATGGAATCGTCAACAATTAAGATAGTTGGCTTTTTCGGCGGGAGTGGTTTGGGCGCGGCTGGCTGCAGACTTAAGGGAGCGGCCCCGCTCAACTGCGGTTCTGTTTGGGTGATAGCAACGGGGGATGGAGGTTGGGATTGAGATTGAGTCTTTGATCCTTCACAACTAGAAATCCAATGCAATAGCTCGGCTACATTAACAATGGGCACAACCTTGCCGTCTCCCAGGATTGTGCAGTTATTGAAACCGTCTGGCATGGGCAGTCCGCCTTCCACTTTACGAATGGCGATTTCTTGTTCTCCCCAAGATTTTTCTAATTGAATGCCGACTAGCTGGTCGTTTTGTCGGACCATGAGGACGGTTGGCACGGAAATGGCGGGCAATGCTTCCGGGGGCTCAATTTGGCGAGGGCAGTTAAAGATCAGCCAATTCGACAATCGAATTAACTGCACCATGACGCCTTCCCATTCAAATACTTCACTGCCCGCAGTGGTCATGACTTTTTCAGGCGGCAGCATAAACATCTCTTCGATCACATCAATGGGGAAGGCCATGAGCATGCCATGACTTTCCACCAAGAGCGCGCGGGTGACGGAGAGTGTAAAGGGAACCGAGATCGTTAAGGTGGTGCCGACGCCATCTTGGGTGTCTACTCGAATGTCGCCTCGAATTTGTTTGAGGTTATTGCGGACGACATCCATGCCTACTCCCCGACCAGAGAGGTCGGTGACCTGGTCCGCCGTACTAAATCCGGGTTCAAAGATTAAGGAAAGTAACTCTTGATCGCTGGCGGCGGCCAATAGCATTTCGTCCAGGCCCATCTGTCGGGCTTTTTCACGGATCTTATCCAGGGAAATGCCGCAGCCGTCATCCTGAATTGAGATAACGGTGCGATTGCTGCGGTGGAATGCCCGAATTTCGATTCGCCCTTTTTCTGACTTGCCCTGCGCTCGACGGACATCGGGTGTTTCGATGCCGTGATCAAAAGAATTGCGAATGAGGTGCATCAGAGGGTCATTCAACGCCTCTAGAATATTCCGGTCAACTAAGGTGTTTCCCCCAGACACTTTTAGTTCAACCGGTTTACCATGCTGTAGAGAGAGTTCTCGCAGCGCT
>JASJDH010000532.1 GCA_030065175.1 Leptolyngbyaceae cyanobacterium MO_188.B28 | reverse complement strand
ACCTATTCAGGTGGTTTCAACGGCTTGTCTCGGTAATTAATTCTGTTTACTGACTGGTCAACTGACATCGGGATATGCATTCTTAGAAATCTCATTAGGACATTTCAAAGGCTGCCTGGATATAGTCCTGCAGAACTAGAGATTGGTTGGTTCCTGGAATGGGACAGGTGATGGGATCTTGCGATCGCACATCGTCTTGTTTTTCTAGAAGACGCTGGCGGCAAACTAGAGCCACATCAAATCGACAAGGTAAATCGGCTAATTTAGGGTGTTTTGCCAGAAACAGGCGAGCCGCCTGCCAGAGCTTGGCTTGTTTCCGGGCTGTGACGGACAAAAGGCCGTCTGCGTCCCAATTACCCCGACTCCGAGTTTTGACCTCTACGAAAATCAGGGACGGCGCATCGGCGCTAGGAGGAGCGTCAGAATGTTGACGAACCGCAATCAAGTCCAATTCGCCCCAGCGACAGCGCCATCGCCGTTGTAGAATCCGCCAACCCCTTTGGGTTAACCAAGTGGCGGTTAATTCTTCACCTAAGGCTCCAATTTCAGAGGATTGAGAAGAGGAAGACGACATCAGCATAACCAACCGGCCAATGGCTGGAACAGATTCAGGTACTATTCAAAGTAGACTAACTTGAAAGCTTTGTAACACCTTCGAAACAATGCGACGTCCACAGATTTTGACCAACTTAATCCGATTCTGTTGTCTGCTGGCTTTATGTCTGGCTTTTGGGTCGCTCTGGGCGCCTCCTACCTTGGCCACAGATTACACTCGGTCTGTTTTAGAGGGAGCCGATTTCTCGGGTCAAGACCTGAAAGGGCTGGACTTTACCATGGCCAAATTGAAGGATGCAGACCTCAGCGGCGCAGATTTGCGGGAGGCCAGTTTATGGGGGGCTGGACTGGAACGGACAAATTTGGAAGGAGCCAACCTGAGTTACGCCACCCTGGACACAGCACGGTTTATCAAAGCCAATCTAACAAATGCAATTTTGGAGGGGGCTTACGCCTTCAATACTGTATTTGACCGCGCCATTATTGATGGCGCCGACTTCACCGATGTATTCCTGCAATTTAAGACTCAGGATGCGCTCTGTGAAGTTGCTCAGGGCACAAATCCAGTCACCGGTCGGGATACGCGGGATACTTTGCTCTGCCCATAGAGCATGAAGCTAACCGTTTGCCCATGTCCACTCCAAATCCGCAAACCGATCATTTGATTCCGTATTAAACTCAGCGCGAAGGAGAGAATGCCTGAGGAAAGGTCATAGGCGCCCGTTTGCCATTGCTTATATCAGAAAAGCAGGGAGTCATGGGCTTAGACGAGCGCGCCAAATGCCTGAAACTGGATAAATATGTAATTGGGTTGTGCTCTTGTTCATGGTCAGCTAAAACTAGACCATGCTCAGACCTCCATCCTTGTTTCCTGAAGAAGAAAACTACATCGCCTTCTTAAATGACCTGAAAGACCGCATCCGTCAGGCTCAGGTTAAGGCAGCGCTGGCGGTTAATAAAGAACTTGTTCTACTCTACTGGCAAGTTGGCCAGGAGATTTTACAACGGCAACGAGAGGCGGGCTGGGGAAGCAAGGTTATACAGCGTCTGGCCAAAGACCTAAAACGGGCGTTCCCGAGTATCAAAGGTTTCTCTCGTACGAACCTTCTCTATATGCGGGCTTTTGCTGAAGCCTATCCTGATGAACAAATTGTCCAGCAGCTTGCTGGACAAATTCCTTGGTTTCATAATTGTGTCTTGCTGGACAAGGAAAAAGACCCAGAGGCGCGGCGCTGGTATATCCAGAAAACAATCGAGAATGGCTGGAGCCGGAACGTCTTGACGCTGCAAATTGAAAGCGGTCTTTACCAGCGGCAAGGGAGCGCCGTAACCAACTTTGATCGTACACTGCCCGAATCGCAGTCCGACTTGGCGCAGAACCTCATCAAAGACCCTTACAAACTGGATTTTCTGACGCTGACTAATGCAGCTCAGGAGCGAGACTTGGAATCTGCTCTGGTGACGCATATCCGGGATTTTCTCCTAGAGTTGGGTATCGGATTTGCCTTTGTGGGCAGTCAGTATCGGTTGGAGGTTTCGGGCAATGAATATTTCATTGATTTGCTGTTCTATCATCTGAGGCTTCGCTGTTACATCGTTATTGATTTGAAGGTGACAGAATTCAAACCCGAATATACCGGCAAGATGAATTTCTATGTGTCTGCAGTGGATGACCTGATGCGCCACCCTGATGACCAGCCGACTATCGGTATTGTTTTGTGCAAGTCTAAAGACCGAACGATTGCTGAATATGCGCTCCGCAATCTCAATACCCCCCTTGCGGTTTCGACTCACCAGCTGCCCAAGCAGCTAAAAGAGAATCTGCCGAGTGTGGAGCAGCTAGAAATAGAGCTAAACGCAGTGCTCGCAGAACTGGAGTCAGAGTGAGAGTGGGGAAGAAGGAGATTTGCAGCGCTGAAGACCTGTATAGCCTAATTGAAGCGAGCGTGTAAGGAAGTGCAATAAGCTTAAAAGTGGAGTCTGAGACGACGGCATTTCGTTAACAACAGGGGCCTTTTTAAGATAGATATTACTCCCTTCGAAAAATAAACCCTGAAAGCATTGATATATAAGGATTTCAAGATCCTAGTCGCACTTGGTTGCACGCTCGCTTCAGCATGAAGTCAAGATAAAGTCTGAGGAAATGTTCGTGGATAGGCCAATCCCAATCGATAAGTAAATGAGGGGAGATGCTATCTCCCCCCACAGATGGCCTTTAAACTCTCACGTTTCTTTGTTTATTATCGCGATTAGACCCATGGCTCACTACTACCAAGTGGTTAGCCATTTGGTCTTTTTTTAGGGTGTTAACTTGAAGTGGGACATAGCCATTGGGTAAGAATGCAGGAGACAGAATACAGAATCCAGTTTCTGACTTGGCTTCTGTATTCTTACTGCTGACTTCCTTCTCTGCTGGATTGTCCCGGATTGAGTTGGAGCCCTTTTTGGAGTACTGCATTTTGACGCAAATTCTTTAGGGGCTTTCTAGAGAACTATAAAACTCTCCTACCCAAGGGATTTGCGCTAAATCAGAAAAATCTACTTGCCGCTGCTTTTCCAGTTCTTCAATTCGCTTTTTCTCGGCATAAATCTGCTGTTGATAGTAGGTATGCCGTTCAGGGGAGTCGGCCCCATCGGTTTCGGCCCATAGGGTGAGGAAATGGCGATACCGCTTCTCGCACAATGCTTTTTCCATGCAGGCGACGGCGGCTCGGATGACGAGGGGCGCCCGCAGGATATCCCGCTGGGTTTTTTCCTCCAAATGTAAAAGATGGAGGACTTGATTGATCGACCCTGAAGATTCTGCACAGCGATCGCGCAGCATGGCCGCCAGGTTACCCTCAGAGGAACTCTCTGACCGTTCGCCCCAATGCGATGACGGATCTTGGGGATATATGGCGGGATTGCCACCTTGTGTGGCGGAAAATTCTGTCAGTTGTCGCCATAATGCCCGGTGGTGAGAGAAGCTAAACTGCAAATCCCGTTCCTCCAGCGCGTCAACTACGGTCTGACGATAGTCGGCGGCGTGCAGATAAATCCGTAATAGGGCGGATTCAGCTTCCTCTAGGGACGTCACTGACCAAGGGTTCGGCGGCGGCTGGGACGGTTTGCGTTCATCCGGCGATCGCCGTTTACGTCTGACCTGAGCCAGTAAATTTTCGGCTAATAACGGCACCAATCGGGCGTCGCCCTGACTGAAAATTTCGGCGCAATGGCGAACGTAGTGGGTGCGGGTATCGGCATTGGCAATATCGCTCAGCAGCTTGACCACCGCCTGAGTTCCCTGCTGAAACTGATCCGCCTGTTTCAGGTTGCAGTCTTGGAGGAGTTGCTGAATTTGCCAGTCTAACCAGAGGGGGGCAGCTTTCAGCAGGGTGCGATAGTCTTCTGCTGGATGGGCTTTCAGATAGTCGTCAGGGTCTTTGCCATCGGGTAGATTGAGCACCCGCAGCTGCAGATTTCCCTGGTAGGCCATCTCGGTGACTTCGCTAATCGCCCGCTTGGCAGCTTTGACCCCGGCGGCGTCTGCATCGAAGTTGAGCACCACCTGTTTGGAATCGGTATAGCGCAGCAATTGGCGCACCTGGGCGGCGTTCAGGGCGGTGCCTAGGGCCGCTACCGCATTATTAAGGCCAACCGCGTGCAGGGCGATCACATCGAAATATCCCTCAACCACCACCGCCCGATCTTGTTTGGCGATCGCCGTTTTGGCCTGATGCAACCCAAACAGCGTTTTGCCCTTGTCAAATAATTCGGTGTCAGGCGAGTTGAGGTATTTCGGTTTTTCATCCGTCAAGGTTCTGCCGCCAAACCCGATGACGCGACCTTGACTATCCTGAATGGGGATCATCAAGCGATCGCGGAAGCGATCGTAGTAGCCGCTGCCCGCCTGCCGAGGCGCAATCAGCCCCGCCTTTTCCACCAACTCGACCGGATAGCGTTTTTGCTCTACCAGGTAGCCATAAAGCGTCTGCCATCCCCCCGGCGCATAGCCCAGCTGAAACTGCTGGATGGTCTCTGGGGTCAAACGGCGCGAGGCGGTCAGATAGGTCATCGCCGCCTCACCGTCTGACTGCCGCAGAGCGTGTTCGAAGAACTTGGCCGTGACCGCTAAAATCTCATAGAGCTGTTCCCTTAGGGAAAGCTGACGCTGCAATTCTTGCCGTTTTGTCGGCTCCAAGGTGCGCACTGACACCTGATAGCGGCGGGCCAAATCCAACACGACATCCGCAAAGGGACGCTTGCCCAACTCCATCAGGAATTTGAACGTATTGCCCCCAGCGCCGCAGCTGAAGCAATAGTAGAATTGCTTGCTGGGGCTAACGCTGAAACTGGGCGACTTGTCGTCATGAAACGGACAGAGGCCGACAAAGTCTTTACCCTGCTTTTTCAGCACCACATGTTCCGATACGATATCGACGATATCGGCTCTCTCTCTTACCGCTTCGATGGTTTCAGGATGCAGCCGGGGAATGTCAGTGGCAGGCATGGGGACAAGCAGCTAACGCCTGGAAAGGTTCAAAGGTTATTTATACACCCTTCTGAACCCCATGGAACATTTATTTAGTGTTTTTATGGAACTGAAAACGCTATCGATAGGGTTAGAGCAATGGGACAACGGAGTGATTCCCGGTCTTTAACCCCGGCAAATACAAATGTATTTTAATACAAATGCATACCCTCGGTCATGGCGACATAAGCAGCATAACCCCCGCCAGCGGGACAATTATTCGGAGCTAGATCTATCTAAACACCTTATCTGAGAAGTTATCAAGAGTTTGATTTGCATAACTCCTATATCTTGGGGTAAGGGCTGACAAAGATCTGCCTAACTCCCATCTGAGGAGTGGATATTCAACTTAGTATTTGGCTAAGTACGCTAGAAAAAATAAGTTGAACATTTTCCACGTCAAAACCTTGGCATGCATGCATTCCGTAGAAAGTGAGTCCAACTTTTTTCTGCTAGAGTCCTAACTACTCCGTTCAGGGGCGTTATGCAGAGTAGAGCGAGAGAAGGCAGGCTAAATAATAGTTTGGTTTGCACAATTCAAGGCATAGTGTATTCAGATAAGTAATTTAGAGATGCTGAAAGGAAACTAAATCCATCTATGGCGTTTATTGATTCTCTGAAAGATCCTGCTTTGCTCGCAGTAATTTCTGCTACTGCCGGATTTCTCGGAAAATCGGCTGTTGATTTCTTTCTGAGCCAGCAAAAAGAAATTGTAAGCCTTCGCCTAAAAACCAAAGCTGAGCATATTGCTAGCCAGCTATCAGAATTCTACTGGCCAATATATCTTCGTTTGTCGAAAGACGACATTATTTGGCAACAGTTACTTAATAAAAAGGATGTAAAAGACTCTCTTTTACAGAAGGTAAGTGCAGAAATCATTAGGAAATTAGTGATCCCAAATCATAATGAAATTGTCTCTATAATCGAACGATCAATACATCTTGCTCAGCCTGATGAACAGCTTAAATCAATGCTTTTGAAATACATTAAGCATGTGGCTATATATGAAGCCATAAGTACTACGGGTGAAGAGATGTTGTTCCCAAGCTGGCTTAAGGAAGATTGGCCTGAGAGCCTGTTACCAGAGATTGAGCGAAGAACAATGGTACTTCAAACTGAATATGATGATCTTCTAGGAGGTATGAGGGCATCATCTATAGGATCCTTGAAGAAAACCTCGTTTTGGAGAATCCGAAAACGCTAAGTTTCTTGTGCCTATGTTCAGTTCTATTCCTCATATTGTAATTTTTGCAATCCATTGGGAGCAGGCTAACAATTCCGATGCTACGGACTGACCAAAGCTACTCATGGAGTTTCAAAAGTTACTTAGAGCCGATGACCGGGAACGTTATTTCCACTGATTCTATCTATTCCTTGCGCTTTGAGGTCAATTGCTCTCGGCCCGGAACACTTTCCATTGCAGCATCTACAGCCCGCGCTGCTGTCAAAATATTCTCGTTCTTCTCCCCCTAGATAAAGGTGGCCAAAACTGCCACAGCCGAAATCTGCAGGATATTAACTAGCGCCGCTTTCTCAGTGCGATCTCTGATCTCGTAGGCTGGGTTGGAGCATGAAACTCAGTAATTATAAACCTTTGCATGCCTACCTAGCTCTTGCAGGGGACGCGTAGGCTAAGGTTCCAGCTTTACGAGAAAGTAATAGTACTAGGGCGTGTTTTAAAACCTTCTGAAATCGATAGATATGCTGAGGTTAGTGCATTCTAACCTCAATCATGATTCTTCCTCCCTACAATCGAGGCGACCTACGGGATCTCCAATGGAAACGGCTTAAACCGATACTT
>JASJDH010000531.1 GCA_030065175.1 Leptolyngbyaceae cyanobacterium MO_188.B28 | reverse complement strand
GATATATATCCATTCCCCTGCGCGCCCGGGCAAGCGTAGCCATCACAGTAATAGTCATAGGGACTAATGGCGGTTTTATCGATCTTGGGTGCATGAATGTTCATGGTCTACCTTTTCATCTAAGAAAATGTCAGAACTCAGTACTCGTTCTGTAATTCTCAATAGGTTTGAGAAAATTCCCATCAAGTAAGTACCTGTGCAATGACGTTTACAGACTGGATTCAGGTATTCAGGTGGTTTCAGCGACTTTTCTCTGTAATTAATTCTGCCTACCCACTTACAACGAAGAATTAACACTCTCAGAGCCTTATCCCGGTTCTATTTCTCGATAACTAATCTTGAGATCTCAGTCCTGACAGTTTCAGTCTATGATCTGGACTTAGAACGTCGTCCCCCTAAGATTGATTATCAGGCTCCCATTACCTCCGCAACTTTATTATCTACATAGATAATCAGTCTCAAGCCAGTCTCACGCTCAAAGCACTGTGGGATAAGGGTTTCAGATCAAATGACCTTTTTTGGACAGAATCTTGCTCATCACCGGAGTACTGCCCGATTCTCCTCAGGCCTGCGCCTAACCGTCTGAGTATCAGGCGCTAAATTGTCCTTCCGTGCTAGTTGAAGAGCGTTTTTGTATCCCTCAAGTTTGGCGTGCGCTCTTTGTGTGAATCAATCCTCCCCACACCAAAACTCCAATCTGTTGGCTGGAGTTTTTTCTGTGTTTGAAAGCGCCAGCTATAAAGGTTTTCATTGCATTGACAACACCCCACGCCCCACCTTGCCGAGACGTGTTCAATTCAAGTGGAAATCGCTATAATGATAATAGTTTGGTGTTTATTAACACTTTACCTATCGAATTGATCACAAGCGCTCGCCATGGGGCTCTGAAGAATTGATAGGAAGTCTTTGCAGGATAAATTCCTATCCGAGATCTTACCCTGATTGGGAGTCACGATCGTCTCTTTTGATAAATCGTTGCCAGGCTTTTCTGGCAGTAGTATTGGTTCTTTGTAAGCTTTTCTCTAAGGGTAACAAGATGTCCGATTCCGTGCTTTCGAAACTTTTGGCTGCTGACTCAGACTTAGAGTCACAGGAAGCCAAGCTGACCGCTCAATTAGCAACGATTCAAGCACAGCGCGCTAGTCTGCAAACGGTCCTGGATATATTTGAGCCAGATAAGACAACAGCAGCAGACAAGAATGGCGCCATAGCGCCCACCCAGATGACTGACGTGGTGGTTGTCCCACCGACGGAGAAGCCAGCCCAGGCATCCTCAAAGCAGGAAGCAAAGGCGACAAAAGGCAAACCGACTCAACCGCGTAAAACTGCAACCCGGTCCAAATATCTCCGGCGAGGATGGCAGAAATATATGCGCGACGAGTATCTCCAGACACCGCTACCCACTGTCGTATCTGGGATTTTGCAAGCTCAGCCCAAAAAGATGTTTAAGATTGCGGACGTAATAGATGCCATTGTGGCGGAGACAATCCCTAATTCCGCTCGCAAAAACGCTCGTAACCGAATCTCAAATATCCTAGCAGAGGGTGCTCGCAAGCACCAATGGCATCGCCCTGAAGCAGGTCGCTACCGTTTCGCCAATTGAGTCAACCAACAGGATATCGTGACTGATTCCGCCATAGGACAGCGCCAAAAAGTTGGGGAAAGCTTGAAAACTCGTCAGTAGCATGAGCGCCAAAAAATAGCGTTCCTATTGCCTATCAGCTTAGAATAGTCCTGGTCAGTATTGGCCCGATGATTTGGCGATGGTTGCAGTGAGCAGAGATTGCGACAATTTCCGGGCTTTCTCCCACTTTTTTCCAGTCTCTTCGGCAATTTGCACAGATATGCACAAAGAAACAGCGCAAGTATATGCTAACTTTTTAGCAAAGTCATGACGCCTAAAGATTCCATAGGGTTGCTATATGGATGATCCCCAATCTGAGCAGAGTTTGAGATCGCCGCCCGATCAGGAATCAGAGCAGCTTGTTCTGGCTTTACGGCAGATGCTAACGGCTCATTCGGGAGAACACCAGTTGGTTTTGCTGCAGGATTTCCCTGATCCGGACGCCCTCTCTTCAGCTTGGGCATATCAGCTGATTGCTAAAACCTACGACATCACTTGTAACATTTTTTATGCAGGAACCCTGAGTCACCAGGAGAATATCGCCCTGGTTAAGCTAACTGGATTACCCGCCCGTCGCTGGACAAATCAGACCGGAGAGCAGCCAGATTTATCGAAATACCAAGGTTATGTCTTGATCGATAACCAGGGATCCACCAGTCAACTGACGCCGTTAGCTCAAACTGCAAGCCTCCCTTTGGTGTTGGTCATTGACCATCACGCTCTCCAAGATACCCTCGATGCAGAGGTTGTGGATATTCGTCCTCAAATTAGGGCGACCGCAACTATTTTGACCCAGTACCTCCAGACTGGACTCATGGAGTTCGACCGCAACAATAGCCTGCACGTCAAATGTGCGAC
The DNA here is from genome assembly GCA_030065175.1 of Leptolyngbyaceae cyanobacterium MO_188.B28. Classification (GTDB taxonomy): domain Bacteria; phylum Cyanobacteriota; class Cyanobacteriia; order Phormidesmidales; family Phormidesmidaceae; genus JAKSDM01. The sequence continues at coordinate 4,344 of JASJDH010000531.1, read as the reverse complement.
AGCGTTGATGCATGGCCTGCGCTCTGATACCAATCGTCTCATGCAAGCGGCAGAGTCAGATTTCTTAGCCGCGGCTTATCTGAGTCGCTACTACGATGCTCAACTGCTTGAGGCGGTACTGCAGGCATCCCTCTCCAAGCGGGCCATGGATGTAATCGGGCGGTCCCTGCATAATCGAGCCGTCCAAAATAGTGTTTCTATCGCTGGGGTAGGCTATCTGCGTTACGAAGACCGGGACGCTATTCCCCAAGCCGCTGACTTTTTAGTCACTGAAGAAAACGTCCACACCGCCTTGGTCTATGGCATTCTTCATGATGAAGATGAGGAGCGGGAAGTGGTGATTGGCTCCCTGCGCACCAGCAAAATCACTCTGGATCCGGATGAATTCATTAAGGAAGCCTTTGGGCATGACAATCAGGGACGCTTCTTTGGGGGAGGCCGCTCCATGGCTGGGGGCTTCGAGATTCCGGTCGGTTTCCTTGCGGGTTTCCACGACAACAGTGACTATACTCGCCTCAAGTGGGAAGTTTTCGATATGCAAATCAAGCAGAAATTACTTCGTTTGGTCAATCCGGAAGACGGACTGATCAACCCTGACTAAAGCTGTATCCCTTCAAGCAAAGTATTGAAAACATTAAGATTCTATAAAGTCGTATTATATAATACAGATGTAAAGAGAATCGTTCATCTCTCTGCTCGATGGTGTGAGGGATTCGATCACAGGGAGACGGAAGTAGGGATTTGTCCCGAAGGAACGCGCCTCAGATTGCTTCATCGCTTCAAGGAGGCAGGGACTATGAAACTCACTTATCGCGGCGTCAACTATGACTATACACCCAATCCCGTTCCCAAGTTTGGTTCAGTGTTTGCAACGGGGACCTACCGGGGGGCTCCAGTATCTTTCCGCGCACTGGCGGAAATGCCTGAACAACCCAGCTTTGATTTGAAGTGGCGAGGTGTTCCCTATCGTAGTGGACCTAAAGTCCAAAAGGGGGGGAGCCCCAGTGTACAAGCTGCAGCGCCTGAGACAATTTCACCGGCGTCAGCAACTGAATCTGAGCCTGGCGCACCCTCGACCCCTGAGCTTGAAACGACGACTCCCAAGCTGAGTGTTCTCGAACGAGTCCGAAACCTCTTCATGCGGCGACATCGAAGGATTCGGCAGCGGGAACAGTCAATGCTCGCTCGTTTAAATGAGGAAGTGGGCCTTACTGCAGAGGATGCTGCTCACTACGAAAGCCAAATTCAAGGTAAGATTCCTCATGATTTTGCAGGGTATGACCGCAGCCCCACAGCTATGAGCTAAGGTTTGGCGCCATCAACCATCGTGTGTGAACCCTGATCGTGGAGCGCAGCCACGATAAATATGCCTACGGCATTATCGCAACCCCAACATTGTGGCTAAATAAACCTCCTCACAAGTTCCTCAGACTTTCGTTTTACAACTAACTTGTCAATAACAATAGGGGCTCTTGTTGTCGGTGAGTTCGCTTGCCGGAGAGGTCAAGCATGTTAACCGTTAGAGACATTATGACCAAGCCCGTTGTGGTGATTCGTCGTTCCGCCACGGTTGAAAACGCCATTTGGCTGATGCGGGCTCAGCGGGTGCGATCGCTGGTGGTTGAGGAATCCCACGAGAAGGGTCCCCACGGTATCCTGACTGAGAAAGACATTGTCTACGAGGTGATTGCCCAGGGCGACAATCCCCACTTTGTTCGGGTCGGCGACATTATGCGGCGGCGCTGCGTTCAAGTACCGGTCAGCGCAACTTTGCAGGAGGCGGCCCAGATCCTTGCAGATGCTGGGATTCACCGGGCTCCGGTGATTGAGCGCAATGAGCTATTGGGCATCGTCTCCGTCACCGATATCTTGATCAAGGGCCATCCTGGCGTCCCGCCACGAGATGAGCTATCCCAACGTATTCAAGAAGCGTTGCAACATACCCATATCATTGACGATGAGGAAGCTCAGATGGAACAGGAATGCAATATTGCCTGGCAAGTCCTGGAAGATATGCGCCTAGACTCTACAGCCTACGTTTAGAACAGCCAAAGTAAAGCAATCATGGCACAAAGAATTGTCACTGATCCAATCACGTGTCTTGAGGGCTATGCCAAAATCTGCATCTATATTAAAAACCAGGGAGAAGTGGCCGATACGCGGTTTCTCGTCACCGAGTTTCGGAGATTTGAGAAATTTTGCGAAGGACAACCATTTTGGGAAATGCTAGGAATCACCGCCCGTATCTGTGGCATCTGTCTAGAGAGCCGGTCCAGAATTAAGACTTGACAGAATTGCTCCGATAGCAGTGTGATTACTCATGAATATCCTTTCTAGTCAAGACCGATTTCTAGTCCTAAATTTTGTGTCCCAAATTACAGTTTGTCCTACCTGGTATAAGGTCCACTTTGTCAACAACGAATACTGGACCGGCTCTCTAGTCAGACACCTGTTGGCCTTGGCTAATGCGGGCGATCGCCTGTTAGCCGTACAGATTTCCCTAGCAACAGAAAGACTGTAGCGACTGATGAATCTAGGACAGATTATTCAGTCCTACGCCCTTAGCTTTTTTCACTTCAGCAGTTCAGGTCTACCGCCGTTGCACCTGCAGCTTATCAGCACCAACGATTAGGTGCTCCATCAACTTTATCGATAATGCTTCACAAAATCCTCAAATCCACTTTCTATCCTCAGAGGCGAAGACGCCTATCCCCAAGGAGGTACACCCTTGATTCCTACCTCTCCAACCACTCCGGCCTCTACCCAATACCACTTTCTTATTATTGGCTACGGCAACGAACTGCGGGGTGACGACGCCGTCGGCCTTCGGGTCGCCAAAGCTTTGACCGACTGGCGACTACCGTCGGTCAAAGCTTTGGCGGTTCACCAGCTAGCGCCAGAACTAGTTGCTGACATCGCCAAGGCCGACTATGTCATCTTCGTCTACGCCTGCGGCAAAAGCTGCGCCCCAAATGTTCAAATTGACCCGATTGTTATTAGCAAACCATCATCGCCCCTCTACAAAGCGCCTGTCCTAACTTACAATTGTGAACCGTCAACGCTGCTGGCCTTGACCCACGCGCTCTACGGTCGACATCCCCAAGCCTGGTTGCTTCAGATTCCAACTGAAAGCTTTGACCTGGGTGGGTCTCTCTCAGACACTGCCCACCAGGGTATTGATCGCGCCCTGAGGACAATTGAACAGTTCTTCACAACCTATCTACGGTCTCAGCGATGCATAAAATTAGCCTAATGTAAGCGGCCGTATCCATTGCCCTAGCCTTTACCCCCACGGGGTTCTCTCTACCCTGAGGAGACTCCAATCCAAGACAGGAGAGATTGCGATCGCTTATCCTATTGGCGGTCCTTGAACAGTTCTGTGTTTGGGAAATCGTGAGGTAACAAAATTGCTTCTAGCCAGGAATTTTTGAGCGATCGCGAAAAAACTTATCGCTCTGTCTTGGGAGAAACGGCATAGCTGCTCTGAAAGCAAAGCTCAGCCACACTGGGATGTGGTTATGATCGATCCAACAACCCATCTAATTACTGTGATTGGCTTTCACAAGTTCGTCAAGTTTTGGCGATAGGATGAAGATAGCAAGCAGCCGGAGGACTATATCATGTCTGTCTGGCGTCATTCTGTCGGTTTAGTAGGGCTAGTTGGCTGGCTGCTATTTTCTAACGTAACGACATTGCCTGCATCGTTAGAAAAAGGCGAAGAGTCTGGCATTTTGCCAACGGCGGAGACGTTGCTAACTAATCTTCCAGATGGGGCCTATCAGTTTTGCACTGAACCTGATCCTCAAGATTGGCGCGATGGGGCGGGCGTATGCCTTAACTTTGTGAAACAAGGGACTACCGTTAATGGCTACTATGGCTATCCCCATAGCGATAGCTTTGTATGCCTGCAAGGGAAGGTTGCCGAGGATTGTCTCTATGGTAAGGGACTGGTGATTTCATGGGCAGGGCGCATCTGGCTTGAAATTCCTCAAGTAGAGTTCAATTGGGACAAAGAAGGCCGATTGTATCTGAGCCAGGGAAGTTTGGCGCACAGCGAAGAAATGGGCGAAGGCCAAATCAGCTGGATTGTCTTTCAACAGGCGAATTTGAACATGCAGGGGTTGTATCCCTATCCCAGCCCCCGCATGACGTCGCCGACCCAGCTGTGCGATTGGCGATTCAATTGGCAAGGAGATTTGTGATGATGAAAGTTGCCGATATTATGATGCGAGAAGTGGTCACCATTCGCAACTCGGCGACGGCGGCGGCGGCCACTAAGCTGATGCAGCAGCGACAGGTGCAGGCGTTGATTGTGCAGCAAAGCCATGAGTTTGATGCCTACGG
>JASJDH010000530.1 GCA_030065175.1 Leptolyngbyaceae cyanobacterium MO_188.B28 | reverse complement strand
GGGGTCCTGCCGTTGCAGGATGCCGAGACGTTTTTAATTCACGATATTTGGGGCCATTATTGGCAACTTGTCCTGACTCAGTTTGAAGGGGATTACACCATTCTGGCTGTTTCCGCTCCACGCAACGGTTGATCGCAATCGGCCAGAATGGTGTAATCCCCTTCAAACTGAGTCAGGACAAGTTGCCAATAATGGCCCCAAATATCGTGAATTAAAAACGTCTCGGCATCCTGCAACGGCAGGACCCCAACATTTTGGGACATTGTTTTCACCGTTTCCGAAACCGTACTCCCTACCTGTTGAGCAATTTTCTGGGCCCAATCCGCATCAATTTCGTCTGGATTACAGGGTCCAAACATAGGAAAGCGTTGAAACTTATCGAAGCTGAATGTTTTAAGACTGTGCTGCAGTTGGACCAGCCGGTGTCGATCGTCAGCGCTCACCGCTTCCCATCCATTGCTGGACTCACCCCCGTCTGAATCAGGAAAGTCAAGACAAAAGTAGATCTGCAACGGGGTGTAGATGCAGTGAATTTTGGTAGGCGGTATTTCAATGCCGCCAAACAGCTTTTTGAATAGGCTGGATACGGCAGAATCTTGCGGCTGAGTGTTTTGGGTAATACCCCTGTCCTTTAAAATCGCTTCAACCAGACGTCGTTGTGTTTGAATTCGACTGTCTACGGTCTGAAGAGTCGCCTCTAGTTCGTCTTCGAAGTCAGGGGGCGTTTGAAATAGGCGACACAGGTGTGCGACGACTGCTTGCTCCTTCAGCCAAGGCGGGATGGGATCGGGGCGATATTTGCTCAAGGTTTGAGAAGGGAGCGTTCCTTGCCATCCTATCCCGCCAACTTGGTGATATCTGGTCACCAGCAACACGGCCCGCACAAAAGCCTGACGAACATCTAAGGGAATCGCCTCTGGCTTCAGTCGATCCCGACAAATCGGATGGGCCAGTTGGGTCAGGTTGTCCTGCAACTGTTGCAACCGAGATCGCCGCCGTTCTACAAGGACGGTATCGGCCTCAGTACTGTTGGTGTTGACTAAATAACGGGATAGTTGTAATGCTTCCGCCAACAGCGCTTGCTGTTGTTGGTCGGGAATCGGTATAGACATTGGTTTCCGTTCATTTTAATTGAAGGCTCCCCGGGTTAATTCACCCGAACTAAGCGAATCTCCGTTCGCTGATTTTTCGCATCTGTGGGCGCGATACCCGGTAGAGGAGAGCTAAACCCTTTACCCTCGGCCACAATATTGTGTTGGATGCCTTTTCCGCGTAGGAAATTCAGCACGACTTGAGCCCGCTGCTGGCTCAAGGTTTGGTTAAATCCTGCGGATCCGGTTCGGGAGGTGTGGCCAATTACTCGCACGGCAACGGTTTGGGGATTAAACTCTTGGATTTCTTTAACCAATCCCTCCAGAGTTTGCTGGCCGACACTGGTCAGCTGGGCGGACCCTGTCGCAAAGTCAACTTTCCCCTGAACTTGCAAGTTGCCGATATTGGGGGCGGCCTGTACTTGGCTAGCGGTGACTTGCGGCGCGGCGGCTGTTTGGGTCTTGTTACCCGCTAGTTTATCCGCCAATGAGGGGTTATCCGCCCGCACCAGGTCAATCAGGGTTTGGGTATTGGCGGCGGCCTTGGTCAGAAATTGGTTGGTAAAGAGGGCGTCCGGATTTTGCGGCACTTGGTTCAACCGCCCTGATAATACTAATACCGCTGCGATCGCGCCCACACGTCGTTGCAACGTGTCATCCGTCATCCAGCGTTGGGTTTCAGCCGCGGTGAAGAAGGCGATTCCCTGCAGCACCGCCCCGGCGTCGGCGGGAGAAAGCCCGCCATCCTTCGCAATCTGCGTTTGCAGTTGGGAAGCATCTCGAATATTCACATCGATGCGGCGATAGTAGGCTTCTAGTAACTCCGTAATTTGGTCTGGTTTGGACTGCATCAGTCGGTCTGAGGCGACAATCACATCCACAATAGAGTTTGGAGCGTCGTTGCTGGATAAGACGACGGTGTACCCTTGCTGCCGGGCTTGGGTGACAAAGGGCTCCCAGAGCACTGCGATCGCCACATTTTGGTTGGGATCTTGCATCTGGCTCCAGGCTTCCGAGGCGTCCGCCACTCGCAATTGCTCAAAATCGGACAGCTTGAAGGCTTCAAACTTGGTGTCCAGCACAAGGGCCAGGTATTCACTGGGGGTGTCCCCCGCATAGGCGATACTCAAGGATTGTCCTTGGGCGCGGGCTTGCTGAACCAGCTGAGTGACATCCTGAAGTGATTTGAGATTTGGGTATTTCTTGGTATTCAACACTACCGCATCCGCTCCAACGGTGCGGTCGATCAATCCCACAATTTTTCCCTGGGGCTGCTGCTGTAGAAATTGATCGAGGGTCGTCACCATCAAATCGGCGGCGCCTTGACTCAGCTTCGCCGCCCGCTGAGCTTGATCAAATTCATCTTCGTATTTCAATCCAACCCCAAATTCCGCTAACGCTGCTTGAAACTCATCGCTACGGAAGGTGCTGTAGCCGCTGAAGGTGTCTCCTAGAAGCGTCAGCTGCGTTGAGGTGTTAGGATTTGTGGAGCCAGTCCCGGACGGTTGACTAATCGACCCAGAGAATAAGCCTGGAGCAGTCTTCCTTAGATACCAAAAACCGCCACCCAGCAACCCCGTCGTAATCACTAGAGTCAAAGCCAGTGCTGGATAGTTACTCTTGCTCATTCAGTGTGTAATCCTGAAACTATTCATTTCTATTACACCAATAGTTTTAGCGAAGGCTCCTGATTTTCAGGGGAACTTCTTAAGAATTTGCATATCTCAAGACCACATACAACTCGGGCTCCAACTGAAAGCGGGACAATCCAGTAGAGCAGGAATACAGAATGCAGAATACAGAAGTCAGTCAGGAACTGGATTCTGACCCCTGACTTCTGTAGGGCTTTGCCCTTCTCGTTCGCGAAGCGGCTCCCAAGGAGAAAGAGTATTCCTGCTCCGTCAGAATGTCCCGGCTTAAGGTGATGCCCGCAGTAGATGGGTTAAACTCAGAAATCTGGCTATTAAGGATTGCTTTTGTCATTCCATCTGGATAGCATTCTTTGGATAAATGGGGCCACTAGTCATCTAAGGCTTGATGCAATAGGGACTATTCTAGTTCTAGAACAGAAATGTAATGGGCGCCAGATTAGAGCGGGATAATCCAGTAGAGAAGGAATACAGAAGTCAGGCAGAAATTGGATTCTGACCCCTGACTCCTGTATTCTTGCTCCGTCAGAATGTTGAAAGCTTGTATATGAGGGATGCAATGACGGCTAAAGTAATGGTTTCTCCCATTCCAGATCTAGTTGGGCGGCAACGGACCTTTTTTGGCGCTGGCCACACCAAACCGATTGAGTTTCGGATCGCCCAATTGCAGAAGTTGAAACAGGCGATTATCAGTCATCAAGACGCCATCGTCGAGGCGGCGAAAGCAGATTTAGGGCGGCCAGCCTTTGAAGCCTATTTTGAAATTGCCGCCATTAGCGAAATCAATCTTGTCCTCAAACAGCTCAAGTCTTGGATGAAGCCTCAACGAGTGGGCTCCTCCATTGAGCAGTTTCCGGCTTCTGCCTGGATTCAACCCGAGCCGCTAGGGGTGGTGTTGATTATTGGGCCATGGAATTACCCCTTCCAATTGATGATATTGCCCTTGGTGGGCGCGATCGCCGCTGGTAACTGTGCTGTCCTCAAGCCCTCAGAGCATGCGCCCCACACCTCTGCTGTGGTTGCAAAACTGATCCAATCAACTTTTGAACCTAATTACGTCGCTGTTGTCGAGGGAGACGCCGAGGTCAGTCGACAGCTGTTGGCTGAAAAGTATGATCACATTTTTTTTACAGGGGGTACGGCTATTGGCCGCATCGTGATGGCGGCGGCGGCTCAGCATTTGACGCCAGTGACTTTAGAGTTGGGAGGCAAGAGTCCTTGCATTGTGGATGCTGACATTCATGTGGAGTACGCTGCTAGGCGAATCGTGTGGGGCAAATTTATTAATGCTGGCCAAACCTGTATCGCCCCCGATTATCTGTTGGTGGATCGCCGGATTAAAGAGCCGCTGATGGCGGCCATCAAGCAGTGTCTGCAGGAGTTCTATGGCGAAGATCCTGCGCAAAGCCCTAACTACGGTCGCATTGTTAACCCAAGACACTTTACTCGGTTAGCGGCCTTCTTAGACAGCGGCGAGATTGTTGTTGGCGGACACATTGATCCAGATAGCCGCTATTTTGCTCCCACCGTGTTGGATCGGGTGAATTGGGACAGTCCAGTTATGCAAGAAGAGATTTTCGGCCCCATTTTGCCTGTGCTGGAGTATGACAGTTTGGACGAGGCGATCACCCTGGTGAACGATCGCCCGAAACCGTTAGCCCTTTACTTTTTCTCGCGCAATCGAGAGAAGCAAGATCAGCTTTTGGCCTCTACTTCATCAGGGGGAGCCTGTATCAATGACACGGTTATGCAGGCGGCAGTTTCAGGACTGCCCTTTGGAGGCGTCGGCGAAAGCGGGATGGGCGGATACCATGGCAAAGCTAGCTTCAATACATTCTCCCATTTCAAGAGTGTTCTCAAGAAGGGGTTTTTGTTAGATCTCAAATGGCGCTATGCCCCCTATACCAAAGCCAGACTAAAGCAAATTAAGCGTATTGTCACGGGCGGCTAGGCTACGATGAAGAAAAGAGGCGGGGTTGAGATATGAAACCCCGCCTACAAAGCTTGCCATAATCTCAACTATCCACGGGACTTCGCACGCCTCGACTTCCCTGGTTGAGAACTTACAAAAATGTCAGGTGCGTAAGATGATTTATCAAGGAAGTTGTCATTGCGGCGCAATTAGATTTGAAGTTGATGCTCCAGATGTTATTGAAGCAGATTACTGTAATTGCTCAATATGCAAGAAATCTGGGTTTCTACATTTGATTTTGCCGCTTTCGAAGTTTAAGTTATTGACTGGTAGTGATGCATTAACTACGTATACTTTCAACACAGGTATAGCTCGTCACACTTTTTGCAAGAAATGTGGCATTAAACCGTTTTACACGCCAAGGTCTAATCCGGATGGAATTGACGTTAATGTCAATTGTTTAGATACAGAGCCCAAAAGTGTTAACATCACCGAGTTTGATGGCAAAAATTGGGAAATACATGCGCACAAAGTTGCGCATAAAAGTAAGGAAACATAACAATGCGATGAACAGGACATCAAACCTCCGCTGCGTTTCGCGCATGGGCGCTGTCCATGCATCATCGCCTTTAATCTCAGGCCATCGAAAATGATCTGGGGTAGCAGCGGTCCCCATAGGTATGGATCAAGGAAACAACAAAGACACTTTTAGCACTGTCACAAGCCATACCAAAACAGACAAAAGTGATGCAGCAATATACCCCCGAAATACCTTGGAAACAATGATTTAAGCCATGGCGGCGGAAAACCGTATACGGTGATGTCGGTGTAATTTTACCCCATCTCATGCGGGTATTCACTACCTGCGCCGATTCTCTCGTTTTGCGATTATGAATTTGTCGAACGAGAAAGACAGGACCCATGAAGACACCTGAACAGCAGACAATCATCGAGAGTCTACGCACCTGGTACCGCAACCTTATCCGCAACTCTAAATATCGTTGGATTGTTGTTCTCGGCAGTCTCTTATATCTTGTTAGCCCTTTCGATATCTTGCCAGATGTTTTTCCGATTGTTGGCTGGCTCGATGATGGCATTATCGCCACCCTGCTGGTCACTGAAGTGTCCCAACTCTTGTTCGAACAGGTCAATGCCTCTAAGAAAAAGAGTAAAGAGACTGCTAGTCATTCCGCTGACGCCGCCATCGCAACCGAGCAGGTGGTTGATGTAGAGGCGGTGTCCGTAAGCTAATCCGGCTAGTCGGTTACTTATATTTTCAACGTTCAGTTCATTTAATCAGGCGCGGAATCATGACGTATACCAATTCCCAAGAAGCAGTTAACGAAAACTTTCAGTCCATTAAGGCAGAGGGCGGTCTCCGTACGCAAAAGATTGCCGATATCCTAATGACAGCGTTTTCTGACGCCATCACTGAAGTAAAAGAAGGCGCTGGCGCCGTTCGCCCCCTTGCTAAAGATCTAGCCGATCATGCTGTTGAAGTGGTTAGGGAAAGAGGCCAGGAAGCCTTTGACAATGTCAAAAAGGCAACTCAGGATACAGCTAACGATGAGAAGGATATTATTGCCCGGTTCAGACTAAAGCTGCGGGCTATTGTAGACGCCATCAAAACTACGTTGTTTAGCCAGGTTGAGACTGCAGATACTGAGCCGGTCGCCCTCATCGAACAGGAAACTGAGGCTCACTCTGTGGTCACTGAAGATGCAGCCACTGCAGATGCAGTCTCTACGGTAACTGTGGATTCCACCGCTGTTTAGTGTCATGGGGAATCTATCCCCTGCTTAATTTTGTTAGGTAAGCAACAGATCGGCGCCAGGGCGCTAGTATGGTGGGCAAAACCCCACGGCTCAATTGCAAATACCTCACTTAAAGGTCAGCACTGCCCACCATTAGGATATTTCACTAGTTAGACAAAATTAGGATTTTGATAGAGGGGGGCGTGGGCGATGCCCACCAAAAGACTATCGTTTGAGTTGCCGCCGCGACATTCCGGCTAATAGCAAGATGCGATAAGTGAGCTCTAATTTCAGATGCACCCATGTCCTTAGGATGTCGCTTGTTATGAAACAAGATGTAATCCCAAATTCAATAGATATAGAACTTTTCAGTTGAAAGGCTAAAGTGCTTTAGACGAGCGACTTCCCTGACTTGATCGAGT
>JASJDH010000529.1 GCA_030065175.1 Leptolyngbyaceae cyanobacterium MO_188.B28 | reverse complement strand
CCGGACGAGTTTTTTAACAATCCTCAAGAGACGAGATCGCAAAAATTCCTGTCACAGATTTTATAATTCCTATATGGTTTCGTGTATAGTAGTGCTCTTAGGGCGCTCTACAGAACTACTTGATGATTAAATGTTTTGTCTAGCTCTAAAGAGTGTGTTTGGCTTTCGCAACACACTCTTTTTTATTTAATAGTCTTCTTCCCCTACTCCCCCACTGCTTGCAAAACCTCATCATAGAGTTGACCGCTGACCCAAAAACCAGCTTGACTAATCAAATCATCCATAACGGGCTTGACCGCTGAGATCAACCCTTCGATTTTGGCGGCCACTAAGATTCCCAAAATCCCCGTAATGGGTAACCCTATCTTGATCGCGGCTTGTCGGCTCAAGCGTTCATCCATCAGTATTCGCTCCGCGCCTAATTCTAGCGCCAAGATGATGGCTTCCGCATCGCCTGTGTCCAAATCTTGTTGCTCCTGAAGCGTATTCACCATAGAAGAATTTGAGGCTTGTCTAATTTCAATCCAGCTAAGGGTGGGTATCGCCCCAATACCGGAATCATCCGAAGACGCCTTCGCCAGTTCATCCGCAACGGCTTGAGGAATGATAACGGTGTTATAGAGCTGTTTTAAGAGAGAGAGTTGTCCGGCGATCGCCAGGCTGCTTAACGCAGCGGTGTCATTAACAACGATCATCGCCAGTCTTGTCTTTGTAAGCTTTTGAGATCGTAACGAAAGTCTTCTACGTCATAATGGACGCAAATTCTTCGACTTGCTAACAAGCGCTGCAATTTAATGGGCGACAAACTAAGTAAGCGACTTGCTTTACCTAGTGTCAGTTTTTCCTGTTGAAATAGCATCAACACAATTTCTTGCATCAGTTCAGATTCTGACATCCGTGATGCTTTTAAGAGTTCTTCGGGAATAACTAAGCTCATGGGAGGCGCATTTACTTATATTGATTCAGAGCTATTTATTGAAGGGCCAATATTCGGAGGCTAATATTGAGAGCCCAGCATAACTAAGTATGATTACGGTTGCACCCATTAGCCCTTTGGTTTGCTAACCCAGTTAATTGGGTTGAAACCAGCCCAGGGCTTAAGTTCTACAAATCTAACACAAGACTTGTAACAAAGCTGAATACAGGTCGGTGGCCGCTATGCGGATAAGTAGGCATAATATTCTCTCAATAAGGGCTCTAAAATCCCCATAAAAAAAGCCCCGGTGCGCAGTTCGACCGGGGAAGACACTGTGAGGTTTACAGGAAGTTGAAAGTCAACTTACTAAATAGGGTTCAGGTGTTAATACCTAAAAGTTACGCATCGCTTTACAAAAATTAACAATCTTCTTGACTAGAAAGATTATCGGCGCACGCTTTTTTGCCTATCGCTTACCCTCTACAATCTACTTTTCTGGGGGATTTGATGTCTGGCTTATAGACTTGTCTAGCTTTAGCACCAGCACTCCAAGCGGGGGAATGGTCAGATCCAAAGAGTAGGGGCGATTGTGGAACGACCAATCGTCAGACCATTTACCGCCCAGGTTGCCCATATTACTGCCGCCAAATTCGCGAGCGTCACTATTGAACATTTCGGTGTAAAACCCTCGATGAGGGACGCCTACTCGATAGTGGCTATGGGGTTGGGGAGTGAAGTTGCAAACCGTCAGAGTGAAGTCTTTGAACTCTTTATCCCAACGGATGAAGGAGACAATGCTGTGGCGAGTATCGCTACAGTCAATCCACTCGAATCCTTCTTGATTAAAATCCTGTACGTATAGAGAGGGTTCGCTCTTATAGAAGGCGTTCAACTTCTTAAAGAAATGTTTGAGCGTCTGGTGAGGGGCGTATTGTAGGAGATGCCATTCTAAATCGCCCCAAACATTCCACTCGCTCCATTGGCCAAACTCCATGCCCATAAACAGTGTCTTTTTACCCGGATGCATAAACATATAGGTAAAGAGGCAGCGTAGGTTGGCGAACTTTTGCCAATCATCCCCCGGCATTTTGCCCAGCATATTGCTCTTGCCATGCACCACCTCATCATGGGAGAGCGCCAGCATAAAGTTTTCGCTAAAGGCGTACCAGATGCTGAAGGTGACATTGTTCTGGTGAAACTGACGGAACCAGGGGTCCATTTGGAAGTAATCCAACATGTCATGCATCCAACCCATATTCCACTTCAGGTTGAACCCTAAGCCCCCCACATAGGTGGGCCAGGACACCATGGGCCAAGCAGTGGATTCTTCAGCGATGGACAGCGCTCCTGGAAAATAGCTGAAGATAACATGGTTGACTTGACGGATGAAATCGGCCGCCTCAATATTTTCCCGTCCGCCATATTCATTGGGCAGCCACTCGCCGGGTTCGCGGCAGTAGTCAAGGTAGAGCATGGAGGCCACTGCATCCACCCGAATGCCGTCGATATGATACTTGTCAAACCAGAATAGGGCGTTGGCGACGAGAAAATTCCGCACCTCATTGCGGGAGTAATTGAACACCAGCGTGCCCCATTCCTTGTGTTCCCCTTTACGAGGATCGGCATGTTCATACAGATGAGTGCCATCAAAGAAAGCTAGTCCGTGGCCGTCTTTGGGAAAGTGGCCGGGAACCCAATCCACGATCACGCCGATGTCGTTCTGGTGGCATTGATCAATGAAATACATCAAGTCCTCGGGACTGCCGTACCGGGAGGTGGCGGCGAAGTAGCCGGTTACCTGGTAGCCCCAAGACCCGTCAAAGGGATGTTCTGCAATCGGTAAGAGTTCGACATGGGTAAATCCCAGGTCTTTAACATAGGGAATGAGTTTAGCCGCCAGTTCGCGATAGGTCAGAAAGCGGGCGCCTGGCTTCAGTTCGGCCACAGTCACAATGGGTTCAAGGGCTCCGTCGGGACCGATAGAAGGTTCGGCGGAGGACGCGTGCATCCAGGAGCCCAGATGAAGTTCATATACCGAAACGGGCTTCGCTAGCGGGTCAGAGTGACGGCGGTTTTCCATCCAGTCCTGATCATGCCAACCATAGGATTCTAAATCCGCAACAATGGAAGCGGTCTTGGGCCGGACCTCTTGATGGAAACCGTAGGGATCCGATTTTTCGTAAATGTGCCCTTCAACGTTTTTGATCTCAAACTTGTAGCTATTGCCAACCCCTAACTCGGGGATAAACAATTCCCAAATACCGCCATCGCCTTTCCTCATTTGGTGCTTGCGGCCGTCCCAGTGATTAAAATCGCCTAGCACCGATGCATTCCGGGCATTGGGAGCCCATAGAGAAAAGTAAACCCCCTTGACGCCGTCAATTTCGGTGGGATGAGCCCCCATCTTTTCGTAAATTCGGTGATGGCTGCCTTCCGCGAATAGGTGGAGGTCAAAATCAGTCAAGCGACGGGATCTAAAGGCGTAGGGATCATAAATTACACGCTCGTGCCCCCCTTCCCGATAGCGAATTTGATAGTTAGAAACTTCCTGCGCCTCGATGATGCATTCGAAAAAGTGAGGATGATGGGATGTCTGCATCTGACAGTCTTTCCGCGATTCGGGAAGAACTATCCACGCGGCTTCAGCCTGGGGTAAGTAGGCTCGCACCGCCCAAACCGTTTTGCCATCCTGCTGAATCATATGGGGCCCCAGCACCTCGAACGGATCGTGATGCTGATTCCAGACAATCCGGTCAATCTGTTCAGGGGCGATGGTCAATGACATAGACTTACCTACCTAACCTAGGGATTCAAAAGTATTTTGGCGAAGAAGCTGCTAAAACAGAAAAAGATGGACAGAAAACGGAAAGCCATCAGCGCCCGGGAGTCCACCAGAATTACTTGGATGACTCCACGCCCCCATTTACATAACATGCGAGGGGACTGACAGAAGTATCAATGAATTGCTAGAACTTAACCGGGTTTGTTTCAGGAACCATGAAAATAGAGTATCTGCGAATTAGATTAACAAAACTTAGTGCTCTATAGTTATTTCTCTGCGTAATTCTTTTGGGCGGGGAGCGTCACCATTGGATGGACGATCATTCACAGTCTGTCTTGAGCGTCTATATTTAGGGGATAAACGGCAGTATAGGCCGAATAACGCGGCGGATTTGCAGCAGAAAAATCAGCTCCTGAATGTCTGAAGAGACGCTGGTATTTTCTGGCGGAGCTTGGAGCTGAGTTTGAAGCTCAGCATATTCGGCTGCAGTCAACGGGGCTCCGTTAATCGGCGATCGTGCTTCAATAATAATTTCTGTGCGCAAGATTTCCTCTGGGGGATCTTCTGGCTGAGGCAGCGCGATCGCAGATCCATGGGAAAATGCTGCGCCTGAACCTAGCATCAGATAAAAACAACCAACAGCCAGCGGCCTACATCGCATCAATTTTCCTCCCTTAATAGGGCACTCTAGTTTAAAAAATATATTGCCATGTAATGAAAGCCCTCTAACTGGCGCCTTGTCCTGTAACCAGTGAATAGGGGTCCGGTTAATTAAAATGAAATACTGTGAACAATCAGAAGGGCTCCCTTACCCTAAGGAGGAACATCTCTATTGAAATTAATCCGTCGACCCCATGCCTTGTTAGCTTGACCTCATTGCTCAATTCAATTAAGGAATTTATAGGAATATGTGGATGCTTAAACCCACAAAATCAAGTTTACTGACAGTGATTGCGGTTATCGCTGGAAGCTTAGGCGTATCCTTTTTAGGGGCATCGGCTCGGGCGGAGGATATTCTGCAGAAGCAGGGCAGCCTTGCCCCCATGCGTGATGAATATTTGTTTGAGGGCGAGAGTGGTCAGACGGTGACGATCACCATGGCCAGTGAAGAGTTTGACACCCTCTTAATTCTGCTGGATCCAGAGGGGGAAGAAATTGCGGTTAACGATGACTACGGCGGCACTCTTAACTCCACCATCGTAACCACTCTGCCCGCCAGCGGCTCCTATACAATTTTGGCGGGTTCTTATTCTGGGCAAGGGGGCGTGTATGATGTCTCGGTTAGGCCTGCAACGGAGTTCGAGCAAGCTTTCAACGATGCAGTGAACCTATCCCAAACCCAAAATTACCCGGCGGCGATTTCAGCGTACTCCGCGGCTATCGATATCGATCCTTCGAAGCCGGAAGCTTATATGGGAAGGGCGGATGCCTATTGGGGGCAGGCCTATACAGAGCAGGGAGAGTCGTTTGAGGGGCCACAAAGCCTGAGTAAAGAATCCCGTGACGCCATTATCGCTGATTATGAGAAAGCGGCTGACTTGCTCGATACTTCGGGCGATTCAGACTTTGCTCAATCCTTGCGGGAACAGGTGGAATACCTGCAAACGGGCGAACAAGCGGGCGAACAAACGGGTGAACCTCAACTTTCCCCCTTAGACCTTTTAAATAACTTAGAGGGGCGATAAGCATCCTAGCTGAAAAGTTTAGGTGGGAGGATGGAGAGGTGGACACAAGCGATGAATTCGAAAAGGAAATGGGTTCGTAAGGCGTTGGTTCCAGCCGCTGGTTTTGGTACTCGATTGTTCCCAGCTTCGAAGGCGATTAAGAAGGAGTTATTCCCCGTCATTGATCGGTTTGGAAGGGCTAAGCCGGTGATTCAGGCGATTGTCGAGGAGGCGGTTAGCGCTGGGATTGAAGAAGTTGGCATTGTTGTACAGGCCAGGGATCTTTTTCAGTTCAAGTCGTTCTTTCAGCAGCGGCCAACCGATCATTATCTGGAGAAGTTAGCGGCCAAGCAGGGAGACTACATTGACTATCTGGACACCCTGGGACAGCGAGTTACGTTCCTGATTCAGGATTCGCAGGAAGGCTTTGGACATGCGGTGTTTTGCGCTCGAGAATGGGTGGGCGATGAACCCTTTTTGCTTTTGCTGGGCGACCATCTGTACATTTCAGATACCGATCAATCTTGCGCGGTTCAGTTGGTGGAGCAGTTTGAGCAATGGGGAAAAAGCGCGATCGCCGTCGAACCCACCCCTGTCGAGACCATCTCCCATCGGGGCTGTATCGTCGGCTCTTGGATCAAACCAGACGAATTGCTCGCGATTACCCAGTTAGTTGAAAAACCAGACGTTGACTACGCCAAACAAAACCTCCATGTGGAGGGTATGGCGGAGAATGAATTGTTGGCGGTTTTCGGCATGTATGTCCTGACCCCCCAAATTTTCCACTTCCTGCAAGTCAGTATTGAACAGAATCAGCGTGATCGAGGTGAGTTTCAGCTCACCTCCTGTTTGGATGCCCTGCAACGGGCGGAAGGCATGATTGGCTGTCAACTTAAAGGGCGTTCTTTTGATACTGGCCAGCCCGATGCTTACCGTCAGGCGTTAATTGAATTTCGAGGTTGATTAACGGAATTAACCTGGTTGATTTCCACTGAAACTTTTCCGGATAAATCAGGGTCAAAGAGAATAAGTGAACGGTAGATGCACCCTGATTTCAACCTCTGGCCTTGTGCGAGAGGTTTTTTTTTGCTTTTTTAATAGATCAAAGACTGGTGGATCTAAACTTAAAAACCATCCTGATTATGGATTTTATTCCATAGATAGATGAATGGTAGATGCACCCTGATTTCAATCTCTGGCCTCGCGCTAGAGATTTTTTTTTAAGGGAACACCTATATATCAAAATATTGCAACTGTATTACCTAAAAACCATCCTGATCATGGGTTTTATTCCATGGATAGATGAATGGTAGATGCACCCTGATTCCGACCTCTGGCCTCGCGCCGGAGGTTTTTTTTGACTGTTTAAAGTGGAGGTAATGAAATCATAAACCTGGAAAATCATCCTGATTGTTGTTTGCATTCCATGAATAGATGAATGGTAGATGCACCCTGATTCCAATCTCTGG
>JASJDH010000528.1 GCA_030065175.1 Leptolyngbyaceae cyanobacterium MO_188.B28 | reverse complement strand
TTCCAATTTTGGCGCTGGCCTTCTGCATCGATACTCGCCTCGTCCAAAATTAGCGGTGGGTTCATCCATGTCCAGTCGTTGCCGAGGTTCCAGTTCACTAAGGTCATATCTCCCAGGGCTGGCCATCCAGTATGGGCGCTATTCATCTGGGTGCTCACCATGCGGCGATAGTTGAAGAAACTGCCGCCATGGAACATAGGGAAGCCCTCTAAACTGAACTCGCGCCGATGTTCGTGTCGGGCGTATCCCGGTTGTATTTTTTTCAGGGCGTCCCAACTGCGGCCGCCGTCGTCATGGATTGCTAAAACAAAGGGGAAGGTAAAGGCTTGAGTACAAGCGGGATTCCCTTTCTCTGGAGCGCTGATTTCGCCGGTTTGGGCCTGTGACTCTGACCCTAATCGATGGGGAATGTTCGCCCAGCCGATGAGTTCCCCGGTATCCGTGGCGTCAATTACCATGAGCCGCTTGCCAGCAGGGGCCTGTAGCCGCAGAGGCGTCTTCTGGAATACCTCATCTGAGGACCAATTGTACCAGCGATGCAGTTCTCGAGACAGGCGGCCTCGCGGCGCGTAATCTGCGCTGCGAGGGGTGCGCTTGACGGCGTAAATGGCGCTGATCTCGTCGCCAGACGAGGTAAATGTAGCCCCCTTAAAGGCGGTTGAGGTCGCCCACCGACTACCGGGCGCCTTGACAGCGGAAGCTTGCAGCCATTGCTCAGCTGACTTTGCGCCAGCCCTGGGCGCAAAGCATAACTCTCCTACCCAACAGCTATTCAGTCGCCAAACCGGCATTGATTTCGGCAGGTTGGTCCAACTGGGGAGTTTTACCGATTGGCTGCGGATCAGTTGCTTGAAGGACTGCCAGGTTGGAGAAAAATTACCGGCCCGTCGCATGGTGCGGGATTCATCTAGGGCGGATACGCCTTGAGAACTGACTTGACCGCCCAACCAGGGGGTGAGTTCAATTAGGCAAGTCTTGGCGCCAGCGTTCATTGACTGTGAGGCGGCGGAAATCCCTCCCAATGACCCCCCAATGACAATCACCTCACATTCCCACACCTCGTCCACATAGGGTAATGGGGAGAGTTGCGGCCTACCGTTGGCGGCCGCCATCTGACTGACGGTGCTTCCCAGGCCTGACCGTTTAAGCGGATGACTGACGGGTCCCCGAGACAACGCAGTGGGATTTGCGAAATAGCTGCTAGCGGTCTTGAAGGCATTTAGCAGAAGGGCTAAACTGGCAAGCCAGAAAATGGAGACAATAGAAAGCCGAGTGACCCGTTGCGGACGTTTTTTTGATCTTGCTGATCGGCTGTTTCTACGGCGTTTCGGCATATATTAACGACCTTTGAATGAGCTGTCCCAACGTTTACCAATCCGCCTCTTGGGGCGCCTGTTTACAGGGAAAAAAGGAGTCCGCAGATCCAGGAAAGGCGTCGGAAGCCGGTCATGGGGCTGGCTCCAATGTCTCTACCTCTGAATGCCTATAGACTATGCCCTTTTCATAGCGTTTTCTCGCCCACTTCGATAAGTCCGGCTGAAGTGGATGCTCGATAATGCCCCTGAGTCCGAAACAATCAAATCAAGTTGGCGATCATCCTAGCCATTCATAAAATTGAGTAATTTTGGTTTACTCCAGACGACATTTTAGCTTTGATGCGATCGCACACTCGATAGCTAGCATAGCGATATAGTCTTATATTCGATTTGAAAGAAACTGTGAAGATGAAAGCGATCGTCATTAATGCGTATGGTGCAGCCGATGTCCTGCAATTGATGGATATCGATCAGCCGACGCCTAAGCCCAACCAAATTAAAGTCAAGATCCAGGCGGCCGGGGTCAATCCAGTGGACTGGAAAATTCGCAAGGGCATGCTGAAACTCGTGACAGGGAGTCGATTCCCTCGGGTTTTGGGGAGCGATCTCGCGGGTGAGGTGGTGGAATGCGGCGATCAGGCGACTCGGTTCAAGGTGGGGGATGCGATTTACGCCTTTACTAATCCCACTGTAGGAGGGGCGTATGCAGAATTTGCAGTGATTCCTGAGCAGATCGCTTGTCTGAAACCCCAAAATTTGACGTTTGCCCAGGCGGCTGCGGCCCCGTTGGCGGCCACAACCGCTCTCCAGGCTCTGAGGGATCAGGGAAAGCTGCAGTCAGGGCAAACCGTTCTGGTCAATGGCGCAGCGGGGGGAGTCGGCCTGTTCGCTATTCAGATTGCGAAGGCGATGGGGGCTACGGTGACTGGGGTTTGCAGCGGACCGAAGATTGAGTTGGTGGAGGGATTAGGCTGCGATCGCGTGATCGACTATACCCAGCAGGATTTTACCCAAGCCCCAGACCGCTACAATCTGATCTTTGATGCGGTTAGCAAGCAGTCCTTTAGGAGTTGCAAGCGCATCCTCGAACCGAATGGCGTTTACGTCAACACCTTGCCGAGTCCCAGTGGACTGCTGCAAACCTTATTGACCGGATTGACCCCGGGGAAAAAGTCTAAATTTATCCTGGTCCAACCCAATGGCCGCGATCTTGACTATCTCAGATCCCTGTTCGAATCCCAGAAACTCCGACCCATTATTGACCGTACTTATCCACTGGCTGAAACAGCAGCGGCCCATACTTACAGCGAAACCGAACGAGCGACCGGCAAACTTGTTATTGTCTTTGATGGCGAAAAATCAAGCACAAGCGCCCTAAATTAACTTATTTCTTTATATTCCTGCATGTACCTCTACATAGGGTTTAACTTTTCCTGCAAATCGGTTCATTCGCTTGCAGGCATAGGAAGATCAGTTTATGCTATTCAATATAGAAATCTAAAATAAATATTAAGCCCCTGAAGAGGGCTCATTAACAGAGTCTCAGCCCAAGAAGGCAAAGTTGACAATGTTTATGACTGCTGAATTGCTCCGTGATTTCTGGTCTGTGGTTGAAGTCTCTCAGCCGAGTAAGCTCCTGAAGTTGAACGACGCTGATTTGGTTCATCAGTTGATGAGCCAGATTGATGAGACCAGATTGCTTACCCATGAAGAAAAGGATCATCTAACCACCTATGTCCGCACTCGGACTCCGCTAATTCGCGATCTGGTCCAAGCCAGACCCGCCTAGAGTTCCCAATTGATTTCTTTCAGGCGTTGTCATTGTCCATTTCGCGGCGGCGCTAATCAGCTTTCGCAATGAAGCGTCAGGAATCCAGCTCTCGACTCCGGACATCGATTACTCTGGCTCAGCGAGAAGAGCGTTTGGCCTACCTATTATTAGGGCCGCCAGTGCTTCTGATCGCTGGGCTTATTCTATTTCCGGTCGCCTGGAATGGTTGGCTCGCTTTCCACTCCGTGAAATTATTGAGCTTGCGCCAGACGAGCTGGTGGGAATTGGACGCCACCTGGGATAATTTCATTCAAGTTTTTAGCCATCCCGATTTCTGGCCAGCGCTACGGACAACGCTGGTCTACACTCTGAGCAGCACCCTATTAACTATCGCCTTGGGACTGATGGCTGCGTTATTGGTGCATGATCGGTTTCCTGGCCGGGGCGTTGTGCGGAGCTTTTTTTTGCTGCCCTATGTGGCGCCTGTGGTGGCGATCGCCTTTGCCTGGCGATTTATCCTTGACCCCCGCGGCATCTTGATGACGGCCCTGATCAATACCGGCATTCTGGACCAACCCTTGAATGTGTTGAGCCAGTCTCCTTGGGCGATGTTCTCTTTGGTCGCCTTTGAGGGATGGCGTTTTTTCCCGTTTGGATTTCTCTTCATTGTGGCTCGATTGCAGGCTATCCCCGATAATCTCTATGAAGCTGCGAAAATTGATGGGGCGACGCCATTCCAACGGTTTTTCTACATCACGCTGCCTCAACTGAAACTGGTCTTGGCGACGTTGTTTCTGCTGCGTTTCATGTGGACCTTCAACGAGTTTGATGACGTGTTTTTGGTGACTAAAGGGACAGGCGGCACGCGGGTGCTTACCATGAAGGTTTATGACTTTTTAATTGGAGAATTTAACGTTGGCGCAGGCGCTGCGATGGCGTTGGTGTTATTTGCTGTTCTGGCGGCTTTATTGACCGTCTATTTCCGCTGGTATCGCCGTCTAGAGGCGGAGGCTGACTGAGGATGAACGGGGGGCTCCATGTCCGAGCAGATTGAGAACAGGGTGATAGGGCTGCTTCGCATCATCGGCGTCATTTTCTTTTTAGGCGTCGCTGTCTTTCCTTTCTATTGGATGCTGCTGGCCTCTCTGCAACCTTTGATTCAGACCCTGCAAAATCCGACTCAGTTGTGGCCGACTCAAATTGATTTCAGCGCCTATGTGAAGGTGTGGACCCAATTTAAATTTGGGCGATTTTTTAGAAACAGCGCTTATCTGGCAATGCTCACGATGGCGCTGACGGTGGCGTTTTCCACCTTGGCGGCTTACGCCATCGCCCGCCTCCGCTTCCGAGGCCGCAGTTTTATGAGCCGTGTTATTCTGCTGATTTACATGTTTCCGGCGATTGTGATCGCTACGCCGATGTACGCCCTCTACACCAAGCTCGGGTTACGCAACAATCTTAACGGATTGTTGTTGGTCTATCTGGCCCAGACGTTGCCCGTGGGAATTTACATGTTGCACAGCTATTTCAAAACGCTGCCCCCGGACCTGGAGGAAGCGGGACTCATGGACGGGTGTTCGCGATTGGGAGTGATTTGGCGGGTGACGTTGCCGTTGAGTGCGCCTGCGATCGCCTCTGTCTCCCTATACACGTTTATGATTGCCTGGAACGAATTTTTATTCGCCTTTTTGTTCTTGGATTCTCCCAATAGTTTCACGCTGTCCCGGGGAATGATGCAAATCGCCAACAATGTCAATGTGTCGCAACAACTCACCATGGCCGCCGCCGTGATTGCAACCCTGCCGGTGATCTTGATTTTTCTCGTGTTTGAACGTCACCTGATCAAAGGGCTCACTTCGGGAGGGGTGAAGGGATAAGGGGGTTGCGGCGAAGTAAATGCTCAGGAAAAGACAGTGGATGGGTGGATGAGTGGATGGGTAGATGGGATGTTGGTGACTTGCAGCTTCATAAACGCTTATGAAAAACATGGGTCCTGTTTCTCAACGATGGCTGGCGGAAATTGAAATCTACACCCGAGAGGATTTGGAAGCAGTGGGTGCTGTTCCCTCTTGGGCGCACCTCAAAGCTCGCTATCCCAAACGAGTCACTAAAAATCTCCTCTGGGCGTTACTCGGCGCTCAGCTTGATATGGACTGGCGGGAATTGCCGGATGAGGTGAAGCAAGCGGCGCTGGATGAGTTGGCGAGGATTCCGAGGCGTTATTAGAGGCAGTTTGATGGGCGCGGGCTTGCTCTTTGCCCATCCTACGGCTGCGCCTCTCCATTTCCCACTCCGTCGACCTCTAATTTCTGTCGACAAAGGAATGTGGGCGATGCCTTCCCCATCTCCCCCATCCCCGAGACGCAAAATTTTGCGTCTCTACTACATATCTCCCCCATCTCCCCCATCCCTCTCTTCCTCCCTCTTTCCAAATAAAAAAAGCTCATGCTATAGTACATGAGTACTGATGGGGACAAATTAACCCATCTGGAAGTCAGGAGAGACCTATGGCTACAGCTACCCGACAAAGACGAACCGTTAAGAGTCAACCGACGGCGACGATTCGGTCGCTGGCGCTGGATGCAGGCAATTATGACCTCAAGTTTTATGATGGCGAAGGTCATCCTAAGGCGATTCGATCAGTGCGATTCCAATTGCCTCAGGGCCGAGACGCCGTGCGTTACTCAGATGCTTCCCCCTTACTTGAATTGCCCAATGGGACTCGTTACCATTTTGGCGCCCAGGCTTATAAATATCGAAGACAGCAACAAACCGTTATCGAAAATAAAGTTGAATTATCGCGGCTGCATCTTTATGCTTGCCTAGAACCCATTAATGGCGTGGTTTCAGAGTTTCCGCTGAACCTGTTTATTTCAACGCCGGATCCGGCCAGAAATGAGGAATCCATCAAAGACCAGCTATTGGGGCTGCACGAGTTCAAGCGCAATGACATTGAATTTCGAGTCAAGGTTGAACACGTGGAGGTTGAGCGGGAGGGGATGGGCGCTTATCATTACGCCAAATTCCAGGGGCATATTCCCAGCAGTGGATACACCATCATTGTCGACATTGGCGGCGGCACCTGGCTGACTCGCCTGGTGGACGCTGAGGGTGAGGTCATTGACGAAAACGTGATGGATCGAGGCGGCACCTATGAATTGGCGGCTTCCATTAGTTTTGACAAACGCTTAACCAATGTGTTGGGCACTACATCCGATCCGAGCTTGGTGATGGATGGATTCCGGGTGGGGCATGTCTATGCCGATACGGGCTTGTCCTGGGAGCCTTGGCTGGATGAACATTTGGATCCCTGGTTCAAGGGCATTTTTCAAACGGTTAAAGCGCAATATACGCCTTATATGGCCAGGGTTACCCGCTTTTTAGTCACGGGCGGCGGCTCTCATCTGATTGCTGAGCGGTTGGCGGGGCGCAAGTTGTTTGCGGTAATGGGCGATCCTCAATTCGCCAATGTGCGCGGTTTGTTTCTTCTCTCTAAGGATACGCAATTATGCATGACAACAAAATAAGAATCAGTCGAGATGTGTTGGATAAGGCGGAATTGATTGCTGCTGAATGGGGATTGAAAAATGCTCGGGCGGCGGTGGAAGCGGTGTTCCGCTGTTATTCGGATGACTATTTGTCGAGACATAGAATGGGGGTAGCCCCCTCGCCTAATTTGTATGCGGCTGCGAATGCGATGATTCAGCCAGCGCCTATGAAAACGGTTGGCCAACCACAGCAGTGCGAAGCTTTAAGCGCCTTAGATGATTTGTTAGCGATGTAGGTCCAGGGACCGGGTTTCTTTAAGAAACCCGG
>JASJDH010000527.1 GCA_030065175.1 Leptolyngbyaceae cyanobacterium MO_188.B28 | reverse complement strand
GCCTGAAGAAAACTGGAACAGAACATAAGCCACGCTTGGAGAGCTTGTTGTCCTTGAATTTTCAGTCATTCAAGAAAGTCAAGATTTCAGCCGTCTAGAGTATAGCGCTCTTAGATAAACCATGGGGGTGAGAGAGCGGAATCTAGACAAATCCGTGTCAGATATGATTCTGAAGGTCAGCAAGATCTGTAAGAGGCTTGATCTAGCCCATTTGTTTAGCTGGGTAGGCTGCAGTGTAAATCCCCAGAGGCTATTTCCCAAGGCGGATGTACGATCAATATTGGAACCCGCTCATGGTTCACGGGCTTAGAAAAGACATACCCTTGACCATAATCACATTTCAGGGCTCTCAGTTGATCCACTTGGGCAGCGCGCTCAATCCCTTTTGCGACTACTGAAATACCGAGAGCATGACTCTTTGTAATGGTTCTCTGAATGGCATTAAAGATTTCCTTGTTATCCTCCATCTGATTAATCAGGGAACGATTAATCTTCAACATGTGGATTGGTAGATGGGGTAAATAGTTAAATGCCGTCTGACTCATATCAAAGTCGTCAACAATTAGCTGAACGTCACGCGCCTTGAACTGGGATAACATGAAGAGCGCTTCTTCGGTTTTGTCCAGGATCACGCTCATGGGAATCTCAAGCTTTAAGTACCTGTCCGCCAAACCTGACTCCTGCAGCGTCCAATGGATTTGTTTCAATAAAAAGCTTGACTGGGCAAGATCGGCGCTGGAGAGATTCATGCTCACCGCTATACTGTGCTCAGTGGGAAATTTTTTCTGCCACTGATGCATCTGACAACAGGCTTTGTAGAGTATCCATCTCTGAATTGAGACAAACATACTCACGTCTTCTGCAATTGAGAGAAACTCACTGGGAAAAACCAACCCTCTCTCTGGATGCTGCCATCGCACCAGTGCTTCAAGGCTGTCAATTCGACCGGTTTCAAGAGAAACAACTGGCTGATAATGAATTTGAAAGTCCTTTTGGCTCGTATGACAAAGAAGTTTGGAATCGCCTCTCATAAAAACCTCAGAGCTGGTATCAATGCTATGTGTAGACTTAACCACGACTCATTCATGGCGCTGGCGTAAACGTCCTTATTGTCTCCAAGACGCTATTAAAGGACCCTAGAATGGGCAGATTTTCAACCTGAGTTTGATCTTGTATAAGTTTAGATTTCCCTGAGCTGCTAAAAGTTAACTCCTATTTTTCGGAATTACGAATTGTATATGGAGTCTTTGTAACTAGTTGGTCATTGATAGCCAGCCGACCGATTACTCCAATCCAGTCTCCGTTGCGAATGATGTATTCGGTCAACGTTAGAGATCGACGCAGACCAGCGAATTTGGGAGGAATGCCTTTCTCTGCTAGCAGCTTGTCGGAAAATTAAATGCCCATTACCTCATCATTTGTGGACTTTATATTGAGCCTGAATGCTTCAGAAAGCCTGAATTTCGATTTTAAGTGAGTATAAATACTTAGTCGCCCAAGGGAAAAGCGGCTGAAACGACGCATTCACATAGTCTATTTCTCCGACAGCCTGGTAGCAGAGCCAGTGATCGAGTTTCAGAGAATCTACGAACAAGATCTTGGCTGTCGTGGCAATGAATACCACCATGCTTTGAGCTTACAGTGACTCAAGGAATGAAATTAAATTATCCCGATCGCTCTGGGAGAGATTGAGGACAAACTCCTTGGAAGAGTTCGCTTCGCCCCCATGCCAGAGGATGGCCTCCATCAAATTTCGAGCGCGGCCATCATGCAGGAAAAAAGTGTGATCATTCACAGTCTTGACCAGGCCAATGCCCCAAAGCGGCGGCGTGCGCCATTCCTGACCTGTCGCCTCAAAGTCTGGACGCTTGTCGGCTAAATCTGGCCCCATATCATGTAACAACAAATCGGTGTAAGGATGAATCACCTTGTTGTTGAACTCTGGATGCTCAGAACTCTCTCCAGTTATATACTTAGGCACATGGCAGGAAGCACATTGTCCCTGATAAAACAGACGCTCACCGCCTTGCACTTGGGGATTCGCTAGATCCCGTCTTGCGGGAACGGCGAGTAAACTGACGTAGGTCGTGACTTTATCCAGAAATTCGTCGCTGACCTCGGGTTGATCGCCATAGGTTAATTCTTCCTGACATTGGGACTGCTGATCGCTACAACTGGAGTTGGGATGCAGAGAGGAGGTGATGCCGATGTCCCCATTAAACGCCCCTGAAATTTGCTGTTTGAGGTTGGGTTCATTGGCCTTCCATCCCAGAAGACCTAGACTTTTGGCCTGTTGCGCAATATCCCAAACGTAATTGGGACGACCCGAAATTCCGTCTCCATCCTGGTCATCTGGGTCGGCGTGACTCAGAATTTCTGCGTTTGGAATATTTTCCAACAGGGCTAGACCAAATACCGCCGGGGCGACACGGGGTGAAAGGAGCGTTTCTTCTCCCAATGGGCCATAGGCCAGGTCGGTAAATGTATAGGTGGGGCGACGCAAACTGAAGGAAGTTCCATCGGTAAAACGGTGGGGTTCCTCCTCCCAATTAATCTGGGTTTTACCTTCAGCCGGAACCCCTAAAATCCCCTGTTCCTGTAACTGCCCGCCGTAAACGGGATGGGGCAAAGGTCCTCCGTGCTCATTCTGGCCTGGAATACTCAGACGAATTAGCTTCGATAGCATTCGATTTTCATCAGGGAGTGGGGGTCTGCCCCGACCATCTCTCACATGGCAACCCGCACAAGAACTACGATTGAAGAGCGGTCCTAGACCGTCTACGGTGGTAACAGAGCCGGGCGCCTGAATCCATTGAGTATTGA
Source organism: Leptolyngbyaceae cyanobacterium MO_188.B28 (assembly GCA_030065175.1). Classification (GTDB taxonomy): domain Bacteria; phylum Cyanobacteriota; class Cyanobacteriia; order Phormidesmidales; family Phormidesmidaceae; genus JAKSDM01. The sequence continues at coordinate 4,085 of JASJDH010000527.1, read as the reverse complement.
ATAAGTGATCTCCAAAGGCGAATACGCGTCGCCGTCTGCGGTCAAGATTGGGCAACGGTTGCGCGAAGGCTGTTTGGGTGACTTTAAAGGTGGTTGCCTGCTCCCCTCCAGAATACTCAGTCCGATTTTCAAGGATGGTTGAGTTTTCAGCCAGGCTGGTTGTGGAAAACAGCACGATGGCGATCGCGGTCATGACTGAAAGAAGGGCCAGAAAAACCAGGTTCAGGAAAGAACGTTTAATCCTCATTCCGCCAAAATCTCTACGTTAACGCCAAGAACAGCACCCAATTCTTGAAAGAGTTCCGCCTGGTCTTCAAAGGCGGTAATCACCGTCTCAACTTCCCCACGTTCTGGACTGCCAAAGGGAGAGGCCAGTACTTGATCGAATGGGCGATTAATATTATCAACGGCAACTTCGGTACGATTCAAGGCAAGAATGATTTTCTGATTTAATTCAGGATCTAATTGTGCGGCCAGTTCATCAAAGCCCTGACCGTAGTAATCGCCATAGTTTCCCAAGTAGACATTCTTAATCCCTTTAGCGTTAAACACAAAGTCTTGATGGGTGGTGTCGCTGAAGCAAGAGTGCTCGTCTTCTTGATTACTGCTGTCTAAAGGGACGGCAATCCGTTCAGAGGCCATTTCAAAGGCGCTGAGGGTTGCAAGGGCGGTGAAGATATCACTGAGAACCTCCTCTGGATCGCGACTGACGAAATTCGCTCTGTAGTTGTTTGCATTGGGTTTCCATTCGTCTTTTAGAAAGCTCAAATCGTTAACTAACTGATCGGTGACCAGGGTCAGGTATTCCCGACGGCGATTGTTATTGCCCTGATTCGCGGCAAAGTCTCGGAAACTTCGCTGACCTGGCCCTTGAGGATAAAAATCCTGGCCCCAGAGCAGGAACTCGATCGCGTGCCATCCTGTGGTGACATCTGCTTCATCTGTAACCTGATCATTCTTGATAATTTCTTCAATAGATACGTCAAAATCTGGATTGTTGATCAGGCCTGCATTGGCTTTTCCCCGGACATAGTCGATGAAAGCCTCATTCATTGGCCAGGCATTAATGCGGGCTTCCGGGCCTTCTTCGCCAGTGTCGGGATCTACAAAGTCAATGGGTCCCTCATAGAAGCGAAACGCTTCAGTTTGCAGGTAGCTTTGTCGCGCTGCAATCCAGGCCTCTTGAGCGGTCAGATGAGTACTTGCATTGGGTTGCGACAGAAACTCAGCAATGGCTTGTTGCATGACCAGCGCGTCCTGATGGGAATCGCGGTAATTCCGATAAACCAATTCCGCGTAGCTGTCAATGTAAGGAGATAAGTCTAAACCTTCTAGAGCTGCAATTTCGAGGGGAGGAGTCTGTTCTAGTTGAGAAACGGGTGTGGGGCTAACCTTGGCTGCGCTAAGTCCCATGGCTAAAACCGAGAGTGAACTTGCGATCGCCAAGCAAAAACGTTTTGACATGATTCAAGCTCCAAAACAAAACGTCAAAATACAAAGACAGTACTTTATTAGAAACTTTCTAATTAAGACACGGATCTAGGATAGGTCTTAATGCGATTAATTATTAATTAATCTTGTGAGAAGTTGCTTGAAAAGTCGCGACGGGTGTCCATATTAAAAAAGTCAGCAGAAAGTAGGGTAAGCAGAACCCCCCTCATCACGGGTCAACCCCTCTTTTCGCGGGCGCCTTACCATAAGGTTGGGTAAAAAACGCCTAGCCTTATGGGTAAAAATGCCCACGCCCCATAAAGAGTCGCCCCTGCCCATGAAGATTCTAGTCGGCAAGTTTCGATATTGGCTGTTTTCTGCTTTGTTTGCTGTGTCGCTGACCGCCTCAATTTTGCTAGGCGCCAATGCTCCTAGCTATTCTCAAGCTACTCAAAGCCCTACTAAACAGGACCTCTTAAAGCAGGTTCGGGAACTGGCCCAAAGCGATGTGGAGGACGACATTCCCAGACGAACTCAATTTGCAATTGATTTGTATGGTGAGAATGAAGTAGGACTGACGGCGCCAGAAATTCAGCAGGCGTATGACGAAGAATACACCAAACAGAAAACGATTAAGAGTAGTGACCTTAAGGAATTGTTGCATCCTGAGAATGGTCTATTTTTCGTCATCGTTGGCGGAGTCGTCAGCATTCTATTGAATCAACTGAAAGACACCGTCTCTAACTGGTTCTCTAGTCTCTTTACGGCAATTGCCGACTGGGTCTATGCCAGATATTCCGGGACTCAAGCTTTCCGGGGGGTGGCGCTCAGGCGATATCGGCAGGCGCTGTTCGACAAATACAAAGATCTGCATATCCCCTTCCGCACAAACTATCCGCCGCTGGATATGAGTGAGGTGTATGTGCCGCTGAAGGTGTCGGGGGGCAGGGATATCGAGCAAATTGACGCTTATGAAGCGCTCGCAGCCCATCGGCGGCTAATGGTTAAGGGGCCGCCGGGCTCAGGTAAATCGATGTTGCTCAAGCATATTGCGCTGACCTATGGCTCGGAACGATTAGTTGAGTTGCCGGAATGGCCTGTTGTCGTTTTGCTGGAGCTGTATCGTGTCAGTGACGACGAGCTGACCGAAGAAAAGCTGATTCAGGCTCTGATTGAGGCGTTTGAGCGCAATGCGTTTCCCAATGCTGACCGTTTTGTGCGGCAGAGTTTAGACAATGGGACGCTGATGCTGCTCCTGGATGGGCTGGATGAAGTGAACAGCGCTGCCCGGTCAACCGTTTCCAGGGTTATTCGAGATCTATTGGACCGATATGAAGATTGTCGCGCCATTATTACCTGTCGGACAGCGGTTTATCGAGATGAATTTATCGATGTTACAGACCAAACTTTAGATGTTGTTGAGCTAACTGATCAGCAGATTCGCCGATTTTTGCATGTTTGGGAGCGCGAGTTTCCGAAAGAGAAGTCTATTGACCATCCGAAAGAGAAGTCTATTGACCATCCGGAAGAGAAGTCTATTGACCAATTGATGGAACTCTTGCGGAATCGACCGCAAATCCTAGCACTGGTAAAAAATCCCCTCTTATTAACGATTGTCACCCACCTCTACGCCAATCCTGTCTTTGAGCTGCCGCGATCACGAGCAGAATTTTATCAAGAATCTACTCGGATTTTGCTGGACCAGCGGGAGTACAAAGGCCCTGATGCTTATAAGTACAACCGATATCAAACCAAAGATAAGCGGCAAGTGCTCCAGCATTTAGCGCTCTATAGCCAAAATCACGGGTCTCAGCAAGCGCAAGATCGCCTCGGCATGGCTTACACAACCGTTTTAGAACAAATTCAACACATCCTGCCTGACCTGACTCTTGCTGAAGCAGACACGAAACCGATCTTGGATGAAATTGCTGAGACGAGTGGATTATTTCTTGCAATCGATGGGGGAAATCGCTACCAGTTTGCCCATCGCACTCTTCAAGAATATTTTGCCGCCTCTGCATTGGTGAGTAATGAAACTGAGCTGATTCAACGCTTTCGGCGAGACCCGGCTGCCTGGCGAGAAGTGGTGAAGCTCTGGTGTGGACTTGCGCCTGACAATACCGCGTTAATACAAGCAGTCTATGCCCAAGATCCCATTACTGGTTTTGAATGCCTGGCGGATGCTCAGAAAGTTGATCAAACTTTGGCAAACGCAATTATTCAGCAACAAAAACAAGCTTTAGCTACCGCTCCCCCAAATGCAGATTCCTTGGTCAGAGCCTTTGGTATTGTTGCGGGCGACTCGCGTGGCCAAGAAATTTTTCAGTATCTCAAAGACATTTCTCAAAGACATTCTTGAAGACCCGACCCGTTCCAACTGTCATCACATTGCAGCCGATTCACTGGCCAGTACCTATCTGCCTAAAGCTGCTGATGCTTTAGCCAACCACTACGGTAAGTTGGAAGCGGTTCGGGCTCCCTTAATTAAAATGGGAGACTTGGCGGTTTCCGCTTTACGCAAATTGGGTCAGATCGACAATGCCCAGACTAAAGAGAAAATACTGGACGACCTGTTCAAAATTGGCACGCCGGATGCCGCAATCGCCTTGACCTCATTTATTTGGGCAGACGATCTCTTTGCTGCTAGAGCTGCA
>JASJDH010000526.1 GCA_030065175.1 Leptolyngbyaceae cyanobacterium MO_188.B28 | reverse complement strand
GATGGCGAGAAGAATGAGTTGGTAAAAGTTGGGGGCTGAGGGACTGGCTGAAAGAGACCTGAAGCGCTTTTGGCGACAATCCGGAGGGGGGCGAGGACATGGGGGGACACCTTCTTAGTTTTCTAAATTTTGGATGTCGCCTTTCCCTTTTGCAAGCAACCGTTACAGAGATTTTATGAAGCGGCCACTTCCCCACCGACGACCACATTGCGAATGCGTAGGCTGGGACCGCCGCAACCCACCGCTAGTCCACTTTGCCCGCCCTTGCCGCAACCGCCGGACTCATCCCAGAAGAAGTCGTCTCCGATCGCCGTAATATCCCTAAGGGTGCGAAAAACATTGCCGGAGAGATTAACATCCCGCACCGGCTCAGCAATTTCACCATTGCGGATCATCCATGCTTCTCCAGCGGCAAAGGTAAACATCTCGCCGTTTGTCATGCCGCCCAGCCAGTTGCGGGCATAGACCCCTTCCTTAATGTCTGAAAATAGATCTTTGAAGGAAGTGTCCCCAGATTCTATCCAGGTGTTGGTCATGCGCACTAGAGGGGGATAGTGGTAGTTCAGACAGCGGGCGTTGCCAGTGGGGAGTTCATCCAGCTTGCCGGCCGTTTCTCGGGAGTGCAGGCGCCCGACTAAGACCCCGTCTTTGATGAGTTGGGTGGTGGAGGCGGGGGTGCCTTCATCGTCGTAGTAGTAGCTGCCCCGATGCCCTTTGGGGGCGGCGCCGTCAAAGATCTGCAGGTTGGCGGGGCCAAACCGTCGACCCAACGTCATCACCTCCAGCAGGTCAGGGTTTTCATAGGCCATATCTGCTTCGGAAAGGTGGCCAAAGGCTTCGTGGACAAATAGTCCCGAGAGGATAGGATCAATCACCACTTCATAGGTATTGCCTTTCACTGGGGGCAGCGCCAGCGCAATCACGGCTCGCTGGGCGGCGCCTCGCACTTGGTCCTCTAAATTCTCTAAATCTTCGAAGGCTTTGCGGGATCCAGCGGTTTCCCGCGCTGTCTGGACGGTGGAGCCGTTGCGGGCGGTGGCGGCGAAGCGCATTTCCATATCCACCCAAGATTGCTCGATCAATGTGCCCTCGGAGGTGGCCAGGATGATGCGTTGGGCGCTATCTTCATAGCTGACTGACGTGGTGGTGATGCGATCGTCTAGAGTTTGGAGAATATCGGCATAGCGACCGCAAAGATCCTTTTTTTGGGATAAGGAAATTTGGCGGGGGTCAGTCCCGGTTAAGGGCAAACGGCAGGTATCTTGATAGGGCTGAATCGGGGCCAGAATGGTTTCTTCATCGCCCACCAGTCGGGCGGCGGCGATCGCGTCTTGAATCCGGGCTTCCAGGTTTGACAATTGGTTAAAGCTAGCGAATCCCCAACCGCCTTTGTGACAGGCGCGGATTTGCCCGCCCATTGAAATGCCTTCGCTCAGGGTTTCGATTTTACCGCCCCGCAGCAAAATGTCTGTGCCTTCAGATTCCTCTAGGCGAATCGCCAGATAGTCGACGCGATCGCGATAGCGGGCGATCAGAGTTGAAAGTAAATCCTTACCCTGGTCTAGCAAAGAGAACATACGCAATCACCAACGAAATGGAAATTCCAGCCCTGTCTAATTGATTTGCCCATAGAGAGGCGCTAACGACCCACCCTGCAGATTCGTTCCTTCTATTGTGCCGCTAAATTCAGCAAACAGGGGCGTGCGCCGCTATGTCAAACTTAAAGAGGGATTGAAGTATAGTCTGAGGAGTGTCTGGTTTCCCATTAGCCTTCTGTCTAAACTGATGCTTAGGCCAAACTCAGGCCAATATGAATTAACCTGGGCCAATTTTATTGGTAGCAATTTTAACCCTGTTCTCAGATCACCCTTTACATTTCCATCATGGCAGGTGAACTCGACTATTCCCTACCCCCCGCAGTGCGGCGAATCGCCCGAGCCTTCGCACGGGTCGGCTGGATCAGTTTCTGGATACAAATTGTGTTGGCCGTAGTTTCTGCCTTGTTACTGATATTTGCGGTGGCCGGCCTTAGATTTAATCAAGCGAACGAGAGCACTCCCGGAACTGATGCTGGCTTATTTTTCGCCACCTGTGGGTTACTTGCAGTATTTTTTGGAGCCTATTGGTCCTTTCGATATACCCGTGTAGCTAAGCAATTACGGTTTGGAGACAGTACATCTCGCCCAAAACCCAAAGATGCGATCCGAACGATCCAAGTTGGACTGTACGCCAGTCTGATAGGCATGTTTTTATGCCTGATGGGGGCTGGAGCCATTGCGGGAGCCTTGACCTTCAAATCCTTTGAACAGTCTCAAGGACCGACTGTGATAAATCCGGCTGCTCTCAGGGGAGCGTTAATTACTCCCTTTGATCTCTTTATTTTGCAATCAAACACCAACACCAGCATCGCCCACTTTGTTGCGATTCTTTCTTCCCTCTGGTTATCCCGTACGGTTAATCGGCAGTAATGTCATAAATATTTCTGAAGCAGCAGCTTGAGCTTTTTCTTGGTCGCCTCAGGCGCCTTGTCGAGCGGTGTAATGACAGCATATTTGAGGGCGGAATGGGCCTCAGAAGGAGGCGGGTTTTGGTTGAGGCGGCGCACTACTTCTTGAATCACCTTCTGGGCGTTCACTGCATTTTTCATCAGGTTGCCAATCACCATTTCCACCGTCACGCTGTCGTGGTCGGGGCGCCAGCAGTCATAGTCCGTCACCATCGCCAGGGTGGCGTAAGCGATTTCGGCCTCTCTCGCTAACTTCGCCTCCGGCAAGTTCGTCATGCCGATGATCGTAGCCCCCCAACTGCGATAAAGGTGAGATTCCGCCTTAGTTGAGAAAGCGGGTCCCTCCATGCATAAATAGGTTCCGGCGGCATGTAGGTCCACATCCGGCAGATCAAGACTCTCCACGGAGTCGGCTAGCACTTTAGCCAAATTGGCGCAAACGGGGTCGCCGAACCCAATATGGGCCACAATTCCGTCTCCAAAAAAGGTAGAGATGCGATTCTTGGTGCGATCAATAAACTGATCGGGAATCACCATATCTAGCGGCTTCACCTCTTCCTTGAGCGACCCCACCGCAGACGCCGAAATCAGGTACTCCACCCCTAAGCTTTTCATGGCGTAGATATTGGCGCGGAACGGCAATTCAGACGGTGTCAGGCGGTGATTGCGGCCATGGCGAGCCAGAAAAGCCACCCGAGTTTCCCCTAAGGACCCTAGAATCATAGCGTCTGACGGAGGGCCAAAAGGCGTGTCAATCTTGACTTCCTCAACCTCCTTCAGCGCCTCCATCTGGTAAAGACCGCTGCCGCCAATGATGCCAATTTTGGCCTGTGCTGTCATAACGTTCGCCCACACTTATCTGCAACGCCAATTTATCTTAGCGGTGAACTGAGAAGAGGGGTAGCGGTGAATGCTAACCGGCTGAATCGATCCTCACCAATCGAATCTGGGTCCGCTGATTTCTCACGTCGGTGGGAGAGATATTGGGGATGAGTTCGCTAAACCCTTTACCCTCAGCCACAATGGTATGGATGATCCCCTTACCGACGAGATAGTCCGCCACAACTTGGGCGCGTTGCTGACTAATACTCTGATTAATGGCGGCGGAGCCGGTTTTAGAGGTATGGCCGATTACCCGTACAGCCACCGTCTGGGGGTTAAATTCCTGAATTTCCTTAGCCAAGCCTTCTAGGGTTTGCTGGCCAACCTCGGTCAACTGGGAGGAGCCAACGCCAAATTCGACGTTCCCTTGAATTTCTAAGTTACCGATATCTGGAGCGGCTTGTACTTCACTGATGGAGACTTGTGGAATCGGGGCGGCCGTTCCGCTGCGGCCGCCGGCAAGCTGCTGAGCCAGCTCAGGATTATCCCCCCGCACTTGATCGATCAGCAGTTGGGTGTTTAGGGCGGCGGTGGTGAGGAGCTGAGTGTTATAGAGATTTTCGGGTTTTGGCGGGATTTTCTGCAATAGGCCTGATCGCACTAAAACTGTTGAAATCGCTTCAATTCTGCGCCTTAAGGTGTTATCCAGCATCCAGTTCTGAGCTTCGGCGGCGGTGAAGAAATCAATCCCCTGCAGAACAGCGTTTGCATCTGTAGAGGAGAGGCCGCCATCTTCAGCAATCTGGAGCTGGAATTGGGAGGCGTTTTGCACATTGGCGTCAATCCGTTGGTAGTAAGCTTCCAGGAAAGCTGAAACGACTTCTGGCTTAGATTGGATCAATGGATTAGCGGCCACAATCACGTCAATGATGGAATCTTGGGCGTCATTACTGGAGAGGACGACGGTGTATCCCTTTTGCCGGGCTTGGGTGACATAGGGCTCCCAAAGAACTGCGATCGCCACATTCTGACTGGGATCTTGCATCAAGTCCCAGGCCTCCGACGCATCAGCCACCAGAATCTTCTCAAAATCGTCTAATTCAAATCCCTCAAATCGAATATCGAGGATTGTGGCCAGATACTCGCTGGGGGTATCTCCAGCATAGGCGATACTTAGGGTTTCTCCTTGAGCCTGCGCTTGCTGGATCAATTCATCCAAATCCTGCAGAGAGTTGAGATTGGGGTACTTTTGCGTGTTTAACACCACTGCGTCCGCGCCAACCGTGCGATCAATCAAGCCCACAATCTTACCGCGAGGCCTCTGTTTCAAATATTGGTCTAAGGTGGTGACTAATATATCAGCCTTGCCCTCGCTCAAATTCTCCGCCCGTTTGGCCTGATCAAATTCATCGGCGTAGCGCAAACCAATTCCTACCTCTGCTAAGGCGGCTTGAAACTCGTTATTGCGGAAAGTGCTGTAGCCGCTAAAGGTATCTCCCAATAGAGTTAGCTGGGTTGAAATTTTGGGATTAGTTTTTGCCGGTCCCGATTGCCCTGAATTTGACTGGCCAGGCTGCAAGGCGACTGGAGAGACGGCGTTTTTCCTAAAATGCCAAATACCGCCGCCAATCGCACCCGTAGCGATCAGCAAAGCTAACGCAACGGCGGGGAAATTACCTTTATTCATTGAGTTTGCCATCCTAAAAACGCTTCACTTAATTTCAACAAGCGTTTCAACAAGGATCCTGACATTCCGACAATTTTTCTAAAAAATTCATTAGGCCTTTTAAGCAACAAACTGCTGGGAATTGGCGACTCAAATATATAGGCGATAAGAATTTTAATTTGTCCCATGCAGATCATATTTCAGGCTATTTCTTAACGAGATCTTGTTCTAAAGTTTCCTGATCAGAGAGGAATTGCCCTGAAAATATCGCTGCCTCGTCCTATCTGGATGGGGACGTCTCTCTGGGTTGAGGTGCAGACTGGAAGCTAATAATGCGTATCGTTTTATACTTAATTTTCCGATTTCTTTGAAATCTCTTAAGAAATGATGTGAACCCTATTTGTGAAAAGCTTTTGGCTCTTTGGTTGAGATTACGGTCTTATTTTTGTGAAAGCCTTAGATGTTTTTCAGGTCAAGGGTTGTGAGGTGATGACTGTAACCTTTCAGGAAAACCCAAAGGTCCAATTTATGGACAATAGCTTACGGGCAATACCCGGATTTATCACTAGAGACCCTGTAAAGGGCTATGGTGAGATTTGTAAAAAAGCTATCGGATTATTGTGCAATCTAAATTCTAGGGAACTATCTGAAAGAGCGAACTGTCAATTGGTTATTTAAAGTAGTCAATGCAATCCAAACAAAGCTTCAAAGGAATGTGGGTTCTGACTCATTATGTCTCGTGAAAAATTTTAGGAATCGTTGATTTGTAAGGAGAACCCATGCCGTTCCGGAAATTCCTTCCATTATGCGCTGCTTTTTTGTGCAGCTTGTTTATCACTATTGGTTGCGCTCAAGCGCCCAATCCTGGCAATACAGCAAATAGTAATGTCAACAATAATGCTGACCCAATCGTCATCGGCTACAGTAACTGGGCTGGCTGGTGGCCTTGGGCGATCGCTGAAGAAGAAGGTCTATTCGCCGCCAATGGCGCCAATGTCAAACTAAAGTGGTTTGATGGCTATTTGGAATCCATGAACGCCTTTGCCGCTGGCCAACTTGACGGCAACTGTCAAACCCTGAATGACACCATTTCCTTTGCTTCAGACGCTGTGAATGGTGAAGTTGTTGTCCTCGTGAACGATAATTCCGCTGGCAATGACAAAATTATCGTTACCAGCGATATCAACAGCGTAGAAGATTTAGCGGGTAAAAAAGTCGCGGTTGAAGAAGGCGTCGTGGATGACTTCCTACTCACGCTGGCCTTAGAAGAGAAGGGATTGAAACGGTCTGACGTCCAGATCGTTCCCCTTGAAACCGGCGCCGCCGCCGCCGCCTTCGCAGCTGGACAAGCCGACGCAGTGGGAGCCTTTCCTCCCTTCTGGTTGACTGCTCTAGAACGGGAAGGCAGCAAAGAACTGATCAGCTCCGCCGCCTTCCCCGGCGCCATCCCCGATCTGCTGGTGGTGAGTCAAAAGCTAATTGACACCCAGCCCGATCAAGTTCAGGCGTTGGTCAACACCTGGTTCGACATCTTAGATTTCATGCAGCAAAATCCCCAGAGAGCAGATGAAATCATGGCCAAACGCGCTGGTGTCACCACGGCTCAACTGCAACAACTCAAAGAAGGCACTCGCATGTTCACCCTCGAGGACAACCTCGAAGCTTTCCAAGTCGGCAATGACATGAAGTCTATGCCCTTTGCCGCCAAGAGAATGACAAAGTTCATGGTAGATGTCGGCTTTATTCCCGAAAGTCCCGATCTGAGCAAGTTATTTAACGACAGCTTCGTTAAGACCTACGCTCAGTCTCAGTAGGACCTGAGTGGGGGCGTGAAAATAGCGCCCTAATTGAAATAGGTGGATGGGTGGATGGGTGGATGGGTGGATGGGTGGATGGGTGGATGGGTGGATGGGTGGATG
>JASJDH010000525.1 GCA_030065175.1 Leptolyngbyaceae cyanobacterium MO_188.B28 | reverse complement strand
TAAGCTTTTTGGCTAGTTTTTAGCCAGTTTATCAGCCAGATTACTTACTTTCTTTAAATCCATTTAATAGAAAATCAAGTTTGATGCTAATTTCTGATTTTTTGAGTTTTGTTTTTTGCTTCATGAATAATGCAGGTTATGGCAGTTACGAGATAGTAAACGCCGCCATAACTCAATGGGAAAGTGTTCGGCAGCAAGACCATCAAAGCGAAAACTAATTTCATCTTGGGGTTGTGGAACGTCCACTGGCTTATCAGTCAAAAGAGCAACCCCAAACCGAGAGAGCATCGTTAGTTCAGATAGCTTTGGCGTGTAGTGATCGGTCAGTTCAGTATGCAGATAATCCTCAGGTAACTTAGAGCAAACAAACGTTCCAGAACCGTAACGAGTTTCTAAATATCCCTCACTCAATAGCTGCTCATAGCTTTGGGTGACAGTGGCGCGCGATATTTCCATAGACATTGCTAAGGCGCGGGATGACGGTAACTTATAGTTTGGTTTGAGTCGCCCATTCAGTATGACCTTGCGGAGTTCTTCAGCAAGTTGTTGATATAGGGGAACCGCACAGTCAAGATCGAGGGTAATCACTAAATCCATAGCGCTAAAGTGGTCTGGTCAAGAAACGTTGAATTGGCTATTGAGGCAAGCCGCTTTTACGCTTATCTTAAACAAGTAACAGCTATTCAAGCCATCAGGAAAGCCTGTATTGAACATCGAAATGGTATCGCTGGACGCATCAAGGTACAGCATTTTCCTGACATAGCTCAACTTTGGAGGATCACATGAAGTTATTCAAGAAAATAAAATCCATCAAGAAAACAATTCTGCTGGCGATCTTGCCGATACTACTGATTGTTGCGCTGACTTCTATAGGTAGGTCCAATACCGCGTCCTCTAAAATTGGAATTCTTGTATTTGATGGATTTCTAACTAGTGATGTCACAGCCCCTGTAGAAGTATTTGGCGCCGCCACAAAAAAATCCTGGTTTTCTTCCTATGAAGTGGTGGTTATTTCGGCAACGAGGAATAAAACTGTACTTTCAGAAGAAGGTCTTAAAGTAGTCGCTGATCAGACCATTTATGATGACACGAGTCTTGATGTGTTGTTAGTTCCCAGCGCCTATGAAATGGGCGGGCTATTAAGCAACAAAGACCTGATCAAATATATTGAAAAACAGGCAGAGACTGCGTCATGGATGGCAAGTAATTGTTCAGGAGTATTTTTGTTGGGTGAAGCCGGAGTCCTGGATGGTAAAAAGGGGACGACATGGGCCGGTGGTGAGCAAGATTTGGCCAGAGCATATCCTGCAATCGAGGTTCAGTACGATCAAAATGTAGTGACAGACGAAAATGTGATTACGTCAAATGGGGGACCCGTCAGCTATCAGGCTGCTTTTGAATTATTGGCGAAACTAAGTTCTGAGGAATTCTCACAAGAAATTTCAGAATCGATTCAGTTCAATAGATTAGAGCGAGCGTTCAATTTGTAGCAGGGTTAGTGGCCAAACGACTTTGCCGTTCAATACGTCTAAAGACACGACAGGAGTCATCAATGACAACATTATCGGTTGTGTATCACTCAGGCGCTGGACATACAAGAAAGATGGCAGAAGCAGTTTTAGCCGGTGCTGCATCGGTTGATGGCGTCAAAACCCAGATCATCGCCATTGAAGGAAAAGACATTGTGGATGGTCGTTGGAAGAATGACAAAATCATGGAAAAGCTTGATCAAAGTGACGCCATAATCTTTGGTTCTCCAACCTATATGGGATGTGTTTCCAGTCAGATGAAATCTTTCCTAGATGCAACGTCGGAACGCTATCTCTCCAGAGCATGGGTCAATAAAGTTGCTTCAGCTTTTACAGTGTCTGCTGGGCTCAGTGGCGATAAACTGAATACCCTAATGACAATTGCCCTCTGCATGATGCAGCATGGGATGATCTGGGTTGGTCTAGAGCAAACGCCTTTTAATGACCAAGGAATTAACCGTTTGTGCTTTTACATGGGAGCTGCTGGTCAGGCTTTGCAAGAACCTTTAGATGAAGCTCCGAATGAGCCAGATAGGGAAACTGGAAGACTTTTGGGAGTAAGAGTTGCATCACTCACCAAGAAATTGAAAGACTGAACTGTCCACATCACGTGAAGGGAGTATCCGACCATGAATCAGGTGCAGACAACCGACCAGTGGGAAACACATCTCGACGCTGTGATTGCAGCCCCCGAGTCGCATATCGTTTTATATGAGAATGATGATGTGCGTGTTCTACGAGTTGTCGTGCAAACAGGAGACAGAGAGCCGTATCATACCCATAAGTGGCCAAGCATCTTCATTATGTTGCAGGATTCGCCACTGCGCTATTACGATTCATCAGACCAAGTCAAATTTGAGAGTGATGGCTCGACACAACCTTGGTCGACTGAGTGGATGGATCCCGAGGCCCTACATTCAGTAGAAAATTTTGGAGACAAAGCGATCGAGGCGATTAGGATAGAACTGAAGAAAGCTTGAAATCGAATTGGAACTGCTCTATCTCTTAGGAGAGCGCCTCTACTAATGTCAACAACAAAAGTAACTCGCTTGCAGTAGATTTTGAAGTCAGTAACTTTCGACTTATTGATTAATAATCGAGTCAAGGAGTTTGGGAAACCAAGGATGTGAAAATCTCAGGAATCGCCGCAGACAGTCTCAGCACAGATTCCGGCGAGGGCATGAAGGGATCGGACGGCAAATGAAGTAATTCTTGGCCTGCCCATTTACGCCTCTACCAGCGCGACATTCTAATCGTCAAGAATTTCACCAATCTAGGCCAGCTTGCTACTGCCGATAAGCGTGGCGAATGCTCTTTAGTCGTTGGCGCTCTAAAGCATGTCGGCGGTACGGGCGGGCCAGCGCGTGTCATTATACATTTCCCCTTATGCAAGACCCATCCACAGATTCAATCAACCTCGACGCCTATTTTCAGCGTATTGGCTATCGAGGAGAGCGCACGCCTACTCTGCAAACTCTAGAGGCAATTCACTACGGCCATACGCAAGCGATCGCCTTTGAAAATCTGAATCCCCTACTTGGGCAGCCTGTTCACTTGGATCTGATCTCCCTACAGCAAAAATTAGTTGACGCAGGGCGCGGCGGCTACTGCCTTGAACACAATAGTTTGTTCCGCTCGGTGCTAATCGCTTTGGGCTTTCAGGTGATCAGTTTGGCGGCGCGAGTCCTTTGGGGGGCTCCGGAGGGTGTCATCACCCCTCGCAGCCACATGGCGCTGATAGTGCATATTGACAACGAACCCTACATTGCCGATGTCGGCTTTGGCGGTTTGACACTGACTACTCCAATTCGACTGACGCCGGAGATTCAACAATCCACCTCCCATGAGCTGTTCCGGCTGATTAAGGCAGAGGATGATTACATCATGCAGGCCTATTTCGCGCAGAAATGGCGATCTCTCTATCGGTTCGATTTGCAGCCGCAGTATCCGCCTGACTTCGAGGTTAGCAACTGGTATGTTTCAACTCACCCAAAATCGAAGTTCGTGAATTCATTGATTGCAGCCAGACCCGATGTAGACTGTCGTTATGCTTTGCGCAACAATCGCTTCTCAATTCACCCCCTGGACAACGGAGAAACAGAACACCACATTCTGACCACAGCTAAAGAGCTATGTACCGTTCTGACTAATGAATTTCGCTTGAAGTTACCGGCAAACATTGATATTGAAGATATTTTGCAGTGGTTTGTGGAATGAGGCTGGATGAGCTGAGTGTCGATAATACTTAAGATATGGATGAAGACTGGGTGTCGCATCTTCACTGTAGAAATACAGGCACAGGGCGGTTTAGACTCCCATGATGTAGCCTCCCAATGCGACTTCATTGGCAAGACAAACCGCTTTGCTACGGCGCATCTTATGCTTTAAGGCAATGTAGTCGGCTAGGTAGTTGGCGTCGCAGGCGATGCCTGAAAAGCGCCCGGAGCCCCAAGTGTAGAGCCAGGGCAGGCCAAGGAAGTAGACCCCTTCTGTGTCGGTGACGCCGCGCTCGTGACCTGGGTAGCCTTTGCCATTAAATACCGGAACGTCTATCCAGCTAAAGTCCATATGATAGCCTGTAGCCCAGATAACCGTCCTGATATTTTCCGCCTGTAAGTCAAGCTCCAGGGGACTCTCTTGAGGGCTCCAAACAGGTTCGTAAGGGGGATCGACTGGGGCCTCGATCTGACTCTGCGCGATATATTGATCAATGGCGCGTTTAATACTCTCAGCAACGGCGTCAGCCTGGTCGAGATTGTGCTTTAGATTATCTTGAAACGCCAGTTTATGTCCTTGAATCGTATTTAGTTTGCCATAGAGTCGCATTCCCTCTATAGCAAACTGGCGCAAGTCAATCTCTCGACCGCCGCCGCGACCCGTCACGTAGTGGTTAGTTCGATTCCGGATGGATTCTTTTTGGGGATGCTTGTCAATGGGGACATCATAATAGCCCATCTGATCTAGCCAATCCACCACATCTTTACCCCGATATACCCGTGGGGATCTGGGCGCGCCGCCTACGCATAGATGCACCTGTCGGCCCGATAGATGTAAATCTTCAGCAATTTGACAGCCTGATTGGCCAGTTCCCACTACCATAACGGCTCCATCTGGCAGTGCTTCCGAGTTTTTATAGGCTGAGGAATGGAGTTGGGTAATGTTTTCAGGCAGCCGCTCAGCCATCCTGGGAAGTTTGGGATGGTGATACCCGCCTGTGGCGATGACCACTTGGTCTGCGGTGTGGGGTCCGATGGAGGTGTCTATCTCAAAAAGGTTTTCAGTCTTGTTTTGACTGACTTTAGAGACTGCTACGCTTTCTCTGATGGGCGGTTGGAAAGACGTAGCATAGGCCTCGATATACTGGACAATTTCATCACGCTGCATAAATCCGTCTGGATCATTGCCGGGATAGGGGTAGCCTGGCAACGTGCATTGCCAGTTGGGCGTCACCAAACAAAAAGAATCCCACCGCTTAGACCGCCAGGAATGGGCGATTTTACTTTTCTCAAAAATAAGATGGTCTATGCCTCGCTGCTTCAAGCAGTAGCTCATCGACAGTCCGGCCTGACCGCCGCCAACAATAACAACTGGAAAGTGGGAATCTGTAGACATGGCCTCGATACCTAAAATCGACAGCTAAGCGAATATGGGGATGAATCACATACCAGCTCGGAAAAACGTGAGCCCTTGGGCTCTCCTACTCTAACCATAGAAACCCCATCAAAAGCGGCCTGTAACAACGGTTACAAACCGTTGAGGTCTTGCCTTATGGACAGGGAGGTTAGGCCCTTGGGAATCGGCGTCGAATTAAAGTCCCAGTAAAAGGCAGTGGATGGGTGGATGGGTGGATGGGTGGATGGGATGTTATTTCGCCGCAGATCTATGAACGGGGCTAAGCAACAGAGAAAAGTTATAGACAAGTTATAGACAATACTCAGCCTGTACTTTTGGACATGTCGATTGTTCTTTTGACTGGCTTTCTGAGGGTTTTAGAGCGCTTTCACTGTCCCAAGTAACAGATTGGAGGGCTTTGTAACAACAGATACGAGAAGAAGGCCCGGGACCTTTTAAGCTCCTAGCAAACTCATATTGGGAGTGACATAAATGCCTTCAGTAACAGCGCCCGCCCATCAGTCTGGCGATTTCTTGGTTGATTACGAAGAGAAAGTATTTCCCGATGTTAAGGCGGAGACTGGAGAAAAAGCGCTAGTCGCATTCCACACTGTCGCCTTTGAAGGCTCCATTGGTTTGGTGAACCTGTTGCAAGCGACTCGCCTTATCCGCAAGGGCTTTGAAACCTCGGTATTACTGTACGGTCCTGGCGTTACCCTCGGCGTGCAACGTGGATTCCCAAAGCTTGGAGATGAGGCTTTTCCGGGCCATTTAGCCATGAATAACCAGTTAGTGAAGGTCATGGAAGAAGGCGGCAAAGTCTATGCTTGCCGATTTGCGCTGCAAGCGCTTTACGGCCATGGTGAGCCTTCTTTGATACCAGGTATTACCCCCATCAATCCGCTAGATGTACTGGATATCATTTTGTTGCACCGCAAAGAAGGCTCGTTTGTCCTCGATACCTGGACAATGTAAACGCCGTCCACCGCATTGGGAGGCAACCGTTAAGGGGAGAAAGAAATCATGGACGACTCTCGACTGGTGAGAGCGGCGGCTGTGCAGATTTCACCTGTGCTGCACAGTCGCTCAGGGACGATGGAAAAAGTGTTGAAAGCAATTGATGATGCAGCCCAAGAGGGGGCGGAATTGATTGTTTTTCCTGAGACTTTTGTTCCCTACTATCCCTATTTCTCCTTTGTTCTGCCGCCAGTGTCGATGGGCAAGGAGCACATGAGGCTTTACGAGGAAGCGGTGGAGATTCCTGGTCCAGTGACTGATGCAGTCGGTCAGGCCGCCAGGGTTCACCAGATGGTGATTGTGTTGGGTGTGAACGAGCGGGATAAGGGCTCGCTTTATAATACGCAGCTCATCTTTGACTCGGATGGCGCCTGTTTGCTAAAGCGACGTAAGGTGACGCCTACTTACCACGAACGGATGGTGTGGGGGCAGGGCGATGGCTCTGGTTTGAAGGTCTGCGACACGGCTGTGGGTCGGGTTGGAGCTTTGGCTTGCTGGGAGCATTACAATCCCTTGGCTCGGTATAGCCTGATGGCGGGGCACGAGCAAATTCATTGCGCCCAGTTCCCTGGGTCGATGGTGGGCGACATCTTTGCCGAGCAGACGGAGGTGTCGCTCAGACACCATGCGTTGGAGTCGGGCTGCTTTGTTGTCAATGCGACCGGGTGGTTGACGCCAGAGCAGGTGGAGCAGATTTCCCCCAATCAAGAGTTGCGGAAGTTTCTCCGGGGAGGATGTTACACGACGATTATTAGCCCCGAAGGTGTTCATCTG
>JASJDH010000524.1 GCA_030065175.1 Leptolyngbyaceae cyanobacterium MO_188.B28 | reverse complement strand
GTATCTGGAGCATCGTCGTAAAACGCCTATTGGTATTCAGGTGCTCTGGCGAGGCTGGGCCAAATTACAGGACTTGGTTGAAGGATGGCGATTGGCTAGCCAGACTTAGCGGGAAAAGTCAGTTGCTGGATAAGTTCGACAAGAGGGCTTAGACTTGTCTCATGAGCAGGCCATGTTTTCGTATGTCAATATACAACAGATGAAGAGCGCTCTAACGCGTCACGTCAGCGGACGGGCGAAACCTACTGCCAAGGTTATCAAGGTTATCTGCCGCCCTTGCGTTTTGCCGTTAACCCCCCTGCATGTTTATCAACATTTCCGTCTTAATGAGAGGGATTATCTTGGTATTGTTAAAGCTTAATTGCGCTGTAGGACAGTTTTTTTAATTTCTAAAATGGTTAGTCTCCTTGATCGAAGACTAACCACCGCCTCAATCAAAAGTTTGAAAACATCCTAATTTGAGCGTTGGCGTCAAGTTCAAGTGGGCTCAAATCTTGTTCAAGCGCGCTCAAATGCTCTTGTATTGTCGTAACCCATCTACATAGCGTCGTACAACCGTCTGTTGCTGCTCAGGGCTCAGCCGCTGCGATTGAATCAGGGTATCTATACTCAGGTCAGCTAGATCGATTCATTGGGCCAGGAGCAACCCCGACGGAGATGACGCCAGTATCACGCCATTCGCCACGTCATCTCCTCCCCTGCCCGTAAAGGGACAAGTCCGGATTCAGTAAATGACACTTCATCAGGAATGCGCCAAGTGGTTTTGAGCAAGGTAATTTGCTCAGTATTGCGGGGAAGTTGATAAAAATCTGGCCCATAGAAGCTGGCGAACGCTTCAAGTTTATCGAGCGCATCAACGCTCTCAAAAGCTTCTGCATACAGCTCCATAGCGTGTAAGGCCGAATAGCAACCCGCGCAGCCACAGGAATTTTCTTTGCTGTTGCGGAGATGGGGGGCGCTATCGGTGCCAAGAAAAAACTTAAGATTGCCAGATGTGGCCGCTTGCAAAATTGCCCGGCGATGCTCTTCCCCCTTCAAAATTGGCAGGCAATAATAATGGGGGCGAATCCCTCCTTTGAATAGGGCGTTGCGGTTAAACAACAGATGTTGTGGCGTGATTGTCGCCGCAACGTTGTTGGCGGCCAGTACAAACTCCACAGCATCTGAAGTGGTGATGTGCTCGAGCACCACACGCAGATTGGGGAATCGTAGTTTGAGGGGGACCAAATGTTTTTCAATAAATACTTTCTCGCGATCGAACACATCAACATCTGAATCGGTCACTTCCCCGTGTAGCAAGAGAGGCATGTTTACCTGCTGCATCGCTTCAAAAACGCGATCGCACTTACGAATGTCCGTCACACCGAAGTCTGAATTGGTCGTAGCGCCCGCTGGATAGTACTTGACCGCTTTGACAAATTGAGATGCTTTGGCGGCGATAATTTCTTTCGGGTCTGTGTTGTCGGTGAGATAGAGGGTCATCAGCGGCTCAAACCGTTTGCCCGCCGGAATGGCTGCGATGATGCGATCGCGATAGGCCGCAGCATCGGCTACCGTGCGCACTGGGGGCTTCAAATTCGGCATAATGATGGCGCGGGCAAACTGTCGCACCGTGTGGGGCAAAACCGTTTTCAGCAAGGCCCCGTCACGTACATGCAGATGCCAGTCGTCGGGTTGGGTCAGAGTAAGCTTTTGCATTTTTTAATCATAAAACAGCTAGCAATGTGACGAGGGCGTGAGGAATTTGGGTGTATTTAGGGGCCTAGATGACGCCGATGAAACCCTTTATCAGCCGAGTCAATCCATCATAGGACATATCAAACTAATCCCCTTGACAATCTCAAGTATTTCGATAATTATAAAAATATGGAAAAACGCAATGCTTCTGAGCAATCCATTGACGCCACTGCCGCCGCCTTCGCCGCCTTGGGCCAACCATCGCGCCTGAAAATCGTGCGTCTGCTCCTATCGGCCTATCCCAGAGGCCTGACAGCAGGCGAAATTCAGAAAGAGCTGAACATTGCGGCGCCAACCCTGTCTCACCACCTCGACAAACTCCGTCAAGTGGGCATTGTCTCAGCCGAAAAGGAACGTCAGTGGATCTGGTACAGCGTTCGGTCTGAAGCACTCAAGCACCTGATCGACTTTTTGTTTGAAGAATGCTGCACCCGCAATCAAGTGATCGACATTGAAGAAATGGAATTCGCAGATCCGACCAATGATAAGAGCGACTCACAGTGTTGTGACTGATAAATCCTATTTTTTTGCTTTTTATTTCGATATTTCTGGAAATACAGAAGGAAAGCCTGACGTCAGCTAAACCAACTACCAAGTGACCAATGACCAAACGGCATCTATGACCACGAACGGTGTAACTCGACTCAACCACAGTGTGCGGCAATTGGATGGGGTGTTTCTGGCGATCGCGCTCATCCTCGTCGGCCTCATTTTGTTCATTCCCTCCCAAGCGCCCGAGAGTATGCGATTTACTTTGGGCGGATTATGGCGAGTCGCCCCTTTTCTATTGCTGTCCATTGGGATTGCCGCTTATTCCCAGGCCAGCGGCACTGATAATCTGATCGCCACAGCATTTCAGGGCCGTATTTCTGGGATAATTCCCGTGGCGGCGCTGATTGGAGCCTTATCTCCCTTCTGCTCCTGCGGCGTTATTCCGCTGATTGCAGCATTACTTTCGATGGGGGTTCCCGTGGCGGCAGTGATGGCGTTTTGGTTATCTTCTCCGTTAATGGCTCCAGCCATGTTTGTGCTAACCGTCGGCGCGTTGGGCCTCCAGTTCGCCATCGCTAAAACCATCGCCGCCGTCGGCATTGGACTATTAGGCGGCTTTGGCGTTCTGTTGCTGATGCAAGCTGGGGTCGCCGCCAAATCATTTATTAATCCCCTCAAAGACGGCGTTGGCAACGGGGGCTGTGCAGGCAGCAAGATTCGCAACCCCAAAAACATCGTGTGGCGCTTTTGGCCTGATCCAGAACGGAGACACAAGTTTTGGAAAGGCGCCCGAAAAAATGCCTGGTTCCTGGGTAAATGGCTCGCCCTCGCATTTCTGTTGGAAAGTCTAATGCTGGTGTATGTTCCCGATGGCTGGATTGGCGCGATCGCGGGAGACAACTCTTTCCTGTCTATCCTCAGCGCCGCCTTGGTCGGCATTCCCGCCTACCTCAACGGCTACGCCGCCCTCCCCCTAGTTGACGGCCTTATGCAGCAAGGCATGAACCCCGGCGCTGGCATGGCCTTCCTCCTCGCTGGCGGCGCCACCAGCATTCCCGCCATGATCGCCGTATTCGCCCTAGCCCGCCGCCCCGTTTTCCTCGCCTACCTTAGTTTTGCCTTACTCGGTTCAGTAGTGGCGGGAGTGGCGTTTAATGCCCTCCCATAATTTAGACATGGGGGAGGATAGGGAAGATGAGGGGGATGGAGGAGATGGAGAGGTAATGCGATCGGATTCTTGCATAAATCAGGATTTTCCATTGGAAAATCAACCGTTTCAGCCATCTCTAACAGAATTGTCCGAAAGCACTTTAATTCTGCACTCCACCTGATCAATCACTAACTCTTCCCCATCCACCCATCCACCCATCCACCCATCCACCCACCCCTCCAACTTCATTCATTTACCCCAAGTTGACCTATGACTTTTGACCATAAACCTCGCATTCTATTCCTATACGGTTCCCTAAGGGAGCGTTCCTACAGTCGTCTTTTGGCGGAAGAAGCAGCCCGAATTATTGAGGATTTTGGGGCTGAGGTGAAGTTTTTCAACCCTCGGGGGTTACCGCTACATGGAGCGGAGCCCGATACTCACCCTAAAGTACAGGAGTTGCGAGAGCTGTCGCTGTGGTCAGAGGGGCAGGTGTGGTCTAGCCCTGAACTCCATGGGAATATCTCTGGGCTGATGAAAACTCAGATTGACTGGATTCCCCTGAGCATGGGCGCAATTCGCCCCACCCAAGGGCGGACATTGGCAGTGATGCAGGTGTCTGGCGGGTCACAGTCTTTTAATGCGGTCAACACCATGCGAATTCTAGGGCGATGGATGCGCATGTTCACGATTCCGAATCAGTCTTCGGTTCCCAAGGCGTATCAAGAGTTCCACGAAAATGGCAAGATGATAGAGTCTGCTTATCGCGATCGCGTAGTCGATGTGATGGAAGAACTTCACCGCTTTACCCTCCTGCTCCGAGACAAGGTGGACGAACTGACGGACCGTTATAGTGAACGTAAAGCCACCGCCGCCAAGCAAATCGAAACAACCGCTAAAAAGGCGCTTAGCTAATGACCCAAGCGACGATTACAGAGAGCCTCTGGTGGATCATTCCGGGTAAGTTGGCCGGAATGCGGAGACCGGAGTGCGATGAGTTAGACACCCTACAAGCCATCGGCATTGGGGCGATTGTCTCCGTTATGGACGATCCCTCGAATCTCACTTTTTATGAGTCGGCTGAAATTCCCTATCACTGGTTCCCCACGAAAGGCGGCGCGCCGCCTACTCGAGAACAGGTAGGCGCTTTTCGAATATTTGTCGAAGAGCAGCTCGCCGCAGGTCGTGCGATCTCAGTTCATTGTTCCAGCGGTCGCCGTCGCACGGCAACCTTTCTAGGGGCATATCTGATTCTAACGGGAGCAAGTTATGAACAGACATTGGATGCGATCGTTCAGGCTAACCCGGCGGTTGAGATGCGCGCCGCCCAGTTGAATTTCCTGAAGTCATTAGTTCCGCCATTATACTCCTCTGATTTGCGAAAAGCCCTCAGCTGGGTCGTCGCTGATATTCACTCCAAAGGGTGGGCCCAAGGAACGGGCGGCAACTTTAGCGCCGCCTTATCACACCAGCCAACGACGTTATTGATGACCCCAAGCGGTGTCGATAAGGGACTCGTCCAGCCCGACGCACTGCTAGAGATAGATGCTGACGGCCAAGTCGTTTCGGGTAAGGGTAAAGCTTCTGCAGAAACCCTATTGCATCTAGCGATCGTGGAATCGACCCGTGCTGGTGCGGTGCTCCATACCCATTCTATTTTTGGTACGCTGTTGTCAATCCACTATGCCCCCCTGGGTGAAATTGTCTTGAGCGGCTATGAAATGTTGAAGGGATTAGAAGGTATTCGCACCCACGAAGCTCAGGTTTCTATACCGATCATGGCCAATTCTCAGAATATGGTCCAGCTCAGCCAAGACATCAGATGCCTGCTGCAACAGCGCTCAGGATTGAATGGGCTATTGCTAGCAGGTCATGGGCTTTATGCTTGGGGCGACACTCTATTCCAAGCTCGTCGCCACGTCGAGATTATAGAATTTTGTTTAGAGTTAGCCTATCGCCAACTCACTCTACCTAAGATCACATAGGAGGACACTATGGCAATCTTGAATATTCCATCTGAACAGCGTCAAATTCAAGATGCAGACGCAATCCAAACCTACCTAGCCGATATTGGCGTCGGTTACGAGCAGTGGGAGCCGTCACAGCCCCTTGATGAATCCGCCTCCTCAGAGGAGATTTTAGCGGCTTACTCAACGGATATTGAACGGATGAAAGCGGCGGGAGGCTATGTTACAGCGGACGTTATCGACATCAAGCCCGACACCCCCAACCTTGACGCTCTGCTCGACAAGTTCAACAAAGAGCACTGGCATGACGAAGACGAAGTTCGTTTTACCCTGGCTGGCCACGGTCAGTTCTACCTTCACCCCGTCAACGGCCCCATCGCTGGGGTAGAAGTCGGTCCTGGAGACTTACTCATGGTCCCGCGCGGAATCCACCACTGGTTTGACCTCCTCGCCGATCGCCGCATTCGCGCCATTCGCCTATTTCAAACCACCGCCGGATGGACTCCCCATTATACCCAAAGCGGCGCCGAAGCTGAGTTAGCCCAACTGTTAGCTTCCGTCGCCAAAATCTAATATCCAAAATCCAAAATCCCCCATGTCCCACTCCGATTCTGTTTCCGCCCTCCTCCTCGACATCGAAGGCACGACGACGCCCATTTCCTATGTTTTCGATATTCTGTTTCCCTTTGCCCGCAACCAGGTTGAAGCATTTCTGCAAATGCGGGGCCAGGAAGCGGACGTGCAAGCCGATCTTCTCCTGTTACGGCAAGAGTATCAAACAGAATCAGGACCCGTTCCCCCCTGGGCGGAGGGGGGTGATCCCGCCACTGCAACCCCTTATATTCATCATTTGATTAGGTGCGATCGCAAGTCCACTGGCTTAAAATCTCTGCAAGGTAAAATTTGGCATGAGGGGTATCAGTCAGGACAGCTCAGATCGCAACTTTTTCCCGATGTGAAACCGGCTTTTGAGCGCTGGCTGGCGGCGGGCAAATCCATTTATATTTTTTCTTCAGGCAGCGTGCAGGCCCAAAAACTAATTTTTCGCTACAGCCAGGACGGCGACCTGACGTCCTTCATCAGCGGTTATTTTGACACCACGACTGGGCCAAAACGTGAGACCGAGAGTTATCACAAGATTGCAAATCAGATGGGGCGATCGCCCCGCCACATTCTGTTTATCTCAGACGTTGCGGCTGAGCTGCGACCCGCCCAAGCGGCCGGGTTTCAAACCTTGTTTTCCAGTCGTCCAGGAAATCGTACCGATGACGCCGAAGGATTCACCAAAATTGAAGATTTCGGCGCCGTTTAACGTCCTCTAGCGAGCGCCCAAGTTGCTCCTAGTGAAGTAAGGGAGTTGCGTCAAAATAAAGTCCCAGCAAAAAGCAGTGGATGGGTGGATGGGTGGATGGGTGGATGGGTGGATGGGATGTTATTTTTCTGCAGATCCCTAAAGAGATGACGATAAGTGGGCAGGCAAAATTAATTACAGAGTCTGATGCACAGTAAAAACAGGATGTCATGTCGAGTGAAGCATAGCGGAATCGAGACATCTCAGACTTTCGCGGCAGATTGAGATTCCTCGCTGCTCTCGGAATGA
>JASJDH010000523.1 GCA_030065175.1 Leptolyngbyaceae cyanobacterium MO_188.B28 | reverse complement strand
AAGTGCCTGGGCATTGAAAATTGCACAGAGGTCAAGTGTCATTCCGAGAGAAGCGAGGAATCTCAGTCTCCCGCCAAAGTCTGAGATGTCTCGATTCCGCTATGCTCCACTCGACATGACATCCTGGTTCTACTGAGTGCTAACTGTGTAATTAATTTTGCGCAACTACTTATGTTTCAAAGGCGCCTACCTAATAAAACATGGTAAGGCCTAAATTGGGATTAGATTTTGCTTGAGGTAAATTGCAGAGAAGCGCTTTTCTGAGTCCAGAAAAGCGTTTTTCTTTTCGGTTAAGTAAGCTAGGCTTAATTCAGCTGTTAGTCCTTGGTTTGTATTGCTGAAAGTGTGGGCTATTTACTTAACCATCCGACAATAGTTTGGACGCTGCTGCTGCAACATTTGCAAATGACTGGCGGAGCCTTAGCGATCGCCATTGTCGCAGCCGTCCCCTTAGCCCTATTGGTTACCCATGTGCGTTGGCTAAGCATACCAGTGATGGGAACCCTGGGCGTCCTTTACACCGTGCCCAGTTTGGCGCTGATTATTTTTCTAGTCCCCATTTTTGGCTTGAACGCCCAATCCGTGATTGTGGCGATTGTGCTCTACACCCAAGTCATTTTGGTGCGCAACCTGGCAGTGGGGTTGGATTCCATTAATCCCGCCATATTGGAAGCCGCTCGGGGAATGGGCATGAATGGCTGGCAACAGTGGTGGCGAATTCAAACCCCTCTGGTCTTGCCGATTTTCGTTGCAGGCATTCGTCTAGCCTCAATTATCGCCATCGCCATCGCCACCATCGGCGCCAAATTTAACGCCGGCGGGTTAGGCGCTCTCCTATTTGAAGGCATTCAAACCAACCGCTATGACAAAATCTGGGCGGGCGCGATCGCCGTCGCTCTCCTAGCCCTGGCGATTAATGCAGCCCTTTTGGGATTAGAGGATTGGTTGAGCCCGGCCCAGCGCGCTGAGAGATCTGGGGGATAGGGAAGATGGGAGAAGCCTACGACTACGCAACGAGCCATCTCGATCAATTGCAGCTTGCCTTGCGGCAACATCTAATGCTCGTCGCGATCCCGTTGGGGATTGGCTTGCTGGCGGGATTGCCGCTGGGTTTGTTGAGCGCTCGGTCAAAGATGATTTCTACCGTGCTCATCAATAGCTTCAACGCCCTGCGGGTGATTCCCAGTTTGGCGATTTTGTTTATTGTGATTCCTTACTTCGGATTAAGCTTTAAGTCGGCTGCGATCGCGCTGACGTTTCTCGTCATGCCCCCAATTCTGATCAGCACCGATGTGGCTTTTCGCAGCATCGATCCGATGGTTCTTGAGGCGGCTCGAGGGATGGGGATGTCAGCCGGAAGAATCCTGCGCACCGTGGAAATTCCCCTTGCGCTGCCTGTGGTGATCGCCGGTGTTAAAACCGCCACGGTTGAAGTGATCGCCAGCGCCACTCTAGCCGCGTTCATCGGAGCAGGCGGTTTGGGGGATTTCATAGTCCTAGGGTTTGCGGTCTACGACAACGCAATTTTGTTAGTAGGGGCCATTCCAGTCGCTTTAATGGCCCTAACTGCAGAAATTAGCCTGAATGCGCTGCAAAGACTGGTGCAACCTCCCGCCACCCAGAGATTGGCGTCAAAGTAAAGCCACACCCTGTAAATGGCAGTGGATGGGTGGATGGGTGGATGGGTGGATGGGTGGATGGGTGGATGGGTGGATGAGATAGCCGGATTGGA
This sequence comes from Leptolyngbyaceae cyanobacterium MO_188.B28, assembly GCA_030065175.1. GTDB lineage: Bacteria > Cyanobacteriota > Cyanobacteriia > Phormidesmidales > Phormidesmidaceae > JAKSDM01. The sequence continues at coordinate 5,227 of JASJDH010000523.1, read as the reverse complement.
GCATTAAAAGATTCATCAGCAGTCTCCCTGTCCGACCATTGCCATCCCTCTCTAGTCGCCGGCCAATACTCGAACCATTTGCCACTGCCCGTCAATTTTTTCAAATAAGGCGCGTTCATCTAAGGGTTGATACGCGTAGCGATTAAACACATATCCCTTCACCTGATTGGGTAAGATAACAGGCGTCCATCCCTGAATGGGGCCAGACGGAGCGTCAAGATTTTGACTCAGGAGTCTCTCTCGTTCAGGCTGGTTAACCTTAACCAGTTCGTTGGACAAAATTCCCACCACTGGAGACTCTACGCTAGGGGCGGCGCGCACATTCACCCCTTGCCCTAAGACAATCACTGTTGAATATTCATACTCAACACCCTCAGCATCTGCGGGCGGCGGATACTGACGATAGAAAGCCTTCGTCACATTTGGACAAATCCAAACTTCTTCACCGGGGGTGGTTGGCGGATAGTCGCCATCTAATTCACAGCTATTGCGAACCAGCATTTTTTCCAGATTTTCCCAAAACCATCCGTTGGGATCTGACAGGTCCATATCGGAGGAGGTGATGGGCAGGCCAAATCCATACGCTAGACCGTCTGGCGGCAGAATAGACTCAATAAAGGCGGCATCTCGGTTTTTGATGGCTTGTTGAAGCTGGTTGCGAAACTGCCCAAATTCACTGCCCGCTTGAACCTGATCGGCGATTTGAAGACGCTGATGGGGAAAATCATACAGTTTTGGGTCAGGAGTTTCTGGAGCAGCGGGGTCTTCCTCTTTTGGAGGGGCGGATTCCCCAATATCCGGAGGCTGTTTGGATCCATCCCCGCCAGTTTGCGATGCGACTTCCCCATTTTCAGCAGAATCGCCCCCCTGGGGAGAGACCGCTATTCTGGGCTGTATGATCGCGATCGCACCCCCCACAAAAGCAGAAACCGCTACAATCCCCACCATCCACCAATGGACTTTTTTCATGACTCTCCAGGCAATTTACGCCCCCTCCCTTAGGCTTTCTATCTCAGCCTATCTCTCCGAGCTGACTTTTTACAGACTCTTTCAACATCTTTGATTTGTATATCCCTTAGCTGAAAATATCTTAAACTTTATTTCTAGAAAAACCGTTCAACATGGCCGATACGTTTTCCAAAAATAAACGCTCCGCTATCATGCGAGCCGTTAAGAGCGGCGACACAAAGCCGGAAATGCTAGTCCGGCGTTTGGTGCACGGCTTGGGATATCGATATCGCCTTCACCGAGCCGATCTGCCAGGTAAACCCGACTTGGTGTTCTCATCCCAGCGTAAGGTGATATTTGTTCATGGGTGCTTCTGGCATGGTCATCATTGTCCCAGAGGCGCCAGGATTCCAAAGTCGAATACTGACTATTGGCTGCGAAAGATTACACGCAATCAAGACCGTGACCAAGCCAATTTAGCTACATTGCGTCACCAGGGTTGGAGCGCCTTGGTGGTTTGGGAATGCCAAACAAAGGATATGGCGACATTGGAGCCATGTATAGTTAATTTCTTGGAGGAAAACAGCGATTCCGTAACAACGCCTCCGATTACTCCATCAACTTAACAGCCCCGCCCCACTGACAAACCCCACTGACAGACAAAATCTGCCGAATGACTGTTTATTCAGGGTTAACAGGATTGATTAAGTCCACAATCAACAGGTTGACATCCTCTAGCGTTCCGCGTGTTCTAATTCTATTGTCATCATCATAATCGAAGGAAACGCGGCCGATTTGCTCGACTCTGCCCCTGTTAGAACCGGTGGAGTAGTAGTCTACTTCAATATCGCCAATGAACCTCAACTTACCAACATTTCCCCGACTAGTATAGTATTCAAATCGAAGATCGCCAATTTGCTCGACTTTACCCGAATAATTCCTGCTGGTGTAGTAAGCAAAAGGGACATTCCCAATACTTTCAATTTTTCCGTTTCTTACGCCACGGGTATAGTAATCAACTTCAACGTTCGTAGTCCTCTGGACAAGCTTTACTTCACCCTCTTGAGAGATGGAGAGAATGGCGCTATCGACATCAACACACACCTCATTGATGGAGCCATTTAGTTCAGATATATAGATACTTCTTAACCCGACACCCCTCACAGTTCGCCCACTTGTTTCCAAGTCACAACGGCTAGAGGTCGCACGGGCTAACGGTGTTGGAGATAGGCTGAAGAATGGGGACAAGCAACCTGTAATTAAGGCAGTAGCGACAATTAGTGTTTTCATCTCAGCACCACTCTTCTAGTCCACCATTTCTGATTATAGAAATGCTCCTTAGGATTACAAAGTACCCCTAAGGGGTACTTTGCAATGAAACGAAGACTTTAAACATCCTCGGGCTACAACTTGAAAGTGGGACAATCTAGTAGAGAAGGAATACAGAAGTCAGAAGTCAGTCAGGAACTGGATTCTGTGTCCTGACTCCTGCATTCTTGCCCCGTTAGAATGTCCCGGCTTAAGTTGATACCCGTTTGCTTATCCCTCTGAATCACCCCCTTCGAAGCGTCCCGGATCATCGTCCAGCGCCATCAAAAAGTTCACTAGGTCAGACTGGTCTGCTGGACTAAAGGGTGGCCAACTCTTGTCGTCCACATAAAAGTCATGCCCAGTCCCATCCAGATTGTTATTGAGTAGAGGAAAGTTGGGGTCTGGAAGCATTGGGTTCCTGTTAATGGCAATGACTTGAGATCGCAAATCACGGTCAATCAAGGCGCGTAAACTACTAGCGGGGTCAGCCGCCTCTCCTTGACTGAGGGTTCCCGGCAACCCCAAGCGAGTAGGATCCACAATATCAAACCCACCATCGCTTGTGAATTGCAGCGCCCCCTCTCGAACCGCGACTCCGCCATCATGGAGATAGGGCGCGCTTAGATAGAGACCACGTAAGGACGGAGTCTTATATCCCCCGTCTGGTGATAGGCCATTAGGCAGAGTTGTGGGAGTATTTGAGATTCCTTCTGTCGGTATGTCTAGAACCTTAGCATCAAAGGGCGGCGGCACCCGAGTGTTGAGGGCGTACATTTTCGGCGAAGTCAGAAATTTCTCTATCCCCAAACGAGATTCCGCCCGGGCTGGATTAGCTCCGATTTCACTGTTGGGATGAATTATGTTGTCAGTGAAGAAGGGAGGTATATGACAGGAGATGCAGTTAGCTTTCTTAAACACTTTCGCGCCGCGTAGGACAGACCCATTTCTGAGGGCCTCTTGGTTGTCGAGTGTACGGTTGGGGGGAGGAACCAAGCTATTTTGCCAAGCCGCCATAGCATTGTTGGCGAAGAGGAATTTTCCACTGGCGATGTCAATAACGTCATTCTCCTCATCACCGAATCTTTCAGTATCAGGACTGAAGATTAGGCCATTGAAAGTAAACAAACTCGGACTTAAGTTAGGAAACGCGCCTGCCTCTGGAGCAGCAATCTGATCATCTAGTTCAGCCTGTTTAGGATCAGGCGCAACCTCCCGAAGCCACTTCGATGGTTTAACAGTTTTATCATCCGGCAACCGAATATCTGGATCAGACGCATTTTGCAGAACAACCCCCAAATATACCTCGGGGTCAATGCCAAGAGACTTGGCAATCAGTTCCCAGTTACCCAAAATATTGATCTCAGAGGAGTGCACAGCGCTATTGAATGCGCTCAATCCGGCAAACGGCCCTACGGCCAATTGTCCATCAGCTCCGTAAGGATTGCCTTTGAAAGTGAAGACACTGGGGATTTGGACAGTGTTGTTAATGCCATCGGTCGAACTCTCAAAATTACCAACAGGAACGCTCAGCACTAAATCGTCAAAAGCGCGCTCAAGTTTCACAGGATCCGGTAGTTCAACAGTGTTACCCTTGCTGTCGATAATGGTTTTGCCATCGCCTTGGTAAATAGGATCAAGAGGATTGATATTCAAGCGGGAAAAGCCTGCGGCAGAATTTGGAGCCAGTGCAATCAAAAGGGGAATGTTCAGGTCGCCATTAGGGACGCCAGGAAGCAAACTCCCTTGATCTGACAAAGTCACATGGCAAACTGCACAAGTGGAGTCAACCCGATCTGGATTAATAAGTCCTAGGGGTAAGTCGGGATTGCCGCTAACCACATCAAAACCAGTTCTAACCGTTTCGCCTTTGTCAAGTGACCGGTTACCTAAGGTAATGGACCGACTTAGGGTAATGGATAGATTGGTGGTTGGCTGGCCTTGCAAGTCATCAATTGCAGTGAGGATATCCGGCAAAATCAAGTCAAACCCCTCTCCAAACCCAAACACTCGCTGTATACCAAAGGTATCTCCCAACTTGCGATTGAAGAAGATATCCCCGCCTTCATTAATCAAATCTTGGGTGATCCGAACCGCCCCAATCTTCTCATATGAGGCGGGGTCGAACATATCGAGACCTTGCTCCTTGACAAGGTAAGCGGCTTCTTTGGGAGTGAGCAACTCGCCAAAGAGGTCGAAATACCCGACTGGTTGGGTTGGGGCGGGACGCAGAAGAGCTTGTACAACGCGTGTCCTAGCCTGTGCCTCTGGAGGCGTCATCAGGATATGGGAGCCCACCAACCCGATTAAGCTACCGAAAAAAAGCAGGAGAATGAGTAGGAATCGCTTGCGCCAATGCATATTCCCCCTTTGGAAGAATTCAGAAATATCCCTTCCAAAAAAAATAATTATTTGTGCTCAAAAAAACCGGATAACTAACTAGTATAGGCTGAGACCCTCTCGCGCGAGACTTGATGAAATGTCTTGTTACAAGCTGGGGTGCGTTACTCAAAGAAATCGGTTTGAGTAACACGGGTATTGTTTGTTGCAGTCATTCAGGAACTGAATTCTGTCTCCTGTATTCTTACCCCGTCAGAACGTCCCAGCTTAAGTTGATACCCAGATTAACCTGATGCTACTTTTTCGCCTGGCTCCTCTAATACAGATACAATTTTGCAATAGGTTCAGGTTGGAAATCGTAATCTTTTATTCCTGTACTCTCCTGGTAGAAAAATAGAGTCGCTGTCGGTATCAAACCGATTTAGGCTGGCACCCCCTTATTTTGTTTGGCGAACAGCTTGTTAAAGACGTCGACTGCCGTCTCTCCATGTTGCAAACAATCGTGAGCGAACAAGATTAACTTTTCAATCAGCGCTTGCCCTTGTTGCCGACAGACCTGCCCAATGGTTTTGATGGGTTTAGTCGGAGGTTTACCTTGACGCTTTGTCGGGGGTGGAGGCAAACAGGCCAG
>JASJDH010000522.1 GCA_030065175.1 Leptolyngbyaceae cyanobacterium MO_188.B28 | reverse complement strand
ACAAAGCTCACGGTGGGCTTCGCTATTCTTGCTCCAAACATAGACGCACCAAACGCTTCATACCTTAAGCTTAATTTTTATCCCTTCGGAGTGATTGAAGAGCGTTATGTAGATTGGATTGACTCAATTTTGCGTACTGAGTCCTGACAATTTCCTTGCAACGGAGCCAGGGAATGTATACCGGATAACGATAGGTAAAAATTTGGCTCCTCGTAAAGATGTAAACCCTATTCTAGGTAAGATCTGATCAGTGATTCTGAGACAGGATCGCCTGCCAGAGCAGTCGGGTTAGATAAAAGCTCGGGTAATCGGTACAGGTTCTCCTGTCTGGTTACGCTAACGATGTCCGGCTACCCTGACAAACTATGCATAGTGCTGAAGATCTTTTGACATTTTCTGAAAAGCTCGTAAAAGATAAAACGGGCAATGATTTGAGCGATCTGCAACGGCTCCTGTTGCTGGCAATTTTGCAGGGCGTTAAGAAAAGCTACGAGGACCTTGCAGAGGATTATAACTATTCGCCCCGATATCTGCGGCAAGACATTGCCCCAAAGCTTTGGCAGCTAATGTCTGAGGCTTTAGCATGTAAGGTCTCAAAAACAAATGTTAGGGCCATCCTTGAACGGCAGATGCAGAATCAGGACACTGAGGCGGCGCCATCCCCCTCCGCCTTATCCGCCTCTCCGCCTCATCCGTCTTCCCCAGATCCGAAGAAGCGCAAAATAGACGATGTGCAGGCGGGTAAAACGGCAGATTTTGAGAAAGGGAAAATTCTTTTAGTGGATGACAAGCTAGAAAATCTTGCCCTGCTGACTCATTTGCTCGAAGAAGAAGGCTATAAAGTGCAACAGGCAATTAATGGAGTGGTGGCCCTACGAGTCACTGCATCCACTCTGCCAGACTTAATTTTGTTAGACATTCACATGCCAGAGTTAGATGGATACTCGGTGTGTCAAACACTTAGAGACAATCCTAAAACCCAGCATATTCCCATTATCTTCGTCAGCGCCTTAAATGAATCCTGGGATAAGGTGAAAGCCTTTTCCGTAGGAGGAAATGACTTTATTACAAAGCCTTTCAAAACAATTGAGGTTTTAGCCAGAGTGCAAAACCAATTGAAATTTCGACGGCTGCAGCAAGCCTTGCAAGAAAGGGAGCGTCAGTTGCAAGAAGCGCTGCAAACAATAGAGACACTGAGAGCCGAAATTGTCGGACTGGGTAGCCGACTGCCGACCCCAAGAGGCTTGACGACACCTTAGCCTTCCCTGCGATCGCGCTTGGCCGCTTTTGGCGACACCGCCGCCAATGCTACAAGGACTCAGGCTCAGTGAGGGAGGGCAATCGCCCGATAATCTGGTCAAACTGATAGGTTTTCGCCAGATGTTGCAGTTGATCCGTAAGCTCTGCTTGTTCTGGCGGCAGCTCCTCAATCAGCCGCAGCACATCACTTCCCCGCAACTCACTAGCCGCTTCATGCAACTCAGCCAGCCACTCCACGGGCATTTGACTCAACATCTGGCCCAACGTGGGCGATATCTGTTCCGGCGCCCCCATTGTCTGCAAACTTGGAGCCGACTGCTCTGTGGAGGTTGGGTTAGTCTTAATGAACTCAACCCCCAAGTACTGAACCAGCTTTTGCCAAATCTCCTCAGTTTGGAAGGGTTTGAGCACACAATCGTCAAATCCTGGGTCAGGAGTAATTTGCTTTTCAAAAGCACTGGCAGTCAGGGCGATAATTTTGGTGGAATCTCTCCTGCTTCCCGGCTCCCCCGCTCCTCCTTGCCGCTGCTCCATTTCCCGAATTTGCCGCGCGGCCTGATAGCCATCCATCTCTGGCATGTGTAAATCCATCCAAATTAGATGGGGAGACCAGTCTTGCCAGATCTCAATAGCTTCTCGACCATTGCTGGCCTGCTGCGCCTCAAACCCCTTAGCCAACAGTAAATCTGACAGCAGCAGGCGATTGTCTAAATTATCATCCGCCACCAAAATGCGATAGGCCGGATGCCCCGGCGCTAGCCCAATTACCTTGCCCTGATTTGGGGGGTTCGCAACGGCTTCAGCCGCAGCAATCCGAATTGGAATGCTACATTGAAAACAACTCCCTACCCCCACCTTACTCTCAACCGTAATCTCTCCGCCCATCAATTCCACAAACTTGCGCGTGATGCACAACCCTAGGCCAGTTCCTTGCTTGGCGCTGACCCCCGCCGCCGTTTGCTCAAACGGCATAAATAACCGATCCATTTCTTCTGGGGCAATGCCAACCCCCGAGTCTTTGATGGCTATCTGCAGCAGAGCGGGCGCATCTTCGTCTTTTGGCATTATCTTGGCGCTTAAACTAATCTCACCCTGTTGAGTAAACTTAACCGCGTTACCCATTAGATTGATCAGAATTTGCTGTAATTTTCCCTTGTCCGTGTAAATATATTGGGGCAACGTTTTGGCGATGTCTAATCTAAGTTGAATGCCTTTGCTGCGCACCTTCAGCAAAAACATCTCCTGCATAAGTTGCAACAGGGTGTGGAGGTCGCAGCAGGTTTCATTCACAGTCATTCGCCCCGCTTCGATTTTGGACATTTCTAAAATGTTGTTGATTAAAGACAGCAGGTGTTCGCCGCTGCGATTAATAATGCCGATACGCTGCTGTTGATTTGGGGTCAAGCCAGTCTCATCGATCAGGGTTTGGGCAAAGCCAATGATGCTATTAAGCGGTGTTCGCAGCTCATGGCTCATATTGGCCAGAAATTCACTTTTGGCCTGATTAGCCACGTCTGCAGCATCTTTAGCCCGCTTCAGCTTCACGTTAGAGTGTTGTAACTCGGCGGTGCGTTTGGCCACCCTAATTTCCAGGAGAGCAAGGGCTTGTTGTTGGGCCTCGATTTTAGTTTGGATAACGCGATTATATTGATAGAAGATCGCCAGACAGGCGCTATTACACAGAAAGCTGGCCACGGTTGGGATCAGTGGCAGCCACCAACCCGCCGTCAGGGCCCAATAACTCAGCCCCGTTAGCCCGATAGTCCCGACCAAGACCCCAAACAGCAAGCGGAGGGGCGAACGAATATACCCAGCTAGCCCAACGCCAACTAGGCCCCAACCGATAATCCACAGGTACTCCCCCAGGTCTGGCCAACTTTTTAGCAAAGGGCGTTGATCGAGCGCTGCACTCACGATTTGACTAACGGTATGGGCGTGAATTTCGATTCCATATACCCAATTGGCCTCTGGATTAATCACCGAGGGGGGGGCCGCATTCACATAGTTGCGAACGCTAGAGGCAGTCACACCGATGAGCGCGATGCGATCGCGCACCCAATCAGGGTCGAAGTCGCCAGAGAGAAGATCCTGAAACGTGATGACTCTAAAGGGCTGGGCTCCCTGACGAAAATTCAGCAGGATTTGAGCATCTCCGCCTCCTGTTTTGGCGTCGACATAGCCGCCAAAGGTCGGGTTCAGCCTGGGTAATTCAGCATCGCCAAATCGCATGGCGAAGCGGTCTTTTCGGCCTTCTTCTAGGAGGATATTTTCTGGGGCCAAATAGGCCTGCGCCAGTAGCAGCGCTAGAGAAAAGCGGAAGCCCTGATCGGTTTGTGCGCCCAAAATTACGCGGCGCTGTCGACTATCTGCATCCGAGGGAATATCGGCAAAGCCCACCCGCTCCGGCGGCAAGTCTGGAGGGGGGGCGACCGCTGGGGGAAAGACTTTCTCAATGCCGAACAGATTTCCCATTTCCTGAAAGGCTAACGTCAATTCCTGGCTGCCTGGCTCGACCGGTAGATCTCTGAAGATATCGAGACCGATGGCCCGTGGGTTATGACGTTGGAGCGCCCGCAACCCACGCGCGAGTTCACGATCGGGCACTGGATAAGCGCCGAGGGCGCGAATTACTGGCTCGTCAATGCTGATGAGTAAGATTCGTTCGTCTAAGGCTTCGGCGGGACGCGATCGCAAGAAAGCATCCAAAGCTCGCCACTCTAGGAGCTGAAAAGCGCCTGAGAGTCGTCCGCCTGCAATCAATGCCAAAAGGACTAGGCTAGGCAAGAGTCCAACCCGTAAATCCGCTACCTTACGGTTAAATGCCTCAATCATGAATAAGTTCAGCAATTTCAGATAAATACTGGCTCTGCGGCTCCGCTTCAGTAGCCGCTAGATCAGACAGTAGCGATTGAATAAAGCGGGCGCCCTCTGGAAGCGACAGCGCCGCTTGCAAAGCATCGTACCAGTAACCTGACTCGGCGTAGAGGGCGGCCTTTTCTAATGGAGTTTGAGCGGTAGCGAGGGCGACTGCAAGATCCTCTGAAGGGAGAATGACGTCAAACTCAGATATAAAGAATTGCTCATAGGCGTCATTCGCTGGATTACAAACTAGGTTGACTTCCCAGATGTATCGCTGGCCTGGCTCTAGAGTCACGTCCTCTGCTGAAACCGTAAAGCTAACAATCTCAGGGGTATCGTCTATGTACTCCACCTGCTGTAACAGTTCCTCCTGATTGGCGGTGTAGAGAGAGAAACTAATGCGATAGGGTTTCGTTGACGGTACAAACCAGGCCAGGGTGGGCGTTGTTGTAGCCGTTCGTCCCACATGGTTCATTACTGTCGGCGCCAAACCCGTTAGCGGCAACTCATACTCTTCACTGCAACTATCCCGAGATCCGGTGGACGTAATCACCCCCCCCGGCGGCTCTCCTTGAGGGGGATTGTATTTTTGGGCCTGGACGGACTTTAATGGCGGCATTAGAAGGACAGCCCCCACTATCAAGGGGTAGACAAGGGACCACTTAATGAGCTTTCTTGCGGATATATAATCGATATTGTTCGGGTATTTCATGGTTCTTACTGAAAAATCCTGTCAAAATCAGTTGCGATATTATCTTTGCCCATAATTTAAGGCGCGCCTGGCGAGCAGCAATCATTTCTGCTAAGGATAGGCGACCTGATAAGTTTGAGGCGATAATCTTTCCTACACCGTTTTCCACAGATTTCCGATGAATGCCGGATATCAGTTTCTCAACACCCTTCATAAATCTCTGCCTGCAATTCTCCACTGGAGCGGCTACGCAAACAGATAGGCATACGAATTCCGCCATTCGGATTCAGGGCCTCAAACCGTAGTCCATTTCACCCACCGCTTGGCAGACTCTCTGAGCTGCATTAAACTCGCCGAACCAAAGGGTTAGATGATTGACAGTCTGGCATAAGCAGTTCTCCACCTTAAATAGATTTGTGTACGCATATTAAGCTGCATAAGCAGCTCTCCTTTTACCAAATATATTATGTGAGCGCATTACGTTTCCTGACGTACTCTGCAGCCTATGTTTAGTGCGATTCTTCGTTGGCGGAACTTTACCGCAGCATTGGTATTGGCAAGACCTAGCCAGTTTCTACTCCTGGGCGTGTGCAGTCTGTTGGTCTCAAGGCCAGCATTGGCCCAACTGATTCCAGACGCCACGGCAGGCACTCAAATTCAGCCAGAGGCGGAGGTGCGGGGGCTGCCGTCAGATGTGGTTGAAGGCGGAATCATCCGCAACGACATCCTGTTCCATAGTTTTCAAGACTTTAACATTGAAGCCGGTCGAGGGGTTTACTTTGCCAATCCAGCCGACATCAGTAATATTCTCTCGCGAGTCACTGGGAGCAATGGCTCCAACATTGATGGCACCTTGGGCGTTTTGGGGAACGCCAATTTCTTCTTGATCAATCCCAATGGCATTGTGTTTGGACCGAATGCCAGATTAGATGTGGCTGGAGCGTTTACAGCCAGTACAACAGACGCCTTCAGGTTTGCAGACGGTCAGGAATTTAGCGCGACGGACCCCCAAGCGCCGCCGTTGTTGAGGTTAAATATTACACCGGGCTTGCAGCTTGGCCTACCCGATCAAGGCGACATTAAGAATGCCGGGAACCTGGCGGTGGCGGCGGGACAACCGCTCACCCTGCAAGGACGGAATGTTAGACATACAGGCAGTTTGACAGCCCCCGGCGGATGGGTGGGCCTGTTTGGCCAAACGGTGGGGCTATTGGATAATGCGCAGATTGATGTCTCTGGGTTTGCGGGCGGGGGAACGGTTCTGATTGGCGGAACGGTTCAAGGGGCTAACCCCGATTTGAATGCGCTACGCACTTATATTGGCCCGGATGTCCGCATTCAGGCGGATGCGTTACGAGTCGGAGACGGGGGCGTGGTCGTCGTCTGGTCAGAGGAAGCGACCGGCTTCTACGGCAATATTTCCGCCCGGGGGGCGGTTGATAGCCTCACCTCACCGTCGAATTCAGGGGAGCAAGATTTAGCCAGCGGGGGGTTTGTCGAAGTCTCCAGCCAGGGTCATTTGATCTTTCGCGGCGCGGTCGACACGGCCACACCCGCCGGTCAACCTGGAATTTTGTTGCTGGATCCGACCACGATCACCCTGGCCAATGGAACTGCCGATGGCACCGCCGATGGGACGGATACGTTTGCAGGGGAGGCTTCTGGGTTGGCGGGGCAGGTGTTAAGCGGGCCGATAAGCGCCATTGATGACTTGGGACCAACCACGATTTATGAGTCGGAGTTGGAAGGGCTGTCTGGCGATACGGATGTGGTGTTACAAGCCACTGACGGCATTACGGTTGAAGACTTAGCCGATAATGAACTGCTATTCGCCAGGGGGGCAGGCCGGATTACCTTCGTTGCAGACGCCAATGGGGACGGTGTGGGCGATGTGGTGATGATGGATTTGCAGGATAATCTAGCAACCAATGGTCGGGATTTGGCTATCTCTGGCGTGAACTTGAACCTGGGAATTATTGATAGCTCAATACACCCATTGAATATCTCGCCTACAGGGAGTGGCGGTTCGGTTGATCTAAGTGCAGCGGGTGATGTTTCAGTTGATGCGGTCCTCACTATGGGGACCTTCTCTGATGGCGGCAATGCTGGGACCGGGGGGGATATTTCCCTCACTGCGGGCGGCAATATCGCCACTTCAGAA
>JASJDH010000521.1 GCA_030065175.1 Leptolyngbyaceae cyanobacterium MO_188.B28 | reverse complement strand
TCAACAGGCCGCCCAAGTTTATGCCGCCCAATCAAACCCAATCAGACAGGCAATCAACTTGGGGAATTTGTCGCTGACTTACCAACGGCTGGGAAAATGGGCGGAAGCTAATCAGGCCATTACTGAGAGTCTCGCTTTACTGCCTTTAGATTCTGAGATCACCCGTACAAGAGATGGACAGTCTGCATTCGCCCAAGTGCTAGATATCCAGGGGCATTTGTCCCTAGCAGTAGGGAGAACCGAGCAAGCGCTGGCGACCTGGGAAAAAACGGCTGAACTGTATGACCAGTTGGGCTATCCAGACCGACGGGCGAACAGTTTGATCAATCAAGCGCAAGCCCTGCGTAAATTGGGGTTGTATCAAAGAGCCGTGATTATTTTGCAGAAAGTGGCGCAGCCTCAAGCGCAAGCTGGTCAACTGCTAGAGGGGTTGGAGGAAGAGCCCCAGAGTGAGTTAGACCTGCAATTGCAACCTGATAGCTGTTGTGAACAGATACAGCCAATGCCGCTCGAGGAAGAGTCCCAGAGTGAGTTAGACCTGCAATTGCAGGCCGCGAGAGTTAATGCCTTGCGAAGTCTAGGGGATACACTGCAAATTGTGGGCAGCTTGGAGCAAGCTGAAGTGATGTTGCGGCGTAGTTTGAAGCAGGCAAAGGCATTGTCTTTGGTTGATGCGATCGCAAACGCCAACCTGAGCCTGGGGAATGTTATTCAAACTAAAGCCCTTGCCGATCTAAAGGCCAAAAATTTGACGCCTGAAAGCGCCATTTCGCTACTGGAGCAGGCGCCTAAACTGGATCTAATTGACAAAGCCCTTGCCCAGACTCGTTTAGAGGCGGCTCAAGAGTTTAAGCTACAGACTGAACAGGCATTGAACTACTATCGGCAGGCTGCAACCGATGAGAGCCCTGTCACCCTGCAGGCGAAACTGAATCAGTTGAAACTCTTAGTGATCTTGCAAAAATGGGCCAAGGCAGACACGTTATCGTCACAGATTACACCTTTATTCAATCACCAATCTCCCAGTCCTGTCACCCTTAAAGCCCAGATGAACTTTGCTGAAAGCTTAATGGAAATGGCCAAAAGTCAGCATAAACCCTTGACGCCAGCCAAGCAACAAGAAGTAGACGCACTTCTAAACAGCGCCCATCAACGGGCAATCGCATTAGGGGATTATCAGGCTAAGTCCTACGCCTTGGGTTTAATGGGCGCGCTTTATGAACAAAATAAGCAGTTCCCAGAGGCTGAGGAGGTTACAAAACAGGCGCTCGAAACAGTCAAGTTCTCCACCGCTGAAATTGCCCAGGCGATCAATGATGCTGAAATTATCTACCGTTGGCATTGGCAGCTAGGCCGTATTCACAAGGCTCAAGGTAAACGGGCAGACGCCATTGTGGACTATGAAGCCGCAGTGGAAACCCTGACCCAATTGCGCCGGGACATTGTCACCAGTAACTTACCCTATCGATTTTCCTTTCGGAGTAATGTTGAAGAACCCATCTATTTAGAGTTGATTGACCTGCTCTTGCAAGCGGATGATCCTGACCAGAAAAATCTAAATCGTTCCCGCGAAATTATTTCCCTCCTCAACCAAGCAGAACTCACCAACTTTCTACAGGAGCCCTGTGAAGCTATCACTCCTCAACAAACCGATAAGGTTGTAGATAAAAAAGCCCCAAAAACGGCTATCCTTTATCCAATAATTTTGCCAGATCGCCTGGAAGTAATCCTAAAGCTGCCGGGGGATCCAAACCTGCATCAATATCGTAGTCGGGTCTCTCAAAATGAGTTAATCAGGACCCTTGAAGCCTTTCAGAAAGATCTCGAAGAAGACTACACATTCAATATCGTTCAGGCAGAGGCTAAGAAACTCTATTCCTGGATTGTGGCCCCCGCCCTAACTTGGCTAGATTCAGAAGATATCGACACGGTCAATCCAAAAGAGATAAACACGGTCGATCCCAAAAAAATCGACACGCTTGTTTTTGCTCTGACGGGGGCTTTGCAAAAAATTCCCATGGCCGCACTCTATGATGGAGAGCAATACTTGATTCAGAAGTATGCCGTTGCAGAAATTCTAGGGTTACAGCTAGATAACCCAACCCCGCTTGAGCGGAAAAGCCTCAACATTTTGGCGGCAGGACTGGCCGAGGTTTCCTCATTGCCTGATGATATTCAGATGAATTTTGCCTCGCTACCCAATGTCAACAATGAATTGAAGGCGATTGAAGCCTCAGGCATTTCCGCCAAGACCATTAGCGACCAAGGGTTTACCCAACAAAATTTCAATACCCTGATCAATGCAGAACAATTTTCCGCAGTCCATCTCGCAACTCATGGACAATTCAGCTCAAATCCCCAAGAAACCTTTCTCCTAACTGAACCCGGTGGGGACAATGATGGCAAAATCGCTGCTGCTGATCTGGCCTTACTTTTTCGGGTGAGAGGGCGGATTCGGCCAGAACCGATTGAATTGCTCGTTCTCAGCGCCTGCGAAACCGCCGCCGGGGATGAACTCGCCACCCTGGGCATTGCTGGAACAGCCTTTCGAGCTGGAGCTCGCAGTGTAATTGCGTCCCTTTGGAGTCTGGATGATGCGCCTACGGTCGATTTTGCTGAGCACTTCTACGAAAACCTGGGGCAATCCGATGTCAGCATAGCTGAAGCCCTACGCTGCGCCCAACTTGCCCTGCTGAATAATCCTCAATTCGAGCACCCTCGTTACTGGAGCACTTATATTTTGGCGGGTAACTGGCTCTGACGGCGAGGAGCTTCTTTGTGATCAATTGGTTCAGTAACCGTCAATTCAAGAGTTTCTGGATTTAAAACGCTAACGAACGTGCTTAGCAAGTCATACCAGTCTTGTTGAGATTGATAGAGATCTGGAAACTCATTGCGAGTTTTTGTCAACTCAGAGAGCATTTCAAACCAGATTTCATTGTCTGCATAGGCAAGGTATTTTTGATATGGTCGTGCATTCTCAAGCGCAGTTTCCAACTCTGGGGGTGACTCAATACGCTTCACCCACCCTCGAACAACAGGGTTCTTAGATGGTTTCTCAGGTTCACAAATAACTGAAAAATGCCAGCTATAAGGCTTGTTGACTTCTAAAGCGTAAGGGAGTTGGAATCCAACTATTTGAGGGTTTCTCAAAAGCTTAATCGCGAATAGATCTGATGAGAGAACCTTTCTGCTATTGTCAAGCAAGACCAACTTTCCAACTCGAATATTATTACCGGATTTTGTAGTTGAAACGTTAGTCTGAGTAATATTTTCGATGTTATTACGAGTAGAGCCATTTCCAACTACATAAGGAATATAAAACCAAAATGTAGGTTGTTTTGAGACAGTCTTTCCTCCCACATCTTCCATTACCGGAGTTTGCAAGTTCTCAACTTGAAGTTCGCTTAACATTTCAGTTTCACCAGCTTTACCTACTTTAAGCTGATCATTTTGAGTTATTTCAAAAGCAGGCATGATTGCCGCTAAAGACTTCAATCCCTCTCCGTCTTCAATATGGCAGATAGGTCCTCGCCCTGCTCCACCTTTCTGCCGACCCGGCGGCAGCCCTCCTAATTGGATATCATCATCATCTGATAATCCAAGTCTATCTATCAAGTCACGCAGCCAATTGGCTTGGGCAGGTTGAATTGACCATATCTGAGTGTAAGGATGATGAGACTTGGGAGGTAAGGAATAAATCAAGCAGATTAGAAATAGGAAAGTGATAGTTAATATAAGCGATTTAATCCAGTTTATTTTCATAAGGATAATTTTTGCTGATTTGTTAATTAAGGTAGGAAGTACTCTTAACCATTAGAAGATTCTTCTGTTTCCTTGCTAGGCACTTTTGGACCCATTTCTTCAGCTTCTCTCATTGTCTGGGTCAAGCTAGGGTTAGTCTTTGAATGAGAAGGATTGTCATTAGGGCTGGCAGGAAGATTTAGCACACATATCAAGCTACTCGTGGTCAAGTAAACTAAGGTGTGTGGTAAGAGAGGAAGCCAATAATTTTTATCAAAAGGCCCAATTTTCTCAAACGCGAAATAACTGATGGAAAGGGAAATTGCACAAGCAATTCCCAGGTTAGTCAAGAATAACGAAGGAGACCGCAGGGCAAAATATCCCACTCCAGCACCAATGAATGAGAGCACAAACATCAAAATATAATCTTCTTTAGGGGATAAAAGAATATGAATTAAGACGCGCTCCCCTCGAGCAGCATCAATTACTTGACTGATAATATTAGCCTGAATGAAAACACCCTTAACCATTTGATCCGTTTTATCAATATTATTATTCGGCTTATACGGTATTCTCCATTCATCCATATTGTCTCGAGTAACACCAATCAAAATGATGCGGTTTTGGGGGGCATCGATATGAAAATTATTCTCATCCTCCGTTCCTATTCTAAGAAAAGAACGGAGACTCACTTGATCATAGCGCTTTCGAAGATCAATACCTGGGTAATTTAATAGAATTTGGCAGCCGCCGAATAGCCCTCTACCTTTGTTATTATAACCCTGATATCCACCTGTATTAGCCAAGATATTGGGTAAAACTACATCCTTGCTAAAGGCATTGCTAAAGGATATCTTACATTTCTTCTCAGATGTCTTTAGATTAGTTTTAATCCCCTCTTCTTTTTGTAAGTAATGCTCAGCCACCAATAAGCCAAAAGATTTTTCCGTGTCACAGGTTTTTGGCTGCGCCAAAGAATTTGGACTTGTTGATGTTTCCACTTCGGCAGATTGGCGATAAATTGCTAACAAGGCGCGACGGACCACTTCATCTCTTTCATGAGCAAAATTAACGAAACCAATTTGATTTTCTAGAGAAAAAGAAGGAGCTAAAATTGGATTGTCATCATATTCATTTTGATCTTGATTTGCGACTGTTTTACATGCTGTGAAAATCGGCGTTCCTTCTTCTTTGCCTTCTCTCAAGATTTTCTCTAAGGCTGAGTTGTTTTCCTCAGATAAAGGATAATCTCGATAAACATCTAAACCTATCGCAATAGGATTCATTGATTTGGCTTTCTTTAACAACTCAGCGAGAGTTTCATCTGACAGAGAACCTCTCATTGTCTCGTCCGGTTCTTCTAGCTGGATTTTGAAATCTTGATCGTCGACAGTAACAATTAAAAAGCGTTTATCTTTCTCAGAGGGAGGGCGATTGCTCATTAAAAAATCATAGAAGGCAAGCTCATAGCCTTCAAAAAAATGAATGGCCCTCAAGAGAATAATCGGAGCGGGGGTCATCAAAAAGATAATGAACACAATGATAGGATGACAACGGCGATGGGCCGTAACAACTGAGGTTCGATTTATGGTGATTTTGACTTCCCGAGATATCGTGATTAACGATAGGAAGAGTTTATTGATTGTTTGTGTAAGATTATTACCTGCCTGCCCAATATTACCCTCATTTTTAGACTGGTCTACGATGAGTTTCTGATTGATTTCTGGAGCAGATTTGTCTGAATTCCCTTGATGATTTTTTGAATTATTCGATGGTTGCGTCATCGGAGACCTCTCTACAATCCCAGCAAATGAAAAGCGCCGCCTAACCAAGGCTCCAGTCGGCCTAGAAGAGTTACGATGTCCTCTTCCAAGGGCTTTCCATCACTACCAATATCCTTAGTTTCTCTCAGTTTCTGGACTATTCTATTTAGATTTTTTGCCGCATAGGACTTATCCGGCTGTTCAGATTCAACTTCGCCTTTTGTTGCTTCCAAAAAGCCTAAAGCTTTCTGTTTGGCAGGATTTAGCATCGCTGAATTCATTAATAAAATTTCAACTTGAGCAACAATTTCAAGAATTTGAGAAGTTGTCAAAGATGACGTCGCCGCCCCTTGACCAATAGATTGGCGCTGAGTCAGATTCCCTAAAGACTGGCCAATCTGTCCACTATTGTCGCCTCTATAGATAAGCACTTGACTCGGCTGGATACTATGACTTTTCTGAGAAAAGCAAGGTAAATCGCCGTTGTCAATAGATTTGGACTGGCTTGTCAAATCAGGAGCGACAGCAACTTCCCCATCGAGGGAGGGCGTCTTTTCAAGCTCAGATTGGGTGCTTCGGTGAGCGGAGCAAAATTCTTTGGCTTCGTGTATTTCAACCTCTCCGGCGGCATTCCTTTTAACTAAAGTAGGGGGCAGATACTCAGAAATACCCATAAGTTGGATTCCATTACACCCAAAGCAAAAGGCGTCTTCAACTGAACGTCCGGCTCCCAGAGCGTCATAGACGCCGATGGCGAACCCAATTGCAGCTTGATCGCCAACTGCTTTCTGCATGCCAATCACATGTGGAACCTGCTTAGCAATGGCTGTTGCTTGGGCTTTAGAATAACAGCTGTTTAGAAGCACAAACTCGATTCGCCCTGAAAACAAGCCAAAAAGACCAGCTAATGCATCACCATCTACCAGCCTAGGCTGCCCGGCTTCATCTTCAAAGATCAAACCCTTCTCATTGGAATTCTCACCCCCTTGCCCATGCCCAGAGAAATGGACAATTTGAGGCATAATCTCCAGCATTGCTCGCCGAATGTCTCGCGTGCGAACCGCCCACCTTTGATATATCTCAAACCGTTCTCGATATCGCGATCGCTTTAACCCTTCATCAATCTCTCGCATTTCCTCATCTAGTCGCAAACAGGCGCTGGTTGGATTGGAGGCGAGAAATAGAATTTTTGTAACTGGAGTACTGTTTTCCATGGGGCAAATGGGCTAGAAGCGGTTAGTCAAAAGTATACTCTTGGCCATCTCACAATCGTTTAAGTAGTCATATAAAATAGCGTCAAAAAAAGAGGCGTTAACCCTAATCAATCTTTCTCTAGGAGCTTAAACAAGCCCATCTTCCCTATTTCCGTGCAAAATGGCGTCCACTTTGAATTCTTGGCCGCTTTTGATACTGCACCGAAAAGTTTCTTAACTTCTGAGGTGCGGAAAGTTCAAAAAATGGCCTTTAGGTTGGAGAAAGACTAAATCTTT
>JASJDH010000520.1 GCA_030065175.1 Leptolyngbyaceae cyanobacterium MO_188.B28 | reverse complement strand
ATCGGTTTAAGCCGTTTCCATTGGAGATCCCGTAGGTCGCCTCGATTGTAGGGAGGAAGAATCATGATTGAGGTTAGAATGCACTAACCTCAGCATATCTATCGATTTCAGAAGGTTTTAAAACACGCCCTAGTATTTTATCTATTTAATACACCTACGATCGCCTGAGTTTCAGGCGTTTGTGGTGGGCTATAGGTCCATTTGTGTGGGTTGTCAATATGACCGCGATATTGTTCGCTTCTTTCTAGCGCTCCCATGGCGGAACAGGTTGGAACCGTTCGAGTAAAAAATCAATCATGGCATGAACTTTCGGCGCCATGATCCGGCGACTCAGATAGAGAAGCCATATAGAGGTTTCTGTGACCAGCGGAAATTCTGGCATTACCTCGACGAGAAGCCCGGATTTCAAACTTTCGCTGGCATTCCAGACTGACTTGACGCCAATTCCCATCCCCTGCTCGAGCATTTTGCGCAACGCCTCACCATCGTTGACCGCGAACGACCGCGGAACGCTAACAGTTTGTCCGTTTTCAAACTTCCACTTAGTCGCTTCGACAAGGCTTACGCATTGATGCTCTGAGAGATCGTCAGGCGTTGAAGGAGCGCCATGCAGTTCGAGATAGGCGGGAGAGGCAACAAGAAGACGCCGATCAGAGGCTAACTTTCGCACAATCAGACTACTATCGACCAAAGGGGCATTGCGGATAATCAGGTCATAAGCGCCTTCGACAACATCCAGGACCTCATCTGATAGACGTAAATCAAGACTGACAAGCGGATGGCGGGCGTGAAATTCGGCCAAGGCTGGAATGATATACATCCGTCCAAAGGAGCCAGGCATTGTCATCCGCAGTAAACCCTCAGCTTGCGCCCCCTGCCCCTTGACTGCGCTTAGCCCGGTTTCTAGCGTTTCTATAATCTGTTGCGCATAGGGCAAAAATGCCTCGCCATCTGTTGTCAAGGAGACTGCTCGGGTCGTTCTGTTGAACAGACGAACGCCAACCGTTTCTTCGAGTTTAACGAGACGGGCGCTGGCGCTCGCAGGTGAAAGGGAGAGATCCTGCGCCGCCGTCGAGACACCGCTGAGCGCCGCAATCCTCAGAAATAAACGGAGCGATAAAATATCCATTTATCAAAAATATCCGAATTATTATTTCGCTTCAAGCAAGTTTATCTTATTTAACCAAATAATTATCATACTGGTATCGCTCCAACGAATCACAAGGAGCGATGTCTAAGGTGCTGTAGGCGTTGCTGAATGCCGGGATGAACCGCCCCTCATCCCCAACCCTTCTCCCTAGGGAGAAGGGAGCCGGAATCAAAGTCCCTCTCCTCAGGGAGAGGGATTTAGGGTGAGGGCGATCGAGGCGCAGCAAAAGCCCATTCATCCCTCAGTTCAGCAACGCCGCTGTATGAAGCGCCGCACTCAATCATTAAAGGAACTAAGGAGGCGCCAAATGAACTATGACGGTTTCAACACTTTCAACGTTAAGGTTGAGAACGCAGTTGCTTGGGTTACATTCGACTATCCACCCGTCAATATCCAGGGCCTGCCGATGCTCGCCGACCTAAACATGTTGGCCCAAAAGCTCGAAACGGATCGCGACATCAAGGTCGTTGTGTTTCAATCTGCAAATCCCGAAATTTTCGTGGCCCATGCCGACACGAATTTTCTCAAGAACATGTCCGCGATCGCGCTCTCCCGTGACGAGGTCAAACTCCTCGATTTGCAGGTTGTACTGGAACGCATCAGTAAGCTGCCCCAGGCCACCATTGCTAAGATTGAAGGCTTTGCCCGCGGCGGCGGCCACGAATTTGCGCTTGCCTGCGATATGCGCTTTGCCGCCCGTGGCAAGGCGAAATTCATGCAGATGGAAGTCGCAATGGGTATCCTCCCCTGTGGCGGCGGCGCATCGCGTATGGCTCGTCAGGTCGGTCTGGGGCGGGCGCTAGAAATTATCCTGGGCGCCAGAGACTATGACGCGGACCAGGCCGAGGCCTATGGCTCCATCAACAAGGCGCTCGACCCGGAAGAGATTGGCCCATATGTCGAAGCGTTGGCCAACCGCATCGCGCTCTGGCCAGCTGAATCGATCAATGCCTGCAAACAGACCGTCTACGCCTCGATTGACAAACCCATTGAGGAAGCGCTGCAGGAAGAGGCCTATTGGCTCTATCAGGCAACGAGTCAAACCCCTGCATTGAAGCGTTTTAAATGGGCTGATGATAACGGCGCCCAGTTCGATATGAACAACCAACGCAGTTGGCAAGAGATGGTAATTGATGTTCAGGAGATCAAGTAATGAACACGGAATTCACTATGCTCAAGCATGTAGAAGTAGACAATACAGGGTTTCAGCCCATTAATCGGGGATATAACTCCGTGTTTCGACCGAACCGGTTAAGCCTCGGCCTGGTGACGCCGATCGAGTCCTATCCCAGGGGTCCGGAGCCCACGATGGAACGCCACATTGAACGGGTGCAGCTGGCCGAAGAACTCGGGTTTTCTGCCGTCTGGTTGCGGGATGTGCCGTTCAACGCGCCCTCATTTGGGGATGCGGGTCAGACCTACGATCCCTTCGTTTATCTGGGACTTTTGGCGGGCCAAACTGAGCGAATCGCCCTCGGTGTCGCCAGTATCATTCTGCCGCTGCGCCATCCAGCGCATGTGGCCAAGACCGCAGCGACCGCTGATGTGCTTTCAGGGGGGCGGTTGATTCTGGGGGTGGCTTCGGGTGACCGGCCGGAGGAGTATCCAGCGCTTAACTTTCCCTTTCAAGATCGCGGGGTTGCATTTCGGGAGAGTTTTGATTACATCAGACAGATGGGGGAGGATTCACCCACGTTTGAAAATGCGTTTGGCAGCCCCAATGGGGGGATAGACATGCTGCCCAAACCGACATCTGGGAAACTGCCGCTGCTGATTACGGGAGGCAGTCAGCAAGCCCCCGAGTGGATCGCGCGAAACGGTGACGGCTGGATGACCTATCCACGCAATACTGTTGTTCAAGCGCGTATCATTCGCGATTGGCGAGCCCGGGTTGCAGCTGTAGGCGATTCTGCCAAGCCGATGATGCAGCCGCTCTATGTGGATCTGACCGAAGCCCCCGATACCCAACCGCAACCTATCCATCTGGGATTCCGGTTGGGGGTGAACCCTCTGCGGGTCTATCTGAAATCGCTGGAACAAATCGGCATGAACCATGTGGCGCTAAACCTGCGATTTAACCAGGCAGATATTGAGACAACACTGAAACGTCTGGCTGACAGTATACTGCCGGACTTTGCTAACTGAGGAAGCTAAAACCATGCCAAAAACTATTCTGATTACGGGATCTACCGATGGCATCGGGTTGGAAACGGCCAAGATGCTGGTCTCGAAAGGGCACAAGGTGCTGCTGCATGGGCGCAATCCGACAAAACTGGAGAAAGCAGAAAAATCGCTCTCTGCGCTGCCGGGAAATGGGCGTGCTGATGCAATTCAACAGGAAGCCGAGCAACGCTTCAACCCAGTTGGAATCTGTGCTTGCCTGCTTGCTAGACGGAATCCAGTCAGGTGATCCAGCATGATTCAGTAAACACATCCCTATCATTAACAATCTGAACCTCTAGATTGCTAATCTACGATGTCAGCGATCGCTCCTCCGTAGGCTGGAGTAGCGTTAGCGTAAGCCAGCAACTCCTGCCAACGCTGCTGACAGGTATCTTCATAAGTTCCTCAAGTTTTTTTCCTAAAGTCAAGATAGAGCCTAAGTTTAGAAAAAATATCAGTATTTCCTTTCCTACCTCCAACCTAAATTTAGAGAGAAATTTTAAGTTATCTCAAGGAGGTGTTGAAGTATGCAAGAGTTAAAATTCTTGGTCCCATTTATGGGCCTGCTAATCGCGATTCCGCTTGTCTTCGGTTTAGCATACCTTGTATGGAATTTAAGTCCGTTTGCAGCTGCTATGGTCTTATTAGTGGGTATCGTCGGCTTATTGTTAGAAACCCTTCGGGTTCTTAATCGGGCAGTCTTAAGAGATTCACAGTCAGGCTGATTTGTTTCAGCGAATTAGTAGTTTACAAATTCTAAAACTAGCCTTGGAAATTTCTGAGGTTAGGACGACTTGGATCGCTAGCCATTTCGGTGAACGGTTCAGTGGAGGTTAAAAATGGGTATTACCTTAACGCTTCAAGAACAAATAATCGCTCTTTGGACAGTATTTCTGTTTGGGACTGTTTTCCATACTCAGTTGGCGTTGATGCCAACGCTATATGGCGAAAATGTTGCAATGGCGCACTATAAAGGGAAAACGCCCATCTCCCATCTGTGGGCGATGTTGGGGTTTTTCATTGTGCCGATGGTGATGATTGTGATGACGGCGTTGAATGCCTCTCCTTTGTATCGCTTAATCCACTTTGGCGTCACCGTTTTTTACACCGTCATGAATTTCCTCCACGTTGCGCTTGATCTAAGAGTAAACCCGATTGAATGGTATCAGATTACTCTGGTGTCAATCCTGTTTGTGGTCGGCGTCATTCTGAATGTGGCGGCCTCTCAGTGGTTGATGCTCTGAGCGAGATCGCGGCTAATGTTTCGTTCGCTTCAAGGCTGATTGGGGAGCTTTGCGTTTTATCCCAGCCGTTGAATGAGTTAATCGCATCAGTGGCTGCAACGTCAGACTTAGCAAATAGGTCGCCCCCGCCACTAAAATAATTGTCGCGCCTGAGGTCAGGTTCAGCCAATAGGAGAGCCACAAGCCGCTGGTGGTAAAGACCATTCCGAGCAGACTCGCCAGCCCCATCATTTTCTTCATATCCTTTACAAACAGGCTGCTAATCGCTGCAGGCATGGTTAGGAGAGCAATAACCATAATCAGCCCCACCACTCGCATCATCATCACCACCGTTAGGGCGATCAGGCTCATGAGCGTCAGGTAAATGGCGTCTACCGGCACATTCATCACTTTGGCGAAGGTTTCGTCAAAGGAAATGGCCAGCAGTTCCTTATAGAACAGAACCGTTAGAATAACGATGACACTATCGAGCGCCAGCATAATCAGCAGATCGGAGAAGGGAACCGCTAAAATACTGCCGAAAAGGTAACTCATCAAATCGGTTTTGTATCCCTCGGTCAGGTCTACCAGGATAATGCCGATGGCCATGCCAATCGCCCAGATCACCCCGATAATGGTATCTGTGCGTTGTTGTGTCTTGCGTTGCACAATCCCCATGGCTAGGGCGGATGCAACACTGAAGAGAATGGCGCCCAAAACTGGATTAAAGCCGAAAAAGTAACCCAGCCCAATCCCTCCATAGGCGGCGTGGGCGATGCCTCCACTAATAAAGACAATGCGATTGATCACCACAAAGGATCCAATGACGCCGCAGGCGATGCTGACCAGCACGCCCGCCATCAGGGCGTTGCGCATAAAGTCAAATTGCAACGCTTCAATCATTGCTTGATCTCCTGACTCAGATTGTGCAATGAAAAGACTCGATGGGGAACGCCGTGGGCGATCAAATCGACTGGGCACTGGTAGACCATTTCAATCATTTCGGGCGTCAGCTGTTTTTCACCGTGGTAGTACAGGCGTCGATTTAGACAACCGACCGTTTTGACGCAAGACGCAATCGCCCCAATATCGTGGGAAATCATCAGAATGGTGACCTGCTCGTTTAACTGCTTCAATAGCTCGTAGATGTGGGTTTCAGCGTGGGGGTCAACCCCGGCCAACGGTTCATCCAACAGCAGAATTTTAGGGTCTGTCGCCAGGGCGCGGGCAATGTAGACCCGTTTCCGTTGCCCCCCTGAGAGCTGGCCAATGGGGCGATCTCTGAGCGAAAACATCTCTACGCGGTGGAGCGCCTTGGCGACGTACTCGCTATCCCGAGCAGTGTAGCGCTGCAGGAGCCGCCGCCTGCCTAAGCGTCCCAGTTGCACCACATCCCACACGCTGATGGGAAAATCGCGATCGCACTCCATATGCTGAGGCACATAGCCGATAAACCGCCTTCCCTGAATCACGCTTTTGCCCATGATCCGCACCTCTCCCTGGGAGGCGGGCAGGAGCCCCAGCAACACCTTAAAGAAGGTAGTCTTACCGCTGCCGTTTGGCCCAATCAGGCCAATGAAATCCAGTGCTTTTACGGAAAGATTAATATCCTCCAACACCGGCTCATGGTCATACCCAGCCCACAGGCGCTGAATTGAAATCACTTCTGGTAGGGTATCAGTGGGATGCGTATCCGCCATCTCATCACTCAAACGCAACTAACTCTCGAACGGCTCCATCCCCTTGACTCAGCGTCCTAGCAAATGTATCGGCAACCGTGCGTAGGTTCTCTAGCCAGTTAGTCGCTAGGGGATCGATGAGCAACACTTTCCCATCAATTTCCTGAGCAATGGTCTCCGCGTCTTCAGTACTGAATGAGGGTTGTGCGAAAATTACTTTGATATTATCCGCCCTCGCTGTTTTGATCAGAGCCGCCAACTCAGTCGCGCTGGGCTCAGTCCCGCCCACCTCAATGGGAATCATTTCCAGGTTGTAATCATGGGCAAAATACCCCCACGCTGGGTGGAAGACCATAAACTTTCGGGTTTCCACATCTGCAAGGGTGGCTTGAATCTCAGCATCTAGAGAGCCGGTCCAGAATTAAGGCTTGACGAAATTGCGTCGATAACAGTCCGCTTATCCATAGACATGCTTCTTGGTCAAGCCCGATTTCTAGTCTAAAATTTTGTATCCAAGATGACAGTTTGTCAGGACTGATATCAGGGCCTATTTGTCAACTACGAATACTGGACCGCAGCAATTATAAATTCCAGTAATTAAGATGTATTACCCTTGATTACGGGTGTCGAATCATCCAGCATGAAGTCAATCAGATGTTGCCAAGAATCAAACAGTAGATACTTGGTGAGCAGCAATTATAAATTCAAAATCTTGACAATTCGGCATCCGGCCCCTGAGGATACCCTTTGTTGAGCAGATACCTGCGCTATGAGTGAAGGCAGCCTGAATTTTGACCGTTTGCT
>JASJDH010000519.1 GCA_030065175.1 Leptolyngbyaceae cyanobacterium MO_188.B28 | reverse complement strand
TTTGCCTTATCAAAAGTTACTGAACTATGCTCCTCATAGCATGGGTAGTTTTTCAAAAAATCAACCACACGTTCTATCGATGGAAAGGTTAAATCATCAATAACGAGATACCCTCCCACTCTCAAGAGACGAGTCGCATAAAAACAATCTATCAACGTATGATCAAATGTATGAAAACCATCAACAAAAATGAAATCTATCTGTCCTTCCTTCTCTGCCAATAATGACGGCAATGCAATTTCCGACTTAACTTCCATAAAATGAAAGAAGTTAAATCCTGCTTCTTCTAAATTCTTTATTCCAACGCCATCCCAATGCTTATCTTGGAATGGATCGATTATAGTGTGTGATGCTCCAGGTCGTCCTTTCAAGGCTGAACAGATATGTAGGGATGAGAGCCCATAAGCACATCCAACTTCAAGGGTATTTAAAATTTTAGAATCATTACAAATAATTTCATAAATAAATTTACCTTCATTCCGATCGATCTCGGAACGTAGCTTATGAACTTCTCCGCTCTTACCTATAACTTGACGTGTCTTATAAAGTTTCTCGATAATTTCGTCCATATCTCACTCTTTTCATCTTAAAAACTTGAACAGATAATATCAGAAGATGCTTAACCCCTTTTTTAACCGCTTTCTCTACATCTAGTTGGGATAACAGTGATCACTAGAGAACCTAGCCAAATCCTGAATTGAATAGGCTTCTCTCAACGTGATAAAGGTCTAAAAATTGTCTGCATCACCCCACTAAATTAGGGGAAAAGAAGGGTGTACAAAACATTGTCACGCGATATCCAGCAAGCATAGATGATATGGCAATTTAGCCTCCTTATAAACACCCGATATCGATTATCCAACCAGATACCTTTGCATAGTACTCCTGTGGACGAGTCTTATGAAGAGCGTTTCACAGACTCTTTATCATCGGTGTAAAGGATCGAAACGCAGTGATAGCGGAATTATCCTCTCACATCTCATCGCCATGCCACTGCGTTGCTGGCGGCTCCGTTTGAGCCAGGAGCTTGCCTTGAGAAATCACATATCGCACTGTGGCGCGACGGCGGATGGCGTCGTAGCGATCGCGCGCATCCAGCACAATCAAATTCGCCGGTTTCCCCACCTCCACCCCATAGCCATCCAGCAGTTTCAACGTTTTCGCCCCATGGGTCGTCACCATGTCGTAGCAGGCATTAATCTCATCCACCCCCGTCATCTGACACACATGCACCGCCATCGCCGCCGCCTCTAGCATATTGCCCGTCCCCAAGCTGTACCAGGGGTCCTGGATGCAGTCAGTCCCCAGACTGACATTCAGGCCATTGCGCCAAAGCTCCTTTACCCGTGTTATTCCCCGCCGCTTGGGATAGGTGTCGGTACGGCCTTGGAGAGTAATGTTAATCAGGGGATTCGCGATGAAATTCATCTGAGTGCGCTGCAAAAAGTTCATCAGTTTCAAAGCATAGGCATTATTGTAAGAACCAAAAGCAGTGGTATGACTGGCGGTCACCCGGGGCCCCAGATCACTACGGAGGGCGCAGGCGGCCATCACCTCCAAAAACCGGGATTGGTCGTCATCAATTTCGTCACAGTGAACATCAATCAACCGATCATATTTGGCGGCTAATTCAAAGATCCGCTGCACCGAGCACACCCCGTCCTCACGGGTGAGTTCATAGTGGGGAATGCCGCCCACCGCATCCGCCCCTCGCGCCAACGCCTCCTCCAAAAGCACGTCATTCTTCGGATTGCTGTAAATCCCGTCCTGGGGAAAGGCCACCACCTGCAGCGTCATCCAGTCCTTTACCACCTGCCGCACCTCTAGCAAAGCTTGTAGCGCTGTCAGGGTAGATTCACTGACATCCGCATGAGTACGGACAAAGAGGACACCTTGGCTCGCCTGCAGTTTGAGGGTTGCGATCGCCCGCTCTTTTACATCTTCTAGCGTCAACGTTTGCTTGCGGTCCCGCCAAATTTCAATGCCCTCAAATAAAGAGCCGCTTTGGTTCCAGCGAGGTTGCCCCGCAGTCAGGGCGGAATCTAAATGAATATGAGACTCGACAAAGGGAGGACTGACCAGCTGACCTCTGACGTCAATTTCTTGATCAGCGGATTGCGGAAGTTGGGGGGCGATCTCAGTAATCTGGCCGCCTTGGATAGCAATATCCACCAGATCCTCAGAGGAGGCGTGGTCAATGAATCGGCAGCGTCGGAGAAGGAGGGAGAAGGGAAGAGGGGACATTGGGTGGATAGGTGGATGGGTGGATGGGTGGTTTAGACTCCAAAATCTAAAATCCACAATCCAGTGGAAGCATTTAGATGGGAAGTTATCGAGATGGAATGACCTTAGGGGAAATTTGCAATTGGAATTGTTCCAGGTCAACCATAAAAAAATCGAAGGTAGAAATGGGGTAAGTGTTTCTCAAAGAAACCTTTATAATTCCAGAAATTGCGGAGAACTTCAGTAAAACTTCCTATACGAGTTATGTGAGCAATGCAGTCGGGTTGCCCCTTCAGTATTTCTGAGCAGGATGCTTTGCCTCAATCAAGTCTCAGCTTAGATTCGATAGGGAGAACTGGCGGTTCTGCAGAGTCTCGCGCTCGGCTGAAGAGTGAGTCCAAGACGCATAAAAGAGGATACGTTAGGCATGAAGGTTTCTCAATTACTTGAATGCTATCGGGCAGGCCAGCTAGAGTTTCTCCATTTGGTTCTTCCCCAAGCTAAACTAGCGGGCTCCAGTTTACCCTTTGTTTCCCTGATGGCGGCTAATCTACGAGGGGCGGATCTGCGAGGGGCGTTTTTGCCCGGGGCGAATTTAGTCCAAGCAAAGCTTCAACAGGCGACTCTGGCGCAGATCAACTTGATTGGCGCGGATCTAATCCGCGCTAACTTACATCGGGCCAATCTTCAAAACGCCCTCCTCAGCACCGCAAATTTAACTGGAGCAGACCTGAGTCAAACTCGATTGAATCACGCTAGCCTCACCAGCGCGATTGTCTGCGGCGCTAATTTGCGGGGGGCGAACCTGGAAAATGTCAGCCTTCGGGGAGCAGACCTGCGGGGGGCAGACCTGCGGGACGCAAATCTGCATAACGTTGACTTAGAAGGGGCAAATTTGCAATGTACTATCATGCCCGACGGCAGCTACCAGGAATATAGCGAAGAGTGGATATCTCAACAGTTCGCCGCCTCCCCAGCCAGCTAAAGCATTCTCAAGGATTGACGGAGTCTAACCGGAAACGATTGCGACCCCGCTGTTGGGACTGGATCAGCGCTTTTTCAGCCTGTTCGATCAGCGTTTGGGCGTCAACGGAATTCGCCCGATCAACGATAGAGCCGCCAAAGCTAACGTATACCTCAACACCCGCCCCATCCTTCAGATGAACCGCCTGTTGGGTCAGAGACGCCTGCAGGGATTCTCCGTATTTTACGGCCGCCTCTCTCTGCAATCCTAGGACCGTGCAGGCGAATCGACCGTAGCCGTCACTGTACAACCAGCTATCGTACTGGGTCTGTTTTTGTAACGTTTGAGCGATTGCGCGCCAGAGAAGTTCATCCTGATCTGTATTGTCAAGAGTATCTTCAGGTTGAGCCCGTTCAGCCGCCATGAGGAAGACGCAGAGGGAATCGTAGTGAGGCTCCTCAGAATTTTCGGCCATCTGACGTAATGTCGCAGCCACCACCTGGTTTAAGGATTGCCGATGAAGTAAGTCGGTCACAGGGTCAGTCAAGTCGAGGGTCTGTAGCAGGTTCTGGTAACGGAGCCGCACTGCTTCAGTTTTTTCAGCCTGTTTAGCCGCCAATTGGGTTTTAGCCTGAATTTCCTCCTCCAACCCCTCTGCCCTGCGTCGATCACGGGAGATGCGCCAACCTCGCCGCAGCATTGTCGGGGTCGCCGCCAGCAAGCCGATGATCGCCCCTATTGCCAAAGTCATCAGTAGTACAATAGCTAGAGACTCTTGATATTGCCAGACAAATAACGTAATAGTAACTGCAGAATTGTTTTGTAACGCAAATAAAATCGCCAAAAACGCGATCGCCAACGCAAAGATTAAAAACACCGCCATAGCAGCAACCGATTTTCTATCCAAATGAACATTATCGATAGCCCGTATCATCCTAAGACTATCAATTCAAAGTAGAAAATTTTCTTCAGGGAAGCAGTCCAGAGTCAGGACTCACCCCCTAAACAGGTCCTATCTTCCGACTTCAGGAGTCTCTCTCCTGTAAATCTTTCCAGCCCAAATCCAACGCCCATCCTAATCCTCCATACTGATAAACCCCCAAAAAGCCTAGATAAAAATTGGGGAAATAGAGGGTAAAGAGCCGTAATAGGGAATAGGGTTAGGTAATTATTCAGGTGTGACAGAATAATTGCATCATCCTTGCCCCCTAATCTAACAATAAACCCCATTGATATCTCGATCCTCCCCGATTCCATTCCATTCCCCCTACCCTTCTTACAACCATGGCAGATCTTAGCGGCAACTGGTTAGGCACATTTTGGCAAGCAGGTTCTCCCACAAGATTCGAAGCAACATTGGTGCATGGAGGGAATGTCTTGAGCGGACGCATTTTAGACGATGGCGATTTGGGAGAAGCGCAAATTGTCAGTGGAGAAGTGATAGGTCGGAGTATCGGATTCACCAAACGCTATCTCACCAATTCGCAACCCCCTATTATCTACACTGGGACGGTTTCCGAAGACGGCGATTCTATGCAAGGACAGTGGCGCATTAGTAAATCCAACTCAGGTCTATGGGAAGCTCACCGCAGTAAAGATGATCTGACCGCTGAGCTACAACGCCGCCTAGCAAAACAGTTGGCGGGTTCGGCGGGCCGTTAGATAAACCATATCTATATTGGATCCTTAGTTTTGGCCCTCTCCCTAAAGTCCTTTCCCTGGTAGAGAAGGACTTTGAATCTGGCTCCCCTTCTCCCTCGGGGAGAAGGAGCCGGGGGATGTAGACGCTTAAGCGACTTCTCAAAGAGTGGGCTCAAGGTCGAACACACCAGATTTTAAGTTGGAAATGGTTTAGATTAGGGTGGCCGGATTTATCACTCCATCCCTAGAACCTAAGGAAGTTCATCAAAATGAAGTCCCCGTAAACGACGGTGAATGAGTAGAGCAGTGGATGGGTCGTATTGATTGGCAGATCTTTAACCGTAAATGCCGTTTTTTTCAAAGTCAGGACATCCGATAGCTTCCTCAGAGAGCGCCGTCATCGGATGTACTGGGCATTTCAAGTGATAGTTGCTGGTGAAAAATTTGCAGTCGGAACACGGGATCTTATGCATCTGCTGAGCATTGGCGAAGCTTTCACGCGCGACTGTCCACATATGCCAGGCGCTCAAAAATAGTCCAGCCCACGCAAAGATAAAACACAGAGGAACTAGGATGGGTTGGAGGCGTTGAATCAAGCCATGGGCAATAACGTAGATGAGTTGTAGAATCTGAAACACGATTTTTTTCTCTAGCCTTACTACGAACCTAGCATAGGCGGCTAAAAGTGGGGGCTCCCCTCAAGAATCTGTTGTATTTTTAATTGACGATACAACTGTCTCAGGCTTTAACTCACGTCTCCGCTTTTGGACAAACCCCGTAACAGCGGCTAGGCCAAACGCCCCTAGCAGCGCAAACCCCAACAATAGCTTGCCCCCCTCTAGCACTCCGGCTCCCAACGCCACGACGGGAGGGTTGGAAATCAGAATACTTAGGATTAGAGCCGGGAGGAATCGGATCCATAAGGTTTTAGTCAATCCGACTCCGTAACAGACGAAGTCAAAAAAGCCGGTCATGAGGAAAGCCGTCATCAGGAAAAAGTTTCGGTCCAGATGCTGCTGACTCAGACTGTCTACACGATTCATGAAGCGTTCGCCGACCAGTTTTTGCACAAGTCTCCGGCCATATTGCCGCGATAGAAAGAAACTCAGACTACAGGAGGCAAGGTCAGCCAAGGAAATGATTATCACGCCTTTAGTAAAGCCAAAGAGTCCACCTGCTAAAGCGGAATAGGCTGTTCCGGGCAGGGCTGGAATCACAACGCTGGTAAACCGTAGGGCAAACACGCCTAGCGGAGCCCAAATGCCTAATTGATCTATATTTGCTCGAATGCGCTCCAGACCAAAGTTATTAACGCCCCACACAGCGATCGCAATCAACAGCACAATCGCTATGAACCGAATTATTTTGCGAACCTTAGAAGTCATGGTTTAGACGAGAGATCCACGTTGACTGAATTGCTTTGACAGTTTGAGAGAATAGCGGATTACATCATCTCTCTATCTATTATCTCAAGCACGATCAAGACACAGATCCAACTGACAAGGACAGGAGTCGCCACCATTGCGATGCGAGGATCGAGGAGGGGGATTTCCATGCGTGATCAAGACCTGATGAATTGCAGCTATAAACCACCAGTGTCAGATAATTGCGCAAGCTTGACAAGCCTCTATCGCCTCAAGAAACCGTCAAGCTTTGCATCAACTTTCGCCCAAAGCGTCTAACGACCGATTAACAAACTCATTTGAACAGGAGAGAAGCACGGCGCATCGTCCAGACAAAACAATCTTTCCAGGGGAAAATAAATGGGGAAAATAAATATAGACGTTACAGGGCAGAGTCTGGGTTACCTCTACGCTTAGATTAAGCTCCATTCAACCTGAGTTTTTTTCGACTTAAGTCCGATGAGCAATTTACCAAACTGCGATTCAGCAACGTCCAAAGAAACTGTCATATTATTCGGCGCCTCAAGTTGCTTGAATCGGAACTCCACCACTATACCTATCCCCTTCAAACGGGCAGTCAGCTCAGAGACAAACCGCAGCAAAAAACCGAATCTAGTCCTTGACTAATTTTCTACTGCAGTCG
Source organism: Leptolyngbyaceae cyanobacterium MO_188.B28 (assembly GCA_030065175.1). Classification (GTDB taxonomy): domain Bacteria; phylum Cyanobacteriota; class Cyanobacteriia; order Phormidesmidales; family Phormidesmidaceae; genus JAKSDM01. Next base: position 184 of record JASJDH010000519.1, on the reverse strand, counting down.
AGCTAGCCTTCAAGCTCAAGCCGTACGCAAAAAACCGAATCTAGTCCTTGACTAATTTTCTACCACACGGATTATGTGAGTTAGAAAATTGTGAAAAAAGGCGAGGAGACGTCAAGATTATCTGGTAACACACCAAAGCTTGAGGTCTCCTCATGACTATGATAGACGCCCCCACCCTCCTGAC
>JASJDH010000518.1 GCA_030065175.1 Leptolyngbyaceae cyanobacterium MO_188.B28 | reverse complement strand
GATAGGGGAGATGGGGAGGAAAAAAGGCGTAGAGACGTGACATGTCACGTCTCTGGGATATGGGGGAAGGGATGAGGGAGGAGATAGGGGAGATGGAGATGGTGAGGTATGTAGTAACGCAATTTATTGCGTTTGGGGGAAGGGGGACAGGGAATCATCTACTCCAAAATCCAAAATCCAAAATCTAAAATCCTCTGACCGATAACCAATAGCCAATAACCAATGACCAATAACCAATGTCCAAAATTGCTATAATCAGAAACTGTGCTTATTAAACAACCTGGAGACTCCAATGGCTCGTAGATGTGACCTGACTGGCAAAAAGGCCAACAACGCCTATGCCCTTTCCCACTCCCACCGTCGCACCAAGAAATTGCAGGAAGTCAATCTGCAGTCTAAGCGGGTGTGGTGGCCCCAAGGAAAGCGATGGGTAAGGCTGCGTCTGTCTACGAAGGCGATTAAAACCCTTGAGCACAAGGGAATCGACGCCATGGCTAAGGAAGCCGGGATTGACCTGAGAAAGTATTAAGGGCATTTCAATTATTGGTGCTTAGACTGCGTTAAGGAGTTCTCCAGAAAATTATCTAGCTGCCGTTGAGGCTTCCTTTGCTTGGGCTAAAGATCTTGATTTTTAACGGTGTTAGATTTTAATAAACCAATAGGACGGCTAAGAGACTTCGCTTCAAGGTCCCTCTTCAATTTTGGAGAGGGATTTATAGTGTTTCCCTTTTGTTTTGATTACACTCTGCATCCTGCACTCTGTACCCTGCCCTAGCTGAGATGTATTCAACACAAGTGGGAATTGCTATGCTCTAAAGGTTGATTTTTTACCCCACACGCGGGTGGGGATTTACGCTAGATAAGCTACGCCCTTTCCTCCCTTCCCCTTTTCCCTACGCAACCTGGGATTTTATTGTTGTCCTCCCCTAGTCCGGTTAGGTGTACAAAAAATATTGGTGTAGCCTGTTAGGGAAATCGCTTCAATCCCTATCTGCGTTTACACAATTTTCATAAACCCAATATTTCTATAAGGTTTTGAGCCATTTGAAGCAACCATTGTTGATGTTGGCGTAACCTTACTAAACTCCTTAATCAAGACCCTGCATCTCTCACAGAAAACTACCGAAGCTAACAAGAGCTGCTTCATGGGTTCCGTATGCTCAACGCTTTGCCAGGAGTAATTTTACTCAAGATTTTTGATTTAATCTAGGTGGTATCCCTGATGTTAATCCATCTATCCCAATCATTGGCGATTAAAGAATGTTCAAGCTTTGAGTGCGGGATTTTCTATGTCAAATCCCCTGTTAATAGGTTTCTGAGGGCTTTCTTAGGGGTGGCGAAAGAAGCAATTTTTGTAGATGATGCTACTGATTATCCTGATCCTGGATTATACTAGCGGGAAGGGTGTAAAGAGAACAGAAAAATTACTTATAGCTGAGTTGGTGAGCTAAGCAGAAATAAGGATGAAGGACTGGATCGATAGAAAATCCCTATTAAGGGAATTTGCACTGGGTTCAACGCCTTATTGATGGAACTACTTTTTATCTGTGTGGGTAATCCGAAGCATCATCATGCATTTTGCTTTCGTTGGGGAGGCCCAATTTAAAGCCATTCTGAGATGTCTGCACGAGGTTTGTAAGTATTCAAGCGATTTCTGACGGTTTATACGGTTCCTTAATTCCTCCTGGGAGAACACGCATTGACCGGTGAGGTCTATCTGAAATAATTCATTTGGGACTTTGAGATAGTGATCTTTAACAGGAAGGCGGCAATGTCTACCAAAAAGCCAGAGAAGGCTAAGCAACGCCTCATCTACCAGGCCTTGAAATGTGTGCATACTTTTGCAAAAAGGAGCATGACTCGGTTATTGCGGGTTGTGTTTATCATTCAACGACCTGAGCGTCTTGCCAAAGCAGGGTTTGTGTTGCCCACAGTGGTCATGGTGACGCTGGTGGTGACATTGCTGACCGGTGCTATCTTGGTGCGGTCGTTTGATCGGGCTCAAAGCGCCAGTAACTATCGGGTCAATCAGGAGGTTCTCAATGCATCGCTACCGTCCCTAGATCGAGCCCGCGAAAAAATCATTGCGCTATTTGAAGACCCCCAAATTCCCAAAGGCACCCCGGGGGAGCCGGTTATCAGTGATATTTTCAATCAGCCCAGGTTTAGATTGGGAGATGAAGTTCCCCTGCAGGTGGCTTTTGATATCGACGGCGACGGCAGTATTCTAACTCGAGCGAGTACGCCTCCCCCAGTGCTTGATGACGAAGAGATCATCACTACTGCCTGGCGTTTCCCCGTTGACACCGATAATAACGGCAAATTCGATAGCTTTACCCTATATTCAGTCCTTTTTCGCAATCCCCCGGTTGATGCAGGCGGGGCCTTTAATCGCTCCAGAAACCCCCTTGAATCTCGAGCGCTGCCTTTAGATGAAGGCGCTACTGGTGGTGTTTGTGCAGCTGCCTCCGGGACGTCGGCCAGTTTGGTGGGGAATAAAGGCTGGTTTTTCTCTGGTGACCAGATAAAGCGCAGCTTCTTTGTTTATGTCGCCACCGTTCCTATTAAAGATCTGTCCGATGCCAGCCTTATTCCCGCCAATGGGGCGTTTAGCTCTGCGGTCAATGATATTGGCAATTATGAAGTCAACAGCAAGGTGAACCTGGGCTTCTCCGCTCTCGAATATCAGCAAGACCAGGCCAGGATTCCCATCAAGAACAATGCGGTGGTCTATCAAGATGATATGGATATCACCTCCGGAAAACCATTCCGTCTCAATGGGCGACTGTTCACCAACAGTAATTTGTTTATCACAGAATTTAATGCCGATGGTCCTATAGAGTTTTACCAAGTTAGCAGTCCCAACTCCTGTTTTTATGACCCCGAAAACGCCAAAGTTGTTGTGGGAGGAAATGTCAACTATGGCACCATTGAGGGACTAGTTGGCAATCGCAATCCTGTTCGTACCGATCTTTACAATGGACAAGGCGTCGCCCCCATTGATACTGAGTCGCTGAGCCAAGCGAATAAATCTGTTGACAATGACTCTGACGAAACGGCGTACAACACTCAGGCCTACGAATTGAGAATCGCCGCATTGGTGAATGAAGCCGCTTCAATCCTTAACCCTCAAACGAATGGACCTCAAGAAGTTAGAGAAGACATCAATATCAACGGTTTGGATGCTCCTGACGCTTTTGATCGCTACTTCAGAAAACGGACTCGCCGCGTTCCTTTTCGAGAAGTGACTAGCGGAAGCCCCGGACCCTTACCGTCTCCGCTTGTAAGGGGTATGGACACCACAAGTCCCAATAATGAAGGGCTGCGTCCCCATGAAGAGTGGGTTTATCCCTTCAACCCATTAGTAGGCGGTGCGTTGAATGAAGACGTTGCAGATAACTCCGTTGGGGCGGGTTATTCGGAATTGACCCTAAATTTTGACGGCAATAGGCTGCTTCCTCAGGCGACGGAATTTACTCAGCAGGAAAATCAAGATGCAGGCAGGGAGCGATATATTGGCGATCGCGTCCAAATCGGCAATAATCTACCGGAATTAAGGTGGAATGGGAACGCCTGGGTAGGCGAAACAGCTCGCCAGCCCATCCGCAGAAATGGCGCCGACACGCGATGGGATGAGCCAGATATCGGTCCCCGCCAACGGTTAACCCGAGTTGAGACCTTGGACGACTTGGGCGATATCGGTCGAAACGGCTTTTGGGAAAGGGCGTCTCAAACTGTTCCCATTAATCCCCTTACAGGAGAGGGGGGGCTCCGCATTGTCACAGGCGCAGGCATTTATCTACCCCCTAATCCCGGAAGTACTTCCATTACGCTTCCCTCAGTTACCTTTAATCGGAGTACTCCCCCTAATGTGGTGGTTTATTCCGACACCATGCCTGTTATTCCTGGGGCGGATACGGCTGCCAATCCTCCCGTTTATCCGACTGATCCTGCCGATCCATCGTACAATCCATCTTATCCAACAGCTCTAACCGTTCCAAAGTGGTTTACCGCATATCCTCAAGATAAGGCTTCTCTACCAAATTTTCTTCCTTTTCTGCGGATGCGGGCTTCAGTGGTTTATCACTATCTGGAGGATGACGGCGATTTAACTACACCCGCTGAGCCAATTGCCTGTGTAGACAATTATTATGACCCAACTGATCGAATTACCGCCTTTAGAGATAACGGCTCAGGAATTGATCGCAACGGGATGGTCTATGCTCCTCCTGGTTCAAGAACTGGCGCTGAAGATAATTATCTGCGATATCTTGCCAGCCAGGTTTACCCAAACGGTCGAGTGGTGAATCCCTTATTGCGAGAGGCTATGCTCGATCCGGCTAATCGCAGTATTGCTGAGCAGTCGGCGGTCGACGCCGCCATCTGCGGCTTACGGATCTTTGAAACCATAGCGCCGGGCAGTCTTCCTGGAATTACGGGGCTGACTGCTGGAGAAAATCCTGGTGGCTATGAATTAAAAAATGGGGTGATTCGAGAGGTTTCTTTTCTGGATTCTCGCCAAATCAAATCCATTGACGCCGATCCATCCCTGAATCCTACCGCTGACGCCGTGGCTGATGGTTCTTTAACTGCTCCTCTGAATCAGTTGACGGGGCAATATCAATTGCCCTTGGAGCAACGTCAACCGCTAGAGGTGCGCACCACGGTGATTGATCTTCAAAGGTTGCGCCTGGATGGATCCAATATCAATGGGGTTCCAGGCGGCGCTGGAGCTGGAGGTTTCCAGGAATATCTTTTCCCCAATAGCGGCATTATTTACGCAACCCGCAATGACGCTTTGCCAGATAACAGTAATCGAGGAGAAGACGTCAACGGCAACGGGGTGCTGGATACAGGCGAGGATACAAATGGTAATAATTTGCTGGATTCGCAAACCCGAGTTAGCGCCACTGACTTTTTGTTAGATCCCACCCGCCGACCCAGAGGCATTATGCTGATTAACGGAGAGCGCCTGGCCCGCGATCTCAATTACAGAGAGGTTGAGAAAGGCCTCACTTTGGTTAGCGATCTGCCCGTCTATATTAAGGGTGAATTTAACCCCCACGAAAACTCCGCTGGCACAAGAGCTCAGGAGGAGTTCACCGACGACCTCATTACTGCCACTTACGGCAACTTCTACACCCGCACGACGCTTAATACAGCGTTTGCCTGCCGCCAAGGCGACTCAAGGTTACCTGGCAACGGCGCTGACTGTGATGATGAATGGCGTCCAGCCAATATTCTTTCTGATGCAGTCACTCTTCTTTCTGAAGGTTTTCAAGAAGGTTTCCGAGTTGATGGCGACTTCGACCTACGAAATAATCGAACGGATACTGTTGGAAATGTTGATGGTGATTCGAATGGTATTGACGACAATTTGAACATTCAAACGGCGGCGGAAGTACGCCGGGCTAGGCTACTCAATGGATTCCTCAACAATAACTATGTCACCAATGGTTTGAGCCAGCGGTTTGCGGATGATCTTTACGCAAACGGGGATTATGAGGATTCTTCGGGAACAACTATCCGCTACGACAATGACGGCAATACCGATAGTGATCCCGCGCTAGAACAACTTCCACATGGAAGTTCCTACTTCAACAATTTTGTCACCCCGGTGCAGCGGCGGGCGATTGGCCGAGAATATGTGATGGAAATTTGTCGGAAGTTGCCTGTTTCAGATTGTGAACCTGGTGATTGGGTCGTTGGTTATGACCTGAATAGTGATGGCGATTTAGATGATCCGATTGATTGGTTTGATGTGGATAGAGATGGTATAACGGGGACTGATCCAGATGACATAGAGGCTAATATTCAGGTCAACCAATTGGTGGCGGTTCTTCAAAGTGTGCATACAGACCCTCCCTACACAACTCTTTACCCTGCAGGTACGGTAGATCCTTTTACCGCAAGTGGCGCTGGCTCGTTTGATCCAACTCTTTTGGGGGCCGGAACAACCAGCAGACAACCATATTTACGCGAAGATGATTTAGATCTGAATGGGGTCTTTGACACCTCTGAGGATACAAATGGTAATCTAAGGCGAGATGACGATAGGCGATATGCGCGTCGCGTCGCCTTCTTGAGACACTCACCCGTTACTCCCCCGCCCCCTACCCCCACTCCTCCGATAAATCTTACTTTAGCGTTTCCTGGAACTGTTCCAGACAGTCAGGATGTTCTAGATCATCTGGTTTTAATCAACGGAGCCCCAGTTCCAATAGGTATTCAGGGAAGTGATTGTACTGGCTCCTGTAGCCTAGCCGCTGATGCTGCTGATGCTGCTGATGGTTCGCTTAACTTTTATCCATACAATAACAATTTCCAAGTAGACTTCGGCGGCTTGGTAACTAGAACCTTTTCTGTTTGGGGAGGAAGCAGCAATAACCGTCCGCGACTGCGGGGCAATACCTTGTGGTTTCAGACATCTAGATACACTTCTGTAGGGACCGCCCCCGATCCAAACTGGGGTTTGAGTCGCCCGCTAGATTACCTGCAGACTGAAGACGCCAACAATGACGGCTTTTTTGACCCAGCCAGGGAAGACTACGACCCTGTGAATCCTCTAAATGGGGTTTTCAATTTACTTAATGTAGACGAATTTATTGATGAAGACCAGAATGGTAACAACATTCTCGATGGCGCTGAAAGTGACATCAACTTTAACGGAATTGCAGATTCGACCTTAGGGAAGCAACCAATATTAGTTCCGGTTTTGCAGATCCAGTACCCTGAATGGCCAGTCTCATCTGGAACCGCGCCGAATCCAGGGGATAACGTTCGACGCAGCGGTACCGGCGCACGATTAAGGGAACCGGATAATCAAGGAACTAAAGCGGAGCGGACATGGTGGATACAGCCTGCTAGCGACGACACCATCTTTAATATGGTGATGGGCACAGGCGATTCACCGGCGAGGCCTCAAATTACCGGGGCTCTTCCCAACCGAGGAGAGTTCAATGGCGGCCTCTCTAACCTGCCGCGCTTCCTGGAAAATTGGACTAATCCTGATAATGGGAATGTGACCGAAGCCAATATCCGGGGTTCGCTCATTCAGCTT
>JASJDH010000517.1 GCA_030065175.1 Leptolyngbyaceae cyanobacterium MO_188.B28 | reverse complement strand
TTACCGCATCATCCTCCAATCGCTTGGCCGCTAGCGAATCCTCGTCCACCTGTTTAGAGGCTACCGGATCAGCGTCTATGGAATGGACCTCGACTACATCGCTATCTGTCTCATCGAATTCCTCTTCGTCGAGCTCTTCCTCGTCAAACTCTTCCTCGTCAAACTCTTCCTCATCAAACTCTTCCTCGTGGACCTCCGTTGCATCTTCATCAATATTCATTCCATCAATATCCGCCTCATCATCGTCGGAAACCAGTTCCAACTCTTGCAACAGGGGACACTGATTCAACACTCGCGACCGTCTCAATAAAGCCTGTAATTCTTTGAGATCGGGCGTTGACTGTCCCACAACCAGTTCTCCGCCACAGGCCGCATTGACTAAATTGTGGTAAGTCTCCAAATAATGCACCGAGGTCAGGTCAGACTCGATGTGCAAGTAGTTGGCATAGGCGAAAATTTGCCGATACAGCTGATTGCCCTTATTGCTGGAGCGGCCAATGGTCTCGGCTCGAACGAGATAAAGGCGATCGCACCGTTCCTCATCGATCACCCGTTGACAGGCTCGCATTAAGTAGTAGAAAGTGGTCAGATTTCGGCCTTCGGTCCAGACAATGCCGGTTAACGTCGGATATTCGTGGCTCAGGGAGTACGCCGCATAGCGGGTTCCCTTCAAAAAAGGCACCGTCGTCTTAGGAATTTCTAAGGCTTCTAAGGCTTCCCGCAAGCGCCAAACCAGATCCGCCGATGACAGTTGGCTAATGCGGGTTATCTGCTGGCTCACTTTCTGGAATTCTTTTTTCCAAACCAAATCAAAGCTGGCCAGACTATCCACCGTCCGAGAGAAGAGGACAGGCGAGAGGCTGTCTATCGGGGGGGCTGGAATCGTCCCGGTTTCTTTGAACTGCTGGAGTAACTGCTGGCCCAGCATCAAGACATTACGAGGCAGGGTTTTTTCCCCGGGGAATTTATGGCTCAGCCAGTCTCGGGAAAGGGGCGCGATGTTCGATTCGGGGGCGGGGTTTGCTTCATCGTGCAACGGAAATAATCGGGCGGCCCAGAGGTCGGTCGCCTGGTCAAGATTGATTGGCTTAAGGGATAGTTTTTCGTTAATTCGCGCTAAATCAGCCGGTTGAATCGCTTTGTAATGCTGATTCCAGGTGCTGGTGATAATGCTAATCAGAATTAAAAAATTATCCAGCTTTTCATTATGGATCGTTGCATTGACGCTAAATAACGCCTGCAAATCAGGCTTGCCGCTGGGCAGAATGGGAATGTTATCCAGGTTATCGAAGCACAGGACAATGGGTTGAGTCGAGGCGGCGATGCGACCGAAGTTGGCTAGATTTTTTTGAGCGGCGTCTTCGGAATCTATCGACTGGCTGACCCGCAGGCTTTGCAGATCCTCCTCATCCAAATCATCCCCGCGTAACCAGTCATAGGCGAGGGGACGCAACTGGGGATTGGTGAGATCATAGAGAACGCCAAAGAATTCTTTCGGGTTATAGATTCCCACGGGATAACTGGCCCGCAGATCTCGGATAAATTGAGCCCGCTCCCGCACCATCCATCGGCTAAATCCTCGGTTTTTGAAGCTGGGAAATTCTTTGAGCCAAAGGAGTAATTGAGAGTCTTCTTGACCTGCGGGCGCTTGAATCAAACTATCAACGGTATTGCGCAAAATATGCCGCCAGAGATAGTCGCTGTCTGGCCAGGGACCGATGTACGCAAAGCAGGCTTTAGGATTGAGCAACCGTTTGAGGCGACCCAGCAAATAGCTTTTGCCCGCCCCAGAATCACCCGTTAGAAGGACGGTGCGGGTGATGCGATCGCCCACAACCTGTTCCAGAATCTGGTCAAGTTTGTCAACCGTCTCTTGATGAATCGATTCCACCTCTAAGACCGGGTTTTGCCTTTCCCGCCAAAAATTACCCGGCTTGAAAGTGCTGGGGTCAAAGGGATTGATATTTTGCTGAATTAGTTTTTCAAGGGATGTCACGCTCGTGTCTCCGTCCCCCTAATTTAATCGAATGAAGAAAAGGGATCCGCCAATGTCTTGGGGAATACCCGCAGCCAACTCCGATTCACTGTAGACAGTGACATCCTGGAGGGAACTCAACTCGATTTGGTCATCGCGCTGGAGTTGATAGAGCAATTGATCCAACTCTTCTCGAGAAAAGAGCGGCTGCAATTTCTCCCGCAGCTTAAAAATTGGCAGATAGTTTTCTCCTCCTAACGCCTTGTCCAAGCGCCGAATGATCTCCAGTACGTCTTCTGTACTCAAGGACTGAGTAGAGAAAGGGTCAAATAGAACTTCCTCCGCCGCCTGTTCGTTTGAGTAATCCTGATGGTCAAAGTCATCCTGATCGTCTGAATAATAGAGCGACTGCCGCAGAAAGCAGATGTAGTCGCAAAGCAAGTTAAGGCTTAGAGAGGGGGAAGCGCCCTTGGGGTAGGCGTCATATCGCAGATAATGCTGCCCTAGCTGTGTCAGCCAGACTTCCCTGAGTTGGGTTTTAATCACCTTAACCAAGCCGCGCTGCTCCAAATTTCGAATCATTTGCTGCCGCTCATTAACCGGAACTTTTCGATGAATTTCCTGGGGTGTAATGGAACGGTTGACGCAGGAACGGAGGGTCCACAGCTCAGCGGGGGTAACGGGGAGACTAGTGGTGTCCAGATTAAGCAAGGTAAACCCTGCCGGCGTAATGGCGAACTGCTGAGCCTCATAGGTATAGTCGACTAACCCCTTACTGCAAAGCTGCAGACATATTTTATCCCGCTTAGCTGCAGACGTTTTAGGATTGGGGCGGATTTTCTGAATCGAGGCTCTATAGTGGGGTCGCCCCAAAAGCTGCAAAAGAAACTTCAGCTCAATGCTGGTTAAATCCATAGCCTACTTTTGATAAGCAAACGTATTTCTTTCCCAGAAATAGCCATCTGCATATCCCTGGATCGTTTTATTGTGGTTGGCTAACTCTAGCCGCTTTTCCGCCAAGCAGCAGTACAATTCATCCACTTCAACGCCGATATAGCGACGATTCAACTTCTTAGCAACCACTGAAGTCGTACCCGAGCCCAAAAATGGATCAAAGATTATATCACCTTCACGGCTACTGGCTAGAATGAGTTTCGCCGCTAATTTTTCGGGCTTTTGGGTCGGATGATCCGTGTTTTCCGGCATGGACCAAAAGGGCACCGAAATATCAGTCCATAAATTAGAGGGATGGGTAATTCTAAACTTACCTTGGCGCGTATCTTGCCAATCTTTGGGGTTCCCCTTTTTATCCCGGTAGGGGGCAATCACCTTTCGCTTCAATTTCACAGTATCTAGATTGAAGGTGTATTGATTAGACACGGTGCAAAACCAAATATCCTCTGAACAATTTTTCCAGTTATATTTGGCTCCCCTGCCCTTCTCTCTTTCCCAAGTAATTCGATTTCTAACCATAAAATATTGGTCAATGACTCGATGGATAGGGGTTGAGGATTGCCAATCACAACAGATATAGATAGAGGCGGTTGGCTTGAGCAATCTGATCAGTTTCGTCAACCACGACCTGAACCAAGTTTCATAGTCAGCCATCGTTTTCTGGCTGAACGCAACTTGATTAAACAATTTGTTGCGGTTGTAGGGCGGATCAATAAATAGGAGATCGACACATTCAGAAGGGAAATAGTCGACGCAGGCCAACAAATCTTGATGAATTGTTTTATCAATCAGCTCCAATACCCCCGCCTGTCCATTAAGTTTCAATAAGCGTTGACGATACCGTTGACGCTCATTTTCCATTAAAGTCAACGTTCTATTTCGAGGGGCTCTAGGCTTATCAGGCTTCAACCGCAGTGCTTCTCCTAAGGCTAGAGAATTCGTTTGCATTGGCAGCTTAGCAGGCATTGACCGGGAATTGTCCCACCTACCCCGAATCCAGAGGGATTTTTCTTAAGCAGAATAAATCTATTATTTGGGTAAGGGTGCTGAAGGCTATAAAAAACTGAAATCATAAAAAACCGGGCATGTAATTTAAACCGGGAAAATCCAGCGGGGTCGAAATACAGAATGCAGAATACAGAATACTGAAGGGCCGTAGGGAACTGAATTCTGTCTCCTGACTCCTGTATTCCAACTCAGGAATTAATTTCCCGCTTTAAGTTATCAGCCAAACACTGAAATTAATCCTGAGAATTCAATGGCGCTGTCATGATTAATCCCTTAAAGCAAACTCCTATTGGGCCTCTCCAGAAAATAAAGAGGCTAAACAAAAAATCGGAACACCGACCCCGACGCAAGTTTATTCAGCATCCAATCCCAGAGGGGGGGCGAGAGTGCAGCCTGGATTACAGCAACGTGATTCCGCTGCAGCCTCGCCAGATCAGTTTCATTGAGGATTTACTAGGTGATGGGTAAACGTTAACCTTTCACTGCAACTCGACCGCAAGAAGTTCATTGAAGATTGCCCGAGTGACGGGTGAGTCAATTAGGGATCTGCAGAGTAAATAACATCCCATCTACCCATCTACCCATCCACTGCCTTTTACTGGGACTTTATTTTGACGCACCTTCTTTAGACTGCGCCAGTTAAGCCATGGCGCTTTCGGCGCCAGAGTCCCGTACGAAAATACAAGACGAGCCGGTGGTGGTCACAATCCGATGCACAAACTCAAAATCCGGGGTCGCCTGGATGCCCATAAAGTCCATGTCCGATTGAGGCGCTTCGTATACACATTCTTCAAACTTACCCACCAGTACAATTGTTCGGGTCGCTCTGGGAATGCGGCATAATTCCCGCAACTCGTTGACATATTTCTGCGCCACAGGGATCTCATCCTCACTGGGAACCACCGTCACCAAATTGAGGACGCCCTTCCAAGCTTTGTACAGACGTAGCGCCATCAGCAACGCCAGATTGACGCTGCCTTTTTGAAGTCGTTCGGGAATCGGCAGTTCATCCAATTGGGGTCGAATCCAGAGGTTGATGACTTCTGCGCGTCCCATCCCAGCAACGGGATGGAGGCCCAGCAGCAAAACCCCTACATTCAAGCGTCGCGCTTCTTCAAAGACAGGAATGGTTTGTCGCCAAGATTCTGAATTCTCGGACAGTCGCAGAAACAAAACATTGGGCCTGAAGAAGGTGCCTTGCATGGTCTGCATGGCGGCGAGAATACCGGCCGCACTGACGTTAACCTCCAGTACAGACCAGGTAGTGAAAACCCCTCGTCGTCGCAGGGCGGAACTCAGGTCGTCAATGCGCAGGGAGAGGTCTTCAACGGTGGCGTTGGAGGCAAGGCCCACCAGCTTGATGCCCCCTTCCGGTTTACACAGGTCAATCAATAAACGAAATTCCCCTAGCAGTTGAGATTTATCCTCGACCGGCACCAGCATGGTCGGCTTCCAGGCCCGATAGCTGGTCATATCCAGTTCCACTACTTTGGTGGCGGCCCATTGAGCAACCGCTACCAAGACGCCGCTGCGCACATCGGGGGGGCGTCGCTCTCGGGGCTGACTCACCAAATGTAAGTTAATGCAAACCACAATCACCAGCGCCACCACCGAAAATATCGGGTTAATCACCAGGATGGCGACTAGACACCCCACAAATCCATAGAGGGGAATCAACCGGGTCAACTTTAAGGTGGGGCGAAAGTTCATCAGTCCCAAACTGGACTCAATCAACACCGCTAGATTGATGGTGGCGTAGGTGATCAGAAAGAACATGGTGATCAGCGGAGCGATCGCGTTCAGATCCCTCATCAATAGGGCGCCGACTGCGATCGCCCCACTCAACCCTAAGGCCCGACGGGGTTCGCCGTTCTTGGTGGACAAGCGGGCTAGCCATTCACCATTAGGCAGCACGCCATCCCGACCCAGCGCCATCAAAATGCGGGAGGCGCCCACCAGGGACGACAGAGCGGCGGAGAAAGTCGCCGCCATCAACCCCGCCAAGACAGAAGGCCCCCACAATGACTTCTCCACCATAATGGTGTAATTGCCCACTAATTCATCCGGTGTGGCGGCTTGGGAGGCCCAAATGCAAAGCACCACATAGACCAAGGTGCTGACGCCGATGGCGGACAATGTCCCCATGGGAATACTTTGCCGACTGTTCTTGAGTTCGCCGGACATATTCACCCCAGCCAAAATTCCCGTAGTCGCCGGAAAAAATACGGCGAACACCACCCAAGGGGTCGTTCCAACCAGGCCAGTTTCGACAGATCCCGGGTAAGTTCCCCACCACTGAATGGGTTGAATCACATCCCATGTCAGACTGTCGCCAAAAATTGAAATCAGAGAAATCCCAATCAGCACCATGACCAGGTACTGAATTTGAAACGCGAGTCCAGCGCTGATATAGGCAATAATAAACACCGCCATAAAGACGGAGAGGTCCACCAAAAGGGCTGAATGGTTGGGGAAAAGCGCCATCCACCCTTCCCGGAAACCAAACAAGTACATGGCCACCGCTAGGGCTTGGGAGAGAAATAAAGGCACCCCAACACTGCCGCCAATCTCTACCCCCAGGGACTTGGAGATCATGGCGTAGGGGCCGCCCGCTTTGAGTTGAGTATTGGTGGCGATGGAGGATACCGAAAGCCCAGTGGCCAGGGTAATGCTAACCGCCCCCAGCACAATCATTAAGCCCCCCATCAGGCCAGCGTTGCCCACGACCCATCCCACCCGGAGGTACATAATTACCCCCAGAATGGTCAGTAAGGTGGGCTTAAAAACCCCCTCAAAGGTGTTATAGAGTCTGGGCCCCGATTTACTGGGCCTAGACTGACGGAACATTAATTTCAATCCCTTCCATCCGCGCGTAACCATAATCTCCCTCTTCGAGATGCTGATTCCGAAACCACTAAGCAGTCATCGCTTGCTATCTGAGGTTTTGAATCGGCTGAATCCTTGGAAGTTCCCATTCAAACTTTCTATTTATCGAACCTTATAGGGAAAGCAGAATGTGGAGACAGGGTTAGGGGGCATTCAAAAATAACTTCACACTTTAGCGCTGTGTAAGCCTTTCAGACTCCTCATGCCCTGCTGAAGTTATTCTTACACAGCGCCTTACT
>JASJDH010000516.1 GCA_030065175.1 Leptolyngbyaceae cyanobacterium MO_188.B28 | reverse complement strand
GATCTGGCCCCCCGGGTCACACCTCCGCCCCTTCTCCAAAGGCAACCCTGCTTGTCCAAGCCCGCTCCACCTTGCCAAAATCTTCGAGTCCCAGCGAGATCCCTGGGTTTTCTAAAAACCCCGGAATCTTATCCCCCTCCCAGCGAGATCCGCTCAGCTCCCAGGGGTTTTTGAGTCCCAGCGAGCTCCCTGGGTTGTTCAAAAACCCAGGGATCTGGTCACCCTGGTCCAGAAGATTTCCTACAGCTTTTAACCCAGTCTTGAGGGAAAGTCTTGTACCGGTCTTGATGAAGCGCCAAATAGGGGCGTAGCCAGTCACAACCCCGTTGCAGAAGTCCCTCCAGATCATCGATACGCTTCACTTGAGGAATATTATTTTCCCTCGACACGACAACAATTTCATCCCCTGCTTCGCTCAAAGCCATTTTGTAACCTTCGAATTCAGCCAGGTGATTCCCGGCGTTATCCCAAACGCGGACATAGCCATCTTGTCCCAAGGTAGCGATGCGATCGCCCCGCCGACTGAATTGAACTGTATTAATATCTTCTTCCATACTGGCTTGAAACCAGCCATAACGCCCTTGGAACGACACATTTTTCTTACGGTCTAAATCCCAAAGGTGGGCAAGACTGTCGCCAAGATAGAGGAAAGAGCGAGTAAATTCGACCCAAAAATACTGTTTGCTCCGGGGACTAAAAACACGATCATGAGGCCCTGGATAGTATTCTATGGCAGGAGTAACAGATGAATTGGTTTGAGGGGAGTTCACATTCCAGATCTGGGTTTTCTTGTCAAAAACTATCACCTGCGCCCCATCATCAATAAAATAGGCCGCATTCACAAAACCCTGAACGTCTAATGTGGCTAATTCCTGCCCCTGAAGGTTCCAAAGGTTTACCGCACCATACCCCCCAGCAGTAACAAACCGATCTCCCTTAGGGCTAAAATCGATTGACTGGATAAGTCCTGGAATAGTTGGCGTTTCGCCAACCAGATGGCCTTGATCATTCCAAATTTGCAGTTTGTTTTTATCCCCGAGAGTCACGATATGCTTGCCGTCAGGGCTGATGGGGTTGTACCAATGGTACAGCCATGATCCTGGGAAAGTGGTGAGTAACTGACCAGCCAAATCTCGAAGTTGGATATCATACTTGCTTTCAATGAATAATCGTTCTCCCGTCGGACTCAAGCGTACAGGGCCGACTATATGGCGTGGATAATAATAGTTTCTCTCCCCCGAGGTTAGCGGTTCGCGAATAGCGGCCAGATGTTGTCCACTGCGATTCCAGAGGTGAATCACCCCGGCTTCATCAACTGTGATGATATGTTGTCCGTCAGGATGAAGATGTACGTACCTTACCAGACTTAATTGAGTAGTGGAAGTATAGGTATTGCTAGGTAAAGCATATAACATATCCGCTTTTAACCTGGATTCATATCGTGAGGCGACAATTTTTTGCCCATCTGGACTAAATTGCAGATAATAGACCATTGGAACATTCCAAAACCTTGTCAAGAGATTGCCCTGCAAATCCCAAATGTAAAGAGCGCCGCCGCTGTCTCTAGAGTAAGAATTTGTGGTGTCGATTTTGCCCCCAACGGCGATCCGTTGTCCGTCTGGGCTAAATTGCACTGCCCGCACCAATCCAGCACTGTCAAACTGTTGTAGTTGGTTGCCTTGGAGATCCCATAAACGGGCGTTCGTATCTCCCCCTGTGAGCAACTGTTGACTATCTGGACTAAACGCCAGAGCTTCAACATTTGAGTCATGGGCCTTGAAAGTTTTTAAGAGCCCACCTTGTAAATTCCACAGCCGAACCGTACCCGCGCTATCGCCGGTGGCAATGAGTTGATTATTTGGGCTAAATTGGGCCGAGGTAATATCAACGCTTTCATCAGGGGATGAAGCAATACGGAAGTCCGCCAACAGATTACCCTGGATATCCCACAGCAGAGCTGTATCGTGACGCCATAAAATGAGAATAAATTTACCATCAGAGCTAAATTGCGCATCGAGGGTCCGACCCTGTTGATCTCCAAGTAGTGCAAGCTGATTGCCTTTTAGATCCCATAGGATAGCCCTCCCGCCCCAGGCTCCGGTGATAAAACGCTGGCTATCAGGGCCAAATTGAACAACGTCAACTCGATTATCAGGGGTATTTATCTCAGCCAGCTGATCGCCCTGGATATCAAACAGCTTCACATTACCAGAATCCCCTTCAGAGATAACAATATATCGATTGTTTGGACTAACTTGGGCATTAAAAACAGTGAAATCTGATCCTTGGAATGTAAAGTTTGTGAGTTGATTGCCCTGAGTATCCAGCATCCTCATTGATTTGACAGAGCCAGCGCTGTTAGCCGAGTCAATGTGAATGATGCGTTCACCCTGAGTTGTAAACTGCACGCTTGCATCTCTATTCCCGATGTAAAAGTCTTTCTGGCGAGTCCTATCAAGTAGAGCTTGTAAGGTCAAAACTGGCCTGAATGTTGGATAAGTGATGACCCCTTTGCGCCAAAATTTCGGTATGAGACACTTCCGTTGCTGTGTCCATCTTCTTTCCCAGCTAAGCCAACACTGGGAAAGCTGTTTTAATTCGTACGCAGATCGCATGGCTGCCAGCAACGCCTTGGTTCGGTCAAATTCAAATTGAGCCAAGGCGTTATTGCTCTCTTGCTCGAGCTGCGTGATGATTTTTGTCCGCTGGATAGAACGACCAGCCCAGAGGCTAATTCCCCCGACCACCAACAGCGTTAGGCTGAGCAACGTACTGCTAAAAAATAGGCGTTGCTTTGCTTTGCGGTTAGCTTCAGTCAGAATTTGATTGGCTTGTTTGGCCTCTTTATTTTCCAGTTGTTGGCTGGTGCGGAGAAACTCACTATCTTGGCTGCTCAACTGTCGCCCAACTGACCATTGTTGAGCTTCTTCTAACGCCTGCCCTCGCAGCAACCGTGAGTTATCTTTGCCGCCCGAGGCGACCCAGGCGTTAAAGGCTGCTGCATAGGGCCGCAGTTGGTCAAGCATGGCGGTGACCCAATCGGCATTGAATACCCTGGCGTAGATGGGGTTATGCACCCTCAGCTGTTTACCTTGCTTCACCACCAAGCCCGACAGCCGCAGCTCGATTTGCCCTTCGCTGTCGTCCGCCAAGACCTCTGATTTCTGCAAAACCTGTCGGTACAGCCCTAGGAGTTGACTGGCCTGTTTTTCGTCCCGCAAGATGCGATCGCGAATGGTTCTCAAATGCTCCGGCTCATCCTGAGATTCCCAGTTTTGGATGATCTGGCGATCGATTATCTGTCGGATCGCCTGAGTCGCCAATGGTTGACAGCTAGCTTGGGCGGATTCGACCGCCAACTGACAGACCTTCTGAGTCAGAAATGGCTGGCCGCCAGTCAAATCTAAAATCTCAGAGAAAGCCGTTTCAACGTGCTGTACATAACCCGTCAGTCCCTTAGCGAGGGGCGCTGCTTCTGTGAGTTCAAACCCCTGTAGAGCAATGGCTTTACCGATATTAAACGGCGTCCGAGTTTTATCTCGAATCAAATCTGACGGAGTCGCCACCCCTAATAGGCAAAACGTCAGCCGCTCGAAGGTGGGATCGTCGACCCGCTGGTTGTAGTAGGCCCGAATCAAGGCGAAGAAATCATTGACAGAAAAATCTAGCCCCAGCAGACTGTCAATCTCATCAATGAAAATAACAATCTTACCGGGCGCATGGACCAGGAGAATTTCCACAATAAACCGATCCAGCAGTTGGGCTAGGGAAAGCTCCGGATGTTCATTGAACCAATCCTTAAGATTGACCCGACTGGGCAGATTAGCGCCTCGCCACAATTCTGAAACCACCCGCTCATACCATTCATGAGGGATCAGATACTCACTGCCAGTGCGAGTGAGATCCAAGGCGATACAAACATATCCCTCCTTTTTAAGTCTGTGCATGACCTGTACCCGCAGGCTCGATTTGCCCATCTGACGAGTATTGAAAACATAGCAAAAGTCTCCTCTCTGAAGCGCTTCATATAGCTCCTGGTCAGCCTCTCGGACAACATAGCTAGGCGCATCTACCCGCAGACTGCCGCCAACCTGATATTCGTACTCTGAATTGGGTTCTGTGTGGGGTATGGTCATCATGTCATGGATTAAGGAATGGGGCGAAAATAGCGTCGATATAGGTCGCAGCTCAGCTGCACTTGGTCGCCCTGCAGATAAACCAGCCCCATACTTTCCAATTTGTAGGCCAGCATGGGGTCTAGTTGAGTCGCCGTAGGTTCAGCTGTAATCACCCTTTGCAATGCGGATAGCAAGGGGGGATGGGTATTAAGTGTCTGCCAACAGCGCCGTAAATGATGACTGTAGACGCCCCCTTGTGTGTGGGCTGTTTCCAGCAGTGTTGCAAAAGAGATGTCTTGGCAATGAAGGTGATATAACGCCAGCTGGATCAGATAGGGGTGACCTCCCACTAGCGTCATGAGCCGATCAACATCCACTGTTGCCGGATCAAGCCCGTAGCGATGGGTCAAGGTTTCTACCTGAGACCGCGTCAGGGCTGATAGTCGTATGGGCAGACCCACATTAAAGGGGGATTGGTGCAACGGCAAGGGAATATAAGCCTCAGTGGAGTGAGCCGCTGCTAGCCGCATAGCTTGCCAGACCTCCATATTTTTGGCGTCTTCGTGCCAGCTCCGCAGCAGGGCGAAAAACCCTTGGGCGATCGCTGGAAATTCAAAAAGCCAGTCAATGTCATCTAGCGCCAGCAACAGCCCCTGCTGCGAATTTTCTAATAAATGAGTTTGCACATAAATTGTGCAGCTGACCAGACTGCCGAATCGGTCTTTGTCCCAGTAAAGATCGAGGCTGGGGGCGCGGTTTAGTTTCAAGCTGAGGTGGACGCCAAACCACCTCAAAAAGGTATCCAAGCTATCCAAACAGGGGGGCTCCGCCTGACGCATATTCATCCGTACGGCCAGGAGCCCCATTTTGCGGGCCGCCGCCATTAGGCGCTGTAATAGTGAGGTTTTACCCATGCATTGGGGGCCTCGAATCCGGAGCAACGCGCCAGGTTTACGAATTTCTTGAATGCAGCGTTCTTCTATAGGCGATCGCAAAATGTAAAAGGGAGATTCCGCCGTCAGTGGACTCCCTGGATATTCTGGCTCCAGGGGGCGGCCTAAACTCCCTTGGCGCAGATTAATTTGCACTTGTTCAGGCTGATGCCGAATAAACAGGTTAATCAAGTCGTCTCGATAAGAGTAGTGCTCGCCGGTCTCGTTACTCAATGCAAACGCTTTGCCAATATTCGCTAGGTGACGTCTTACTGTACTCGGATCAATCACGAGAGACGCGGCGATCTCAGCATCCGCCTGACCCGCGAGAAAGGCATTCAAAACCTTTCGCTGTTTTGGCGTCAGCTCTTCTAAAATGGCTTTAAACTCGGCTGCTTTCATGTCCCTATGATAGGGAAGCATTCCAATACAGTAGACGTTTGTGCGGAAACTTGCACAGATTACCCAATTTTTTTAGTCAGTCTTCAAGCAAAGTGCGATCGCCACAAAAACAACCCCGCTTGACCAAGGGCGATCCAACCTGCCAAGGTCTTCCAGTCCTGTCGAGAGATCCCTGGGTTTTTCAAAAACCCAGGGATCTGGGGATTTGGTCGCCCAACCGATCGCGCCACGCCAAACACAGTCCTGCTCGCCCAACTAACCCTGTAAAGTTTCTTGAATAATTCGGAAATCCTTGAGCGCTGGCTTCGATAACCTGTCAGATGAACTTGGGAAATGGGAGAGGACGTTGGATTTTGGATTTTGGATTTTAGATTGGGAGGTTCTGACTAAATCAACTGCTTGTGATGATTGGACTACCCAGATTAACTGGTGCTGAGTGAATGGCATGGGAAATGACATTAGGGTTGAGCCGCTGATTGAACTGCTTCAGGCTGCGTTAGATCATCCAGTGGAAAAGGAGCGCCTCTTACAGCAAACAGCCAAGTTACGAGAAATCATCAATCACATTCCTGCCCGCCGATGGCTGTTTGAGCAATGGCGATTGGTTGACCAGGGGCGTCAGCCGCTGGAAATCAATCGAGTCATGGACTTGATTGTCGCCATGATGAAATCGTCTGGATTGCTTTGGCGGGGCGGTCGGATATCGCCGGATGTCTATAGCGAAGCACTCTCTCAAACCTGGGAATGGTTTATCACAGGATTTGAGACCTATGACCCCGAACAAGCCAGCTTTGTCACATGGTTTAACGGCAAGCTGGTTTGGAAGATTCAAGATGTGATTCGAGCGATCGCGCAGGAGGAGAAAACGCGACTACGCCCTTTGAGCAATGCAGAGGAAGATGCATGGCTGGATCCGCCCGCGCCGGATCCAGATCGTTGGCGGGAGACGGTTCAGCACTGGCGATCGTTATTGCACCAGAATCCACACCGCTGCGCCAATTGTCGAATGCAGCAGTATCCCCACGTCAATTGTGAGAAGCTGCTGCTTCAAATATTGAACGTATTGGAAGAGTCAGAGGCGTTTTCTTGGGACCCAATGGCCCAGAGGTTTGGGGTTGAACCATTATAGAAATTCTCTATCGTCAACAATCCGGCGACCCAACACAGCCCTTACCCGCTCACCAAACCGATCAAGAAACACTGGTCAATTTGATCCAAACCACCCAGAGTGACAATATTAGATGGCAATCCGCCGAGTTGCTGTGGGAACTCAATCCCGGCCATCCCGCCTGTCCCATCATGACAGCGAAAGATGTCGGCGTCTATCTGATGGGGCATCGCGTGGCCCTAGCGATTGGCGTCTTGCCTAAGCCAGACCATAGCCTCTTGATGCTGACTCGCGTCTATCCCCTTGGAGAACACACCCACTTACCCCCCGGGTTGACCCTGACGGGCCTAGACGATACAGGCGCACCGTTCTTCGAGGTGGCGTCCCGACAGCAAGATAACTACATTCAATTTAAGTTTGTCGCAGATGACGGCGATCGCTTTAGTCTCCAACTCACTCTAGATCAGGCCACTTTTGTCGAAAGTTTTGTGGTTTAGCGCCGGGGGGGGGGGGAGAAC
>JASJDH010000033.1 GCA_030065175.1 Leptolyngbyaceae cyanobacterium MO_188.B28 | reverse complement strand
GATGCCGGAGACAGAGCCACCAATACCTTTGCTGGGTTAGTCAACTTTGATTTAGGCGGATTTGAATTGGGCGGATACGGCGCTTTCCATGACCAAGACGGCACAGATGAAGAATCTTTCTCTTGGCAAGCTGGAATTTCGATTCCCGATTTGTTTTGGGAGGGCAATACATTTGGCGTCTATGTGGGGGAAGCGCCTACCTATACCGAAGATGAGCCCTTCTTTGCCGAAGCCTATTACGAAATGGAACTCAATGAGTACTTGTCAATTACCCCCGCTATCCTTTACGCCGAAGAGAACGCCATTAACGATTCCCGGGTTGACAGTGCTTCAGTTTATGGAGTGGTTCGAGCTGTTTTCAAATTTTAACGATAGGTTGGCATGATCTATCACTTGGCTTTGGGCATACAAAGGTAACCCTTCTAGATCAAACTGAGTCTCACTGAACTAGGGCGAATTTACATTGCTCTAGCAGATATCGGTGAGACTTTATTTTTGCCCAGGTTCAAATGTCCTTGGCGAGTTGGACATGGTTTAATAACTAAGTTCGAAATTACCCATTGTCTGCTGCTAATCTAAAATCCAAAATCTAAAATTTGAAGGGTTCATGCAACTGACACCGCAAGAGAAAGACAAACTGCTCATCTTTACAGCCGCTTTGTTGGCGGAACGGCGAAAAGAGAGGGGATTAAAATTAAATCATCCTGAATCGGTTGCTTACATTTCAGCCGCCATCCTCGAAGGAGCGCGGGAAGGGCGTTCTGTGGCTGAATTAATGAGCTACGGCGCAACGCTTCTGAGTCGGGATGAGGTGATGGAAGGGGTGGCGGACATGATTCACGAAGTCCAAGTAGAAGCCACCTTCCCAGACGGAACCAAATTGGTGACGGTGCATAATCCCATTCAATGAGTTTGAACTATGCCAAATTCTCTGCCAGAGCTGCCGGAACAGCCTGATATGGCAATTGATCAGGCTCAATGTCGAGAAGTCTTAGATGAGATCATTGAAAAGCTGAATGAGTATGTTTTCCCGGAGGCGGCTGATGCGATTCAGCAGGACATTCATCAGCGTCTCAAGACCGGTGGATATGTTGACATTACCAGTGGGGCGCAGCTGGCTCAAACCCTGACGGCGCAACTCCAGGAATTGAGTCAGGACCGGAATTTGCGGGTGTTTTTTAGCGCTGTCCCCTTACCTCAATTAGACGCTCAAAGCGCGCCGACGCCAGAGGAACTGGCTCAGCAACGCCATAGCAGCAGTCTGCGAAACTATGACTTTAATCGAGTTGAGCGGCTGTGTGGGAATGTCGGTTATTTGGAACTCTTTGGGTTTGAATCGCCTGCTTTTGCTGGGGAAACTGCGATCGCAGCGATGAATTTCTTAGCCCACACCAGCGCCCTGATCATTGACTTGCGCCATAACAGCGGTGGCTCCCCCGGCATGGTGGCCCTACTCTGCAGCTATTTGTTTCCCGCCCATCCCCCCATCCATCTGAACGATCTCTACTGGCGTGCCGAAGACCGAACGCAGCAATGGTGGACATTACCGTTCGTGCCAGGCTGCCGATATTTAGACAAACCCGTTTATGTCCTTATTAGTCAGGACACCTTTTCAGCAGCGGAAGAGTTTGCATACAATCTGAAACACCTCAAACGGGCCGTCTTGGTGGGGGAGACCACTCGCGGCGGCGCCAATCCTGGGTCTGGATACCGCATTAACGATCATTTCTGGATTTTTATCCCCACCGGACGGGCGATTAATCCGATTACCGGCGGCAACTGGGAAGGGAATGGCGTCCTTCCGGATGTAAAAGTCCCAGCTGAGTTGGCCTTGAAGACGGCTCACCTGATGGCCCTAAAGACCTTAATTGAAGACAATACGGAGGCTGGACTCCGGCGGGAGTTAGAAGAATCCCAGCAGCGAATTGAACGGGAATTGGTCAACCTGCGACAAGAATTAATTAGCAAATTGGGAGGACGGTCATGATACCCGGTGAATTAATCACAGAAGCAGGGGAAATTGAACTCAATGAAGGGCGCGAAACCGTTACGTTAGCGGTGGCCAACACTGGCGATCGCCCTATTCAAGTCGGCTCCCACTTCCATTTTTTTGAGGTCAATGAAGCCCTTTCCTTTAACCGCGCCCAAGCCCGGGGGATGCGATTAGACATTCCCGCGGGCACAGCGGTTCGGTTTGAACCCGGCGATGAGCGAACCGTCAATCTGGTGACCCTGTCTGGCAGCCGTGAAGTTTACGGCCTGAACGCCAAAATCGACGGACCTTTGTGAAGGTATGCTTAAACTGACTATGGGTATTAATACATCAGTGGGCTGTTGCAACCAGTTGCTATAGTTCAGCCAATATTTTTCCGCCATTGAGCAAGCATTCAGAGGCTAGGTTTGAGCTCTGTAGTTCAGGAGCGGTCCGGGGCTGAAAGCGTCCTAATATGCTATAGCTAAGGAGACCCAAATATTCTCTGATCGCCAATATACTAACTTGCATTGAAGTGAGGGTTGAGGGAACGGGGACAGATTTCGGCGTTACATCAAATCCAAAGCTGCGAAAGGTTAAAAGCGATCTCAACATATGAGGAGTGTCCGTCACCAAAATAATCTGGTGTACAGATTGAGATTTCAGAATAACTGAAGTGAAAATAGCATTTTCTTCCGTCGTGCGGGCGCAGTTTTCCCCCAGGATAAACTCGCTGGGTATACCGTTGGAAGCCAACAGCTCTAACATTTTGGGCGCTTCATCTTTACCTGTAGTGAAAATGAACGGAGCCCGCCCAGACCGCAGAAGGCGAGTCGCTATTTGAGATCGCTCCTTTTCGGCTAAATCGCCTCTTCCCAAAATTACAATTGCATCAGCCCGTTGCCCATCGTCAGTGGGTAGAAAATGTTCCAAGCCGTTAACGGCCATAAAGGCTCCGACTGGTGAAATCAGAATTAGGTAGGCAATCGCTAAACCACTGGCTGATTTAAGTACTAACCGGGCCCACGATCGGCTCCTGAACAATCCAGTAATGCCGATAATCCCTAAAAGGGGTAAAAGAACTCGCAGGGGAGATGAAAACCACTGCAAAATTCCCAGTTTCACTGGAGTCCAAACATGAATAGGTAAAGCTATAAGCATTGGTTTGAAGACGCCCCCGCAATACAAGATGAATAGTCCTGTGTACAGGATTTCACCAATATTGTGAATGATCTATCTTCTGACGGACGTCATTCAAAACGTTGAAGTTTTGACTCCTTCAAACTCAATATCTTCTTGAGCTGACTGCATTAGGCGCAGCCGGTTCTGAATTGAGTGACTCCATATGATTTAATTCCTCAGGCGTTTGCTCAATCCATCCGACATAGCGCATGGGTTTGCTTTTGGACCCATTGGCCACAATCCCCAATACCTTCAGACGGCTAAGTTGGGTGATTGCCTTTCGCAGTTCAGTCTGAGTCACCTGCTCAAGCCGTGAAATAAGGATTGTGCTATTGCAGAATGTTCCCACCTGCAGCGCATCCACCACTTCCAGCAGCGGAGGGGTATCTAGCAGCACCAGGTCGTACGCCTCTTTGAGGGCCGCCATCAACCGTCCCATTCGTTGCGAAGCCAATAATCTGACCGGATCAGTGGATTCCAAGCCAGCCGGTAAGACATTGATTTTGACGTCCATTAATGATAATTGGATGGGCTTCGCGGCGCCCGGTCCATGCTTCAGCAGGGAGGTCAATCCCCGATCATTGGGTAGATTCAATCGCTCATGCAGACTAGGGCGGCGGAGGTCAGCATCAATCACCAATACCCGTCGACCCTGGCGAGCTGCGCTTAAGGCTAAGCCCAAAATCAGGGTTGATTTACCTTCACCGGGTAAGGCTGAGGTAATTGTGATGGATTCAGATTTCGGTGAACCCCCCAGCAACTGAATATTTTTGTAAATTAAGTCAAGAGCCTCTCGAAACAGCGGTTGCTGCATCAGTTCCAGGCCAAACCCAGCATTGAGGCTAGTTTGGTTGAGCCGCAGCGGACTGGATAAACCATCCGTTGCAATCAATGGAACAGAGGGCAGGCTGCCCAATAGAGGCAAGGCGGTTTGTTTTTCCAAATCTTCTGGGCTGTGCACCGCATTGTCGATCGCCTCCCGGATAAAGGCGACAATTCCCCCTAAAAATATACCGACTACTCCCCCCAACATTAGGGTATGAACGGCGCTTGGACCGACTTTCTTACCCAGTTGAGGAGATTCCACCACCTGCCAGTTAAAGCCCCCTCGGGCCAATTTGGCGCTGACGATTTCCTTTTCTTCTAAGAGTTTCTGGAGAACTGAACGATCAATATCAACTTCAGGCTGTAAGCGATCATATTCTGCAATCAACCCCGGAAAGTAGTTCAGTTCTTCCCTTAGGGATTGTTCTGTTTCCACTAGACTCTGGTAGCGGGCTTCCAAACTGGCGAGGTTGGCTTGAACTTCCGCCAGGTTGCGCACCAAACCTAAGTCTACGGTGCTCATTTGCCCAACATTTAACAGACCCTCTGGCGGCAGTACGGCCTCAGCCTGGGACTGACCTAATACGCGCTCAATCTCTTGGCGCAGCAATAGGATTTGATTTTGGCGTTGGGCAAATAGGGTTTGAACGCTGGGATCGGTGTCAGAAAAGACAACACGCCGTTCCGCTAAAGCCAGCTCAGTCTGCTGAAGTTCATTTAGCAGTGTTTGATACCGGGCAGATTGACTTAATCGCGATTCAGTCAGCGCGATTTCAGGGGAAAGGGATAGCTGTTCTTGTAGGGTGGCGTAGAGCGCTTCTGCATCTTCATATTGGGCTTCAACGTCCTGCTGCTCCTGCATTATCCGGTTTAATGCATTCGTGACGGCTTCAGCTTGTTTGTTTGGATCAATTAAGTTTTGCAGTTCTCGAAATTGTTCTAACGCATCCTGAGAGACCTGCAAATTTTGGCGGGCATTTTTAAGTTGCTCGTTAATAAATGCCAATCCTCGCGTTAGGCGCTGTTCTTGCTGATCAAGGTTATAGTCCAGGTAAACCTCTTGCAACGCCTCGATTACCTTCTGGGTTTTAACCGGATCAGTGTCAACATAGACCGCCTTAAAGATCCGAGTTTCTACCTTTCCTTCGGAAACCTGGGTCAGCTTGAATCCATGCTTAACCGTCTCGGCGGTCAGCCCAGGATAATCAGAAATCAATAAATTCACAGCATCCTGAATAAATTCATGGCTGCGCATTAGATTAAGCTGAGTGACCAAAGCCGTTTGACTAGACCGCGATGTCGACCTTGAAGGATCGGCAGATCCCGCTAACTCGGGTAAGTTTCGTTCTTCATCGAAGTTAGGTTCGACAAGGAGCTGCATTGAGCTTTCGTAGGCAGGTTTAGTATTCACCGCCATGAAAGCAGACGCTGCTAACGTAACGCCAAAAGTTCCGATGAACCAAAAACCTCGACGCACCAGAATTTTAAGTAGATGCCCATAGCCAATGTCTTCTTCGGCTATAGGACTGAGGGTACTTTCAGTCACAGCTTAATATCAAAATCTAGACAGGTGAACAGATCATCGGTAGATACCTATCTTCGAATAGCTTTTTCGACTTCCCTATAAGTCTTCTCAACTGTCCGCTTAACCTTCCGGAAAAAACGGGATTCAATAAGTACCAAGCACAACACAGATTGTATTTGTATTAAATTTCGTTAAAGATGGAAATTACTCGCCTGATTGGGGCAGTAGGTCCATGGATTAGAGATAGATGTGAGGTAAAGGCAATATTTATCATCCTGAGGTATGTCAAATCCAATTCATGCTGTCTGGCTCCGGACAATACCTATGGGCGCCGGCATTCTGGTGTCTTTGTTAGGCGCTTTACCCTATGCAGCTCCCGTAGGCGCCCAAACAAACCCCTTGCCATCGAGGCCGTCGCTTCTCAATAACAACAACAATACCTGGGATTCCGGCTACACTTTAGGGCCAGGCGATCGCATCAACATCGATATTTATGGCGCTGAAGAATATAGTGGTGAAGTGCTGGTGCTTCCCGACGGCGCAGTGAATTTGCCGAGAGTGGGGCGGCTGTCGGTTCAGGGCCTTACCTTTCAGCAGACGACTGAGCTAATCAGTGCTCGCTATGCGCCTTACTTAAGGCGGAGTTGGGTGACGGTCACCCCCGTATCTCTACGAACAGTCAGAGTGGCTGTTTCAGGCGAGGTCAATCGTCCTGGCTCATACGCCATTGCTCCAGAAGCTGGGAATAGAGAGAGTGAGCCTCCAACCCTAACAGCCGCTATTCAATTAGCTGGCGGGATTACCCCCAAAGCAAATCTGCGCCAGGTGCAAGTTAGCCGTCCCCAAAGCTCCGGAGAAAACAAAACCCTGACGGTGAATCTTTGGGATCTCCTGATGACGGGGGATTTGAGCAAAGATATCACGCTGCGTGGAGGGGATTCCGTTTTTATTCCCACGGCTGTGACGATGGATCCGGCGGAAGCCAGTCAAATTGCAACTGCAAATTTCTCCCCAGACACGATTCGAGTGTACGTTTCAGGAGAAGTCGGCAGGCCGGGGGCGCTCGAGGTGCCGCCCAATACACCGCTGAATCAAGCTCTGCTATCTGCAGGCGGATTCAATAAACGAGCGGCGACCCGTTCCGTTGACCTGGTGCGGTTGAACCCCGATGGCACAGTTTCGCGGCGAGAAATCTCCGTTGATATCAGTCAAAATATCAATGATGAGAACAATCCCGCCCTGCATAACCAAGATGTGATTCTGGTGCGTCGTTCCGGATTAGCATCTTTTAGCGATAACGCTTCTTTATTCTTAGGGCCAATCGGTAGATTTCTGGGTGATGTGTTGAATGTCATTAGGATTTTCAACTGATTCCAGCTTCATCTAAACTCCAGTATCCCAGGGTATGATACACATGTTTTCTGCTGAGGATACCGTCGGTTACCTATGGCCAAGATCCCTGTAATCAAAAGTATTTACACTGATGGCGCTTGCTCAGGGAACCCTGGCCCTGGCGGCTGGGGGACTGTCATTTATTTCACCAATGGAGCCAGTCACGAACTCGGGGGAGCCGCCCCTGAAAGTACGAATAATCGGATGGAAATGCAAGCCGCGATCGCCGGTTTAGAATTTCTTCTCAGCGCTGGCCAAAGTGAGCCGATTTCCCTCTACACCGACAGTGAATACGTCAAAAATGGCATCACCAAGTGGATCAAGGGCTGGCGGAAAAAAGGCTGGAAAACCTCCACTGGCAAACCGGTGCTAAATCAGGATTTGTGGGAAACGTTGGACACCTTGAATTACCAGGCTGCTCAGCAGCTTGGAACACCCGTACAATGGCTGTATGTCCGAGGACATTCGGGCGATGTTGGCAATGAACGCTGCGATGAAATCGCCCGGGCGTTTTCTCTCGGGCGGCGAATCTCCCTCAAGCAAGGGGTCAAGGAGCGCCAGGAAAAGGGAAAATCGGTCAAGGAAAAACCGGATGAATTACCGGACAATCCCTCCAAAGGCGTTAATACTTTTGCGGCTTCACTCAAAGACACTAGTCTCACACTCACCCTAGACTCTTCCCAAAAAGCCGGTTTAGTGGATCCTGACCCTCAGAAGGTTGATCTTGAGTCGCCCCAATCCCGAGGCACCATGGCAGACTTATCCCGCGACGCTTCCCACGACAACAAAGTCGCCCAACTTCGTCAGGTGTTGGAAACCTTGCACATGGCCGATGAAATCGCTGTAAAGGGCTATTTAATTAGTAGTACAGAATTAGCTGACCTGATGGGCGTTAGCGCTAATGCCGTCACCAGCCGAGGAGAATACTGGACTTGGCGAAACTGGACGGTATCGCGGGTTCAGCGAGAGGGAAACCAGATTTTGTGGCAACTGGAGCGAATTGAGTGATCAGATAAGAGAGAGTCAAGCAGACTTAATAAAAAATCATATTTTTCGGTCCTTTTGACGGAGTAGACATTACAAAACGTTAATTTCGCCAGAAAAAACACCTTTAATCCACGTTATTAGGAAGTTAGCGCTATAACGGGGATTACCAAAAAGACTCTGCCGATAACAGCAAAGGAGTGCATGGTGTTGAGGAAGCGGAAGGAAGAACTGGCGACGCTAATTGACGGGCTAGATCTGCCAGATTTGCAGAAGCAGGCGATTAAATCTCGATGGCTAGATCAGGTTGTGAAGCTGGACCGCAAAGCCAGCAGAGCTGAGAAGAACTACTATTACTCAAAGATTGTCAATATTGTCAGTAGCCTACTCCTGATAGTTGTCGTGACTCTGAATGTCAGCGATATCGGCAATGAGAAGGTCAAAGGAATTGTTCGGCAGTGGTCCCCGGCTGGGTTGATTGGCCTCAGCTTCCTCGTTACTTTAAGCGCGACGTTGGAGGGTATCGGCAGCTTCGGTGAAAGTGGACGACAGTTTCGTCACATGGTCGAAAATCTGAAGAGTGAAGGGTGGCAGTTTTTGCAGTTGGCGGGTTCGTATCAACAAGCTCCCAATTATCAAGAGGCGTATCCCGCTTTTTCAACTCGGGTGGAACTGATTATTAAGCGGGATGTAGAGATCTTTACGGCTGAAGTTTTTAAGGATAAAGCGGCTACCAGTGGAAACTCCTATCCTTCTCCTGTCCAGAGGGCGTATGACGACCC
Organism: Leptolyngbyaceae cyanobacterium MO_188.B28; assembly: GCA_030065175.1. Taxonomy (GTDB): domain Bacteria; phylum Cyanobacteriota; class Cyanobacteriia; order Phormidesmidales; family Phormidesmidaceae; genus JAKSDM01. The sequence continues at coordinate 24,399 of JASJDH010000033.1, read as the reverse complement.
TTTTCCCGCCAATGATCCCCATGATCCCACTGCGGGATACGAGGAAATTGCCCTGGCGATGGCTGAAGAAGGCCTTGAATTTCCTGACCCGGAAATCCCTTTGCCGCCGCCTTTATCACCCACTTCGTCGATCGGAAATGGGGGTTCCAAACAACAGTTTGAGTCTGGCAGCGATCGCAAACCGACTGCGAGTCATTCCCAACCGATTTCTAGAACAACCCCAGATCCCCTTGTCGGAGCAGTTCCTCCAGTAAGGATTGTGGCTGCGCCCCCTGAGACTAAGGTGCGCCCTGATAATCCGGATTCTATATAAAGAACAGCTCGAAGCATTTCAACCGGGCGGCCACTGCATCTGCCGATCGCCGAGGAGATGAAGATGAAGGTGAAAAACGGTTTGTCCCCCATCGGATCCGGTGTTAATAACAACGCGATAACCGTTCTCTAACCCAACTTGCTTGGCAATATCCTTGACAGTTAGCAACAAATGCCCCAGTAATTCTTTATCCTCGGGGGCGGCGTCGCCTAGCATGGGAATGTTCTTTTTGGGAATGACGAGGATATGAGTCGGCGCCTGGGGATTGATGTCTCGGAAGGCAAGGCATTGATCATCCTCGTAGACAATATTGGCTGGAATTTCTTTGCGGATGATCTTGCTAAAGATAGTCTCTTCACTCATCAGGTTAGGCCGTTAAGCAAGTTATGTTTTGCAATGGGATTGGTAATTCTAATAGACGGTAGGGGGCATGCGGTAAATAGGAAGATTGCCCTGTCTACTGCCTACTAACTACTGTCTACTTCCCCAAGCTGTAATCAGAATTATCAGATGTAACCCTAGTTATTTTAAGGGCGTCAGCGAAAAAAAAGTCTAGGCCCGCCAATTTTCCTCCGCCCGCTGCAGCACATAGGCGGAGAGCGCTTGAATTTCATTGTCCGTGAGACGATCGCGGAAAGCTGACATGGTGTTTTTGCCGTTGGCGATGAGGTCAGAGATCGCCGCTATGTTGTCTGCTCCATATCGCTTCAGCGCCCGAGTTTTAAGCGTTTTACCCCGACGAATGATATTGCCGCCCTGGGGGTGACACCCAGCACAGTGGATATCGAAGAGGTGAGCGGCATTGATCGTATTGGAGCTGTTCGATGGGGTTTCACCCCCCGCGATCGCCACAGCCGGACAAAACAACCCGCTGAAGATAATCAGCGTGGCTAGAAAAAAATGCTTCATCTTGTTCATTCTATTCTGAATTCTCAACCCCTACCCCTCTAGCCGCCACTTGAATCACCTGAAGCAAAGTTAAAGAACCGGCGGCTTCTAAATCGCCGCTTAACAAGGAGGGTAGCGGCGCAAGGCAGGGAAACACGGCTAGGTTTGGGATGCTGTTAGCCGCCTGGGTCGCTTCCCCTGTTAATGTCACGAGGGGGAGCGCCGCAAGACTCGCTTGACGGCTTAATTGTCGTAGGTAAGAAACAGGATCTTCAATGGCGGGATCGAGCAACACCACATGGGGACGCCATACCCGGGTGAGTAAATCCGCCTGATCGATATCGTCTACCTCGAGTACTCTGCATTGATAACTCTGGAGTATTGCATGGAGTTGTGATTCCGGTGGGTTTGCCGATGCGCCCACAGACTTGATCGGCGTTAAAAATGCATCCCCCGGTCTGAGATGCAAAACCGTCACCCCTTTCAAGGAAGAGGGCGGTTTTTGAGAACTGATTTCTTGCTCGAGAGAGGTGAGGACTTGCTGTAGGGATTTAGTATGAATCGGCAATGGCAGAAAATAATCAGCTCGAATTGGGTAGTCTTGCTGAACGGCATGGGGAAAGGCGGTGACAATCACCGGAATGGAAGCGGTTTCAGGGCTGGATTTCAGGATCGCCATCAGATCGCACCCTGCTTCTAAAAATGGAATGGGATTAAGGAGCGTTGCACAGGGCTGTAGCCGACTGACTTTGTCAATAGCTTCTAAGTGGGAGCGGGCGATCGCAACCTGATAGTTAAGACTGATTAACTGGTTTGCCAATACTTCAATCCGCCGGGGCAGAGTATCGATTAAAACAATCAGCCGATTCACCTCCCCCACCAACGGCGTCAACTCACTCTCAGCAGTAGCCTGAGAGTCGGGTAGGTTGGGATGCAATGGCAGCAAGAGAGTAAATTGACTGCCTCCGCCCGGTTTGGAAATAAACGTTACCTCGCCGCCATGCAGTCGGCTGAGTTGGCGCGTTAGCACCAACCCCAAGCCCGCCCCTGAGAAATTCCGATTGAGCGGATTCTCTAACCGTTGAAACTTTTGGAAAAGCAAGTGTTGCTGATCTTCAGCGATCCCAACGCCCGTGTCCCAAACTGTGAACGCCGCCCACTGACTCCATTTTTCCACCTTCAGACCCACAACTCCATCAGCGGGCGTATATTTCAAGGCGTTATTCAGTAAATGAGATAGCATCTGCCGCAATCTCAACTGATCGGCGTACACCGTCTCCAAGCTTGGGGCAAGATCAAATATGGGACGTTGAGCGAAGTGGGGACTGACCTCCGATTCAGAGTCGCCAATCTGCTTCAGATTTTGAGCTTCAGCCTGGTCTAAGGCCTGACGACAAATCTGATCAAGGTTAAGAGGGACTCGGTTTAAATCCAGTTGTCCCGCCTCGAGCCGGGTTAAATCCAGAACATCATTCACCGTCGTCATCAAATACCGGACATTCTGGTGAATCAGTTGAGTGTAACGTGTCTGCCGATCGTTTAAAGTCCCCAACCGTTCATCTTTGAGCAGACCAGATAATCCCAATAGGGCATTTAGGGGTGTTTTTAACTCATGGCCCAGATAAGTCAAGAATTCATTTTTAGGCAGATGCGCCGACTTAGCGTCTATGAGCGAACTGTCTAATTCTGGAGCTTGCGACGCCTCCCCAATGCTCTGGGCTATAACCAGCCACACCATATCCGCGGCCTCTTCTGCTGACGCTAGCCCAACTGTGTGGAACCATTTCTCTAAAAAAGGCAGATGTTGAGTTAGAAGGGGGCTGGACAATCCGGAAGGCGGACTAGCAAGGCCATCTAAAGAAGACTGGGAATTTGAAACGGGAGAAGATCGGGTCAGAGCATCATTAATAATGAGGGGCAGTTTGACATGCCGCCAGATCTGGTTTTGGCCGTCCCTGATTTTACAGATATAAGTACAAATATCCGTGTCTGTGGCGATTTGCGAACAGTGGGGCGATCCCGCCGTTGCGCCTATAGCGACATTCCCGCCGAGGTTCAGACGAGCGGCTTCAATCGCTTGTTTCTCCATTGGTGAACCAGCGGCGTTCATATTCAGCAGGCCTGGGGCGGATTGAAATAAACAGTTGAGATAATCTAGTCCGCCAAATTGGGTCTGCCAGGCTTGATTTTGATGCAGCAACCGCCCATTTTGATTCTGTAGTGCGATCGGCAATGGAATCTGGTCTAAAAGCTTAATTAGAGAAGACCATGAAATCGAAGCAATTGGGGTGGTCGCCTCCGATACGGTTTCCGTTTCAACTTGAGGTTGTCCCTTGTCAAGATCTGCGCCTGACTGAAAAAGCGCAGCTGCGCGCTTAGGATTCGCCGCCAGGAACTGGAGAATTTTTGAGCTATCCAGTAGTCCTAGGTATTGATTATTCGCGTTGACTAGACTCCAATGAGATTGGTTAGCGCTCGCTATGGTAGACCAAAGTTGGAGAAGAGACGTTTGATCAGACACGGAAACCACTGGCTCAATCAGTTGGGAGCATTGGGTGAGAAGGCGCTGACCCAGATTCGGTCCAGCCCTGGTGTTTAGTAGTGTTGAAAGGCGATCTGAAAAGCCCGCTGGGGAGAGTGCGATCGCAGCAGAGGGCTCTGACGAAGTCTGAAGTACATCGGCAAACAGATTCGCCAGACGAATAACGCCTATTGGACGCTGCTCGGCGTCTAAAACCACCAGTCGCTCATGGGGGTCTTTCCAACTTAACTGCAGCACGGAGGCTAAACTCGCTGTTTGTCGACAGCTGAGGGATGGAACTAAAAATTGGTTGAGAGGAGGGATAACCATGATTCAGCGAAGGTGGGCGGCCTCTTACTGCAAATACCCCCCAAGCCCGGTTGGGAAAGTTATTTACGCAACCAGCCGACGGCCAAAACCAAAGCCTACTGGTGGAACCAGCGGCTAAGACGTTAGAAATGTCTCCGTTTACATAGGAGACTTACATATGGGGGACTTAGGGGAAACAGGGTAAAACCAATGGGGGACTCATACTCGCGGGTGTTAACTCAATTATGGAGGCATACCTCGAGATATGGGAAACGTTTACAACTACAATAAAGTTTGTTAACCATTTTAATGGTTGGTTGAGTTTGTCTTCCATGGATAGACTAAGTAGGAGCGCCTGCCGATAGGGATTGTAATCTTGTTCAACTCTGAATCGCGATTATCTCCTGAAAGAGGTTGTTCACTAGGCTAGCATTGACTTTTTGTCGGGCAACCTCACCATAACCTTTTATAGTTGTGAACTCTATTTAACTTAGGGCTTTGCCAGCTAACTTCTTGATTGGTATCTTTGTAACTTCCGACGAGATCACCCACAGTTTGAGACGATGTCTAGAAGGTAATTCATATACCGTTAACTGGGCTGTATCCGATGTGGGTTTTCTGACTTGGGTAATTGACAACCGCCAGAAAATCGACTGTTTGTTGATCCAGGATGGACCAGAGGTTAACTCTCTATTTCAGCGGCTACAGGATCAAGACATTCTATTACCCACTCTATTGATTAGTGATGACGGAGAGAAGCCCATTCAAACTGAAGCGGAGACAATACTGGCTCCAGCAGATACGGACCCCTCCCCCGAAAAAAGGGTGGCCGCCGCTAAAGGGGCGATTCCCACCTATCATGGCGCAGTCATCCGTCTGGCGCTCACTAATTTGGATCAGCTGGAGCGCCAAGTCCATCAGGCGATCGATCAGTTCCTCAAGCTACCGGCTTCTAGAGATGAGTCTGATTCTCAATTAAGGGGAGACGAGGCCTCTCCGCATCTTCTCCTAAGTCTCCAGCAGCAGCGTTTGGCAGAAAAATTAAAAGAACGATTAGGTTATTTGGGCGTCTACTACAAGCGAAACCCGCAAAACTTTTTGCGGAATATGACTAAGCCTGAGCGGCAAGAATTATTGGAAAAGCTCAGGACAGATTATCGCATCATTGTCCTTAAATATTTTGCTAAGGATAGTAACCTCAATCAAAAAATTGATGACTATGTCAATGTCGCTTTTTTTGCCGATATTTCAGTTTCTCAACTGGTTGGAATTCACATGGACCTGATGGATGAGTTTTCCAAGCAACTTCAGTTAGAAGGCCGCAGCGAGGAAATTTTACTGGATTATCGATTAACTCTGATTGATGTCATTGCCCATCTGTGTGAGATGTACCGTCGCTCAATTCCTCGGGAGATGTGAATCTAGCATGAGGATTTTCCATCATCACTGGACTCGCCCATCTGTCAATATACTAAAGCTGATCTTTAATAATCATGAGTTCCTCTAAAGAAACCTATATCCTCAAACTCTATGTTGCTGGAAACACTCCAAACTCGCTTCGAGCGCTCAAGACTCTTAACAATATTTTGGAACGGGAATTTCAAGGAGTCTATGCATTGAAGGTGATCGATGTATTGAAAAATCCTCAATTAGCCGAGGAGGACAAAATATTGGCGACGCCTACCTTAGCAAAAATTTTGCCGCCGCCTGTTCGGAAAATTATTGGGGATTTATCCGATCGTGAGAAGGTGCTGATTGGGCTAGATTTACTCTACGATGAATTACACGAAGATGAAATTTGATGTTAATTTCTCAGCTTGGGCTTTTTCAAAGTAGTCATTAAGTAAAAAACTAGCGGGCAATTTTTATTTTTTCGTTTAACCTATCAATTCCTTTCAATTAGAAATCTAGGTCTTGTGCGAATCTGTTTTGACTAAAGTAAATCTATATATGAGGCTATGTATCATTCTTCTGTAGATGGGCAAAAAGACAAGGTAAAGCTAACGGGCGTTCAAAAGATTCGAACCATGATCGAAGGGTTTGATGACATTAGCCATGGCGGCCTGCCAGTTGGCAGAACGACTCTGGTCAGCGGCACCTCCGGCACGGGCAAGACCATGATGACGGTCCAATTCCTCTACAATGGCATCATTCACTTCGAGGAGCCGGGGATTTTTGTCACCTTCGAAGAATCTCCAGATGACATTATTAAGAATGCCTTTAGTTTTGGGTGGAATCTTCAGCAGCTAGTGGAGGATGGCAAGCTGTTTATTCTGGACGCTTCACCCGATCCTGAAGGTCAGGATGTAATTGGCAACTTTGATCTGTCAGCATTAATTGAACGTATCCAGTACGCAATCCGTAAATATAAAGCTAAGCGAGTTTCAATTGATTCAGTCACCGCTGTTTTCCAACAATATGACGCGGCTTCCGTCGTCCGCCGGGAAATCTTTCGCCTAGTGGCTCGATTAAAGCAAATGGGCGCAACCACTTTAATGACCACAGAGCGGGTAGAAGAATATGGCCCGGTCGCCCGTTATGGCGTGGAGGAGTTTGTTTCGGACAATGTGGTGATTGTGCGAAATGTCTTAGAGGGAGAACGGCGGCGACGCACCATCGAAATTCTTAAGCTGCGGGGAACCACCCATATGAAAGGGGAATATCCCTTTACAATCACAGATCAGGGCATCAATATTTTCCCACTTGGGGCGATGCGGTTAACTCAAAGGTCTTCTAATGTTCGGGTTTCATCTGGAGTTAAAACACTGGATGAAATGTGCGGCGGCGGCTTTTTCAAAGATTCAATTATCTTGGCCACTGGCGCTACCGGAACTGGTAAAACCCTACTGGTCAGTAAGTTTTTGGAAGATGCTTGCAAGGCGGGAGAGCGGGCCATTCTATTCGCTTATGAGGAATCCAGGGCTCAGCTTTTTCGAAATGCGTCTTCCTGGGGAATTAACTTTGAGGAATTAGAGCGGAAGGGGCTGCTCAAAATCATTTGCGCCTATCCTGAATCAGCGGGTTTGGAGGATCATTTACAGATCATCAAATCTGAAATTGCCGACTTTAAGCCAGCTCGAATCGCGATTGATTCCCTTTCAGCCTTGGATCGAGGGGTTAGCAACAATTCCTTCCGGCAATTTGTGATCGGGGTGACCGGCTATGCTAAGCAGGAAGAAATAACGGGCTTTTTCACCAATACAACTGAACAGTTCATGGGCTCTCACTCCATTACTGACTCCCACATTTCGACCATTACCGATACTATCTTAATGCTCCAATACGTTGAGATTCGAGGGCAGATGTCTCGCGCCATTAACGTCTTTAAGATGAGGGGATCTTGGCACGATAAAGGAATTCGAGAGTATACCATTAGCGCCCATGGTCCCGAAATTAAAGACTCCTTCCGCAACCTGGAGCGGATCATTAGCGGCGCCCCGACTCGGATTTCAGTTGATGAGAAAAGTGAACTTTCACGAATTGTTCAAGGTGTGCAGGGAGATGATTAGACATTTGCCTATCGCCCTTACCCGGATTCTCGATTGTGGGCGGGGGCCAGAGGGCTTCTAGGAGGGCTTGGACGCAAGTTTCCAGCAATGTTCCGGCAATGGGTCGGCTGGATGCTTCGCTGTCTCAGCGACTGCGGATGTCTTTTTACTCAAACATCTCCGTTATAGTCAAGGTGTTTATCATCAAGAGTTCTGTCTCGAATGGCGATTTTACACGGTAGTTGGATACCTGAAGAGAAGGAATTTTTCATTTGGGGGGAAACTTGGCGTCGGATCGATGCTCAAGCGTTTCCTCAGTCCGATCAGATATTGGCTCATCCGTTTGGCATGACCCCCGCTGAATTGGTCTCATTTATCGCTTCTCAGACCCAACGAACCGGCAAGGAACTCGCTTCAAGCAATGAGTCTAGTTTGACTCTGCCCGAAGCCGCTCTAAACTTGCCTGATTCCCCTTCAAAGTCGGCGACTGGCGGGCGTAAGCGGAAAAAACGCAACGATCCTGAGGAGGGCGCTACGGGAGAAAGCGTCCCTGCGCCTCGAACCCAAGCAAAGTCCTCGCCCTCTAGATGGCGATCGCAAATCATTTCTTTCCCGACTCAGATGCAGCCGGATGGCTCGATTCCGGTTCACTCCGCCAATCCCGCCGCTGCTATGGCGGAAGGACTCTGTTTGTATCCCTGGGCGGTGCAGGGGCTCTGGCTAACCCCAACAGAAACCTTAACATTCCTGAAAAGTGTGCCTTTGGGCGCCGAGTTAGGGGAGTCCTCTACCCTGGGCTCTGATTTGCGCTATTGGTCCCATGTTGGTCGGTGGGGATTAGATTTATTAGCCAGAACCAAATTTGTTCCGGCCTTGACCCAATCGGAGGAAACCACCACCGCCCATTGGCAACTCCTACTAGATAGCGCAGTGGACCAGGGCCGATTAAGCCGCTTTGCTCAGCAAATGCCCCTGGCTTGTCGCACCTATCAGGCCGCCTCAGAAAGTTCAGCAGATTTATCCCAACCTGCGCCAAGGGTGGAGACGCCTCCCTCATCTCAAAACTTACTGTTCAGTTTCTTGGGCGTCTTGGTGGATGTTCAGGTGCGCGCGATCGCCCACAGTCAACCCTTACCCAACTCATCAGTCGACCAAGACATCCCCATTCGAGAATGGCTCCAAGCCATGATTGGTTCAGATCGCCAGGTGAGAACGAGTCCGGCGATTGTCTCACGTCTCCAGGAAGCGTTAGCCACCTGGACCGCCCCGCTACAGAACCTCAAGCCCGATCAGTCGGCGATGTTCCGCACCTGCCTGGTGTTACAGCCGCCGCCCAAAGGGGAATTAAATTGGACGCTTACCTATTGCTTGCAGGCGGCGGATGATCCGCAGTTCTTGATCGAGTCCGACATCATTTGGCAGAACCCGGTGGACCAGCTACACCATCAGGGGCGACTCCTCGAACATCCCCAAGAAAGCTTGTTGGCTGGGCTCGGTCGAGCCGCCCGTCTCTACAATCCCATCAAAGAGAGCTTGAAACAGCGGCAGCCTCATTCCTGCCAATTGGATCCGATCCAAGCGTATGAATTTATTAAATCCACCGCCTGGCGTTTACAAGACAGCGGCTTTGGCATTGTCTTACCCGGTAATTTAGCCAATCAAGAAGAGGGCGGGTTAACCAGCCGCCTGGGATTGAAAATCGCCGCTAAGGCGCCCTCCCGTAAACAGCGTCAGCGCCTGGGCCTGAAAAGCCTCCTGAATTTCACTTGGGATTTAACTATCGGCGGACAGGAAATTTCTAAAGCGGACTTTGAGCAACTGATTAATCGCCATACTCCTTTAGTGGAAATCAATGGCGAATGGGTTGAGCTAAGACCTCAGGATGTCAAGGCCGCCCAGTCTTTTTTTGATCGTCCTCAGCAAGCATCGGCCCTTTCGGTGGAAGACGCCTTGCGCATCAGCACCGGTGATACGCAAACCATCGACAAACTGCCGGTTGTCAGTTTTGAGGCCACCGGCGCATTGAAAGATTTAATCGCCACCCTAACCACCGGCAACCAAACCCTTAAACCGGTTACAGAACCCGAAGGATTCCAAGGTCAGTTAAGGCCCTATCAAGCTCGCGGCGTGTCCTGGTTAGCCTTTTTGGAGCAGTGGGGATTGGGGGCTTGTCTAGCGGATGATATGGGGTTGGGCAAAACCATCCAGCTAATTGCATTTCTGATGCACCTGCGTCAGCAAAGCCTTTTAGACCAGCCCACTTTGTTGGTTTGCCCCACGTCGGTTATTGGCAACTGGGAGCGGGAAGTTCGCCGATTTGCGCCTCCCCTTAAAACGATGGTTTATCACGGGGATAAACGACCTCACGGCAGCTCGTTTATCCGAAAGGCGGAGCAAGTTGACTTGGTGATCACCAGTTATTCCCTGGTTCATCGGGACTTGAAAGATCTTAAGCGGATTGAATGGCAGGGCCTTGTCCTAGATGAAGCTCAGAATATTAAAAATGCATCGGCAAAACAATCTCAGGCGGTGCGGCAGCTGGATAGTCAGTTTCGCATTGTTCTAACGGGTACGCCCGTTGAAAACCGTCTGTCTGAATTGTGGTCAATTTTAGATTTTCTGAATCCCGGTTATTTAGGGGCGCAAAACTTTTTTCAGCGGCGTTTTGGCACTCCGATTGAACGGTATGGCGATACCGCCTCCTTAAAAATGTTGCGGGGGCTGGTTCAACCCTTCATCTTGCGTCGGCTCAAAACAGACCGCAGTATCATCCAAGATTTGCCTGAGAAGCAAGAAATGGCGGTTTTCTGCGCCCTTTCCGCCGAGCAAGCCAGCCTTTATCAAAAGCTAGTGGACGAGTCTCTAGCCGCTATTGATGACGCAGAAGGGGTAAAACGACGGGGGTTAATTCTGGCCTTGCTGACTAAGCTTAAGCAAGTGTGCAATCATCCTGCTCAATTTTTGCAGCAGAAAACCTTGGGCGTTCGCAATCGGTCTGGTAAGCTCCAGCGACTCGATGAAATGCTAGAGGAAGTGATCGCCGAAGGCGATCGCGCCCTCATCTTCACCCAATTCGCTGAGTGGGGAAAATTGTTGAAGCCTCATCTGGAAAGACTTTTTCGGCAGGAAACTCTTTTCCTTTATGGCGGGTCTTCCCAAAAAGATCGAGAGGAGATGGTGGATCGCTTTCAATTGGATCCCAACGGCCCCAAACTCTTTATCCTATCCCTAAAGGCGGGCGGCGTCGGCCTCAACCTAACCCGCGCTAACCATGTGTTCCACTTTGACCGTTGGTGGAATCCTGCGGTCGAAAACCAAGCCACAGACCGAGTATTTCGGATTGGCCAAACCCGTAACGTACAGGTCCATAAATTCGTCTGCACGGGCACCTTGGAAGACCGGATACATGAGCTAATCGAAAGCAAAAAAGCCTTATCTGAACAAGTTGTAGGTTCTGGCGAACAATGGCTAACAGAGCTAGACACCGATCAATTGCGAGATCTCCTCTTCCTCGACCGCAACGCTGTGATCGACTAGCTGTCAACTTTAAGCGGAATGACGCTGAAATAGGTGCGTGGGGTATCGCCCGCTCTATAGTCATGGGTGCGTTAAGCTTCTTTAACAATACCCCATGCTCATGCGTAAAGTTATCCCCCAAGCAGCTATACGCCGTCAGGCTTAGGGGAATATACGTATTCCGCTGACTGTATTCCCTGTCTGACTGTATAAACTATCTGACTGTATTAACGGTAATTAGCTGTAATCCATCAAACTCCTGCGATAAATCTGAAAAATAATCAGGAATCCGAATCGATGGCGACGTAGATCATCGTAAGGCTTGATACCTAATGCTTGATATAGGTCACTTTGATGACTTATCAGACTCGCTCATTATGCCGATGGGCGAACTTAAGGGTAACGACTTCTGCACTGAATCCAGTCCAGATCTTTGCTTCCCTTGGCGGGGTGAATGTCTAAGTTCCAATTTTCCCATGGGTTTCATCCATGCCCCAGTTGAAACCTTGCCCCCTGTTTGTTGGTCCTAAAACTTTGGGAATACTAGGTTCAAGCGGACGATGAGCAGTACCTAATTACTTGAGCAACTGAAGACGGTCGTTATGATTGCTACACCCTACTACCCTGATTCAGCCGATATGGAATACGACGGAGGCCCCTCTGCTAGCGACTTGATACAGAGTGGCGGCGATGAACCCGCTGACTTTGAGATCGAGCAATTGGTTGAGCCTGGAATTGATTCAGATGCTGATCCTCTCGAGTCTGAAAGTCTTCAGAATAACGGCAAACGTCGTACCACAGATTTAGTTCGCTTGTATCTGCAGGAAATTGGTCGGGTTCAACTGCTCAGACGAGATGAAGAAGTTTCAGAGGCCCAGACCGTTCAGCGATATATCCAGCTTTTAGAGCTGCGGAACCAAGCTGCGGAACAGGAGGAAGGGGCGCTACAAACCTATGTTCGCTTGATGGATGCTCGCGATCGCTTGACCTCCCATTTGGGGCATCGCCCCTCACTGGAGCGGTGGGCGCAAGAGGGCGGCGTTGACAGCTCTGAGCTAAAGCCAATCCTGACGGAAGGCAAGCGGCTTTGGGCCGAACTTGCCGAACTATCGGTTAAGGAACTGGAACAGCTTCAGTCTGAAGGGCTCCGAGCTAAGGAGCACATGATTAAAGCCAACCTCAGATTGGTGGTGTCGGTTGCTAAAAAATATCAGAACCGAGGATTAGAATTACTTGATTTGATTCAAGAAGGCACCCTTGGATTAGAAAGAGCAGTTGAGAAATTTGACCCGACTAAAGGGTATCGCTTTAGCACCTATGCCTATTGGTGGATTCGGCAAGGCATTACCCGAGCGATCGCCACCCAAAGCCGCACCATTCGCCTGCCTGTCCATATCACCGAGAAACTCAACAAGATCAAGAAGGCTCAACGGAAGATCTCTCAGGAAAAAGGCCACACCGCCACCGTTGAGGATATCGCCAAAGAGTTAAATATGACGGGGCCTCAGGTGCGAGAGGTTTTGCTCAGGGTGCCTCGGGCGGTGTCCTTGGAAACCAAGGTGGGTAAGGAGCGGGATACGGAACTGGGCGATCTGCTGGAAACTGACGATGTTTCTCCCGAAGAAAGCCTGATGCGTGAAGCGCTTCGACGCGATTTACATCAACTCTTGGCTGACCTGACAACCCGCGAACGCGATGTCATTCGCATGCGGTTTGGGTTAGGCGACGGCAATCCCTATTCCCTTGCGGAAATCGGTCGAGCCCTTGAGCTATCCCGGGAGCGGGTGCGGCAAATCGAGTCCAAGGCGTTGCAGAAGCTGAGACAACCCAAGCGTCGGAATCGCATTCGCGATTATCTGGAGTCTCTAACCTAATTTCAGCCCCAAACATTCGCAAATTCGTCCAACAGTCTGGGCAGATGCGACATCGCATCTGCCCATTTATGTCTGCATTAGGCATTCGTTTCTAATTTGTACTGATTGGAAGGAGCTTATCAATAGGGGGGGGGAGTCTTGAATTGTTGCATAACAATATTAATGCTGGTATTTTTGCTCCTGGAAACCGCTTAACCAAAAACTTTCTTCGACGCAGTGCTTTGCCAGCTAACGTTCCTGGTCAGCGGCTGCCAGCATCCTTGTAAATCGGCGCCAAATAGCTTAGGTCAGCCCGCTGCACCAAGGTTGTTATGTGGCGTCACAATCATATTTTATAAAGAGAAGTTGAGATTGCTCCTACAAGGGCAGATATAAAATTTGACCTTCTAATTCTCCTGTAGAAATACATTCTAGGATGAGTAAAATATCTTCAATTATCTGGCCTATAGGTACATCTGTGCGAACTTCAATCACTCCCGGCATCGGATACCCTTTTGCCACTCTCTCATAGGCATATTTGGTAATCGTAGCAACATCATGAGTTACCAACACCCGATTTTCTTTTGCTGCCCCGGCAAGAACGGCTGGATCATCCTGGCCTGATAATTCAACATCTTGAACCCTGACAATATCAATCCTTGGATTGCGTCTTAGTAGTCCCCTGATAATTGTATTGTCAAAGTTTTCATCTGCAAGCAGCTTCAACATGCCTCTTGTTCATGTTTGCGAGATAGAAGTCTATCGCGGATACCATGAGGGTCTAACCGAGCTTCATTGAGCTGTTGCACCTCCTGGGCCTGGGCTTGTCGGTCATTCAGATACTTCTCAACCATTTGCTGATGGTTGAGGTAGAAAGCAATCGTGGCGTAAACGTCCGCTAGCTTCAGTGCAGGATAGCGATAAACGATTTCCTCAGCGGTCGTACCTTGTTTGAAAACACTCACCACAGTATCGAGTGTGACACGGGTTTTGCCGACCAGCACTACGTTATCAGCATTAATTTCTAAGGGAGGGGAGTCGGCAGAAATTGTAAATGGCATAGAAGTAGTCAGGCTATTTGCTTCGATATTAGCAAAAGTTCAGATCAAGCTAATGCGATCGCACCTGCCTCCATAGCTCTCAAGCTTTCGTTAAGTGAATTCCGCTTTACTGCGTCCGGATTATTAAGCGGCCACAGACCGAGCCACATTTCGAATTAACCTGTGGTGAGAGGTTGTGCACTTCCCTAGCCGATAACTCACGCCACATAACGATCAAGCTGACCGAGCTGCGGCAGTCAGCGTTTGCCACTTGATTCCCGCTGGCCCCGAGGCTCCGGTCCAGCGACTGGTTATGTCAATTTGTCAGTCGGAACGTCGCGAAGCTCCGTTGTTGAACTGAAGTGGACCCCAATGCTTAGACAACTTGAAAGGGCTAATAAGCTCTGAAAATCCTAAACAAGTTCTTCTCTTTTTCAGAGAGTACCACACTCAATCACATTCGTAATAGATTTCATCTGGTGTTCGATAATTCAGTGATTGATGGGGTCTCAACCGGTTGTACCAATTAAACCAAGCTTTCAGTTCCTCCATTAAGTGTTGACCATCCTCAAATGCCTTGAGATAAATTAATTCCCATTTCACAGAACGCCATAGCCGTTCAATGAAAATATTGTCATGACAGCGACCTCGACCATCCATACTGATCTCTATCTCTGAGTGTTTAAGCCGTTCTGTGAAGGCGTTCGCTGTGAACTGGGCGCCTTGGTCAGAGTTGAAGATCTGGGGAGGGGAATAGATTGAGAGCGCCTCCTCTAAAGCCGCAATACAGAAATAAACATCCATCGTATTCGACACTCGCCAACTGAGCACCTTACGGCTATACCAGTCCATAATCGCCACCAAATAGAAATGGCCCTTGAGCACCGGCAGATAGGTGATATCGGTGCTCCAAACCTGATTGACACAGACAATTTCAACCTCACGTAACAAGTAGGGATATATCTTGTGCTCTGGATGCGCTGTACTCAACTTGGGCTTAGGATAAATCGCTTGCAAACCCAGTTGATGCATCAAGCGTCGCACCCGCTTGCGATTGACTTGATAGCCTTGCTGACGCAAGTGTTCCGTCATCCGCCGACTGCCATAAAAAGGGGTTTGCAGGTACTGTTGGTCAAGCAATCGAAGTAAGGCCAATTCCTCCTCTGACGGCGCTACTGGCCGGTAGTAGAGACTGGAACGATTGATCCGCAGCAACTGGCATTGTCGCACCAGACTCAAATGAGGATGGGCCTCATCTACCAAGGCTTTTCGTTCGTTAAGCCCAATTTGGCTGAGCGCTCGGCTAAAAAATCTCGTTCTACCTTGAGTTGACCAATCTGACGATACAGTTCGTTGATCTCTGCTTGTGGATCCGATTGCTGTTTGTGCTTGCCTTGAGTCGCATCAAACAGGTCGCTGGCCCCTTCTGTCAGCTGACGCTTCCAGCTATTGATCATAGTGGGATGGATATCATAATGGCTAGATAGCTCAGCTACAGTTTTCATCCCCTGAAGCGCTTCTATCGCTACTTTAGCTTTGAATTGGGGACTATACTGTTTGCGTTTTTTACCCATGAACAACTCCTATTATTTTTCGAGTGTTCAGAGCTTAGCTCCCTGTCCAGTTTTTGGGGACCATTATACAGAACCGCGATTATCTGATGCCGATTGATGGCGATCGCGGCGATCTGGAAAGGTCAGCGATTCCGATCCACGACATCAGTGAGCGCCTGCGTCGGAGCGGCGCAGATAATATCATCCTCTTAATTGACGCCTGCCGCAGTTATGGAGGTCGTCGTGATGGGCTGGGCATTGGCCAAGAAAGGCAGCAGGGGGTGATTACGCTGTTCTCCTGCAGCCCGGAGGAGTCGTCTTATGAAATTCAGGAATTGCAACACGGGGCGTTTACCCATGTGTTGATTGAAAGTTTGCGGCTGCAGGGGGAGGGCAATTGCGCCACGGTGGAGCGGCTTTATCAGCGGCTGCGCTATTACGTGCCTCAGCTCACCCGGGAATATAAGCGGGTTGTGCAAACGCCCTATGGGGTGATCGAGCCGCCCAGCAAAAACCATCTGATTTTGCTGCCTCAGCAGGCGACGCTGACGGATGTGATGGCGCTGAAAAATGATGCGCTTGCGGCTGAGGTTAAGCGTCAGAGTAAGGCGGCGAGGCAGCTTTGGATTCGGGTTTTGATGGTGTCTCCGGGGGACCCGGCGGCCATTGAGGGGATTGAGCGATTGTCTCGGGGAGGTGGAGCGCCGCCGGCATCATCGCCGGGGAGCTTGCCAGAACATCCAGAGTCTAAGCCAACGACAGCTCAAGTGACGCCCCGCGCAGCGACTCCCCCGTCCCCGTCTCCTTCTTCCCATTCTAAGGGGGATGATTCTATTGCGCCGAAAAAGAGCGCGCCTCAGGCGAAGCAGTCTCCAGTCCCGGATACTCCTGCAGAGAAAACTTCAAACAATACGAGAAAACCTCAAAAGTCGACTTCACCCGCACGGCGCTCTATATTTCCTTCCTCTTCGAGGAAAAAAACGCCTGATTCTTTAGGGAAGCGGATAAGTCGCCGTCGGGCGATTCAAATTCTGGGATTTACTGGTGGTGGTATTGGTGCGGTTCTGCTGGGTAGAGGAATACTCAAGTTGAATGATTGGAAATTACCTCCTCTTGAGCCGCCAAGCACGAGTGGGGAGATGGCAGAGTTTAATGTCGCTACTGTAAATATTCAGGACAAAAAGATTACCGTAGAGCGCAAACAAGCAGAATTTCGGACTGAGAAATTGGGTGATGGCGCTAATCTTGAATTGATGGTGATTCCAGGCGGTACGTTTAAGATGGGTTCATCTGATGGTCAGGTTTATGATCGAGAAATACCCCAGCACGAGGTGTCTATACAATCATTTCTGATGGGGAAATACTCGGTTACCCAGGCTCAGTGGAAGGCAGTTGCAGCCCTTCCTAAAGTCGAACAGGAACTAAATCATGCACCATCTTATTTTAAGGGGTCGAATCGCCCGGTTGAGCAAGTTTCCTGGGATGAAGCAGTGGAGTTTTGTCAGCGCCTCTCTCAAAAAACAGGCCGAGAGTATTGCTTGCCCAGTGAAGCCGAATGGGAATATGCCTGTCGCGCAGGGACGACAACCCCCTTCCATTTTGGTGAAACTCTAACTTCAGACTTGGCTAATTACCGTGCAACTTTTCCCTATGGTTCTGGCCCTAAAGGAAAATATCGGGAGCAGACGACGAACGTAGGCAGCTTTCCTGAAAATGCCTTTGGTCTGTGCGACATGCATGGCAATGTTTGGGAATGGTGCTTAGACCACTGGCATGAGAATTATGCAGGAGCCCCAATAGATGGCAGCGCCTGGTTATCTTCAGATAACCAGGCAGCGAGGCTGTTGCGGGGTGGTTCTTGGATCGCCTATCCGTCCGTCTGCCGCTCGGCCAATCGCTTTAGGGGCGCGCGCACCTTCGGGGTCAACGACATCGGTTTTCGTGTTGTCTGCGCCTCCTCTTGGACTTTGTAACCCTTTGCTCTCCTCTACTTTTCTCTTTAAAGAGAAAAATATTTCCCTCGCACTTTGCGCGATCAAAATTCTTTTGCCAAAAAGGGGGGTAAAAGAACTGAGATTTGGAAGCTTACACGGTCTGTAGGATGCTCAAAGTAGAAGGAGCCCATCTAATTTGGCTATATGGATGTGATGGGTACGGGCTTGCCCTTTGCCCATGTTACAGTTGCTCATAACTCCTTACATCCGGTTCCGTCGGATTTCGCTCCTCGTTTCCAAGCTCCAGTTTGGGAACGCCAGTTTGAAGCTCCAGCTTCCTTTCCGCCGAAAGCTAGAGCTTCAAGCCTGTGAGTATTCCTAAGCTCCAGCTTAGGAACAAGAAAAGACTAAAGGGAGTTGGATTAGGCCCATTAAGCTGAAAGACTTTCCAACAAAGCCACAAGCAATCGCCAGAATCTCTTCACTAGCCAAGCAGACAGAATTCCACAATAAAGGCAAAATCCTCCACTCAAAAGCATTGCGTCTTTCAAAGACACCTCTACATGCCAAACCCACCGATAGATAGCAATGAGCAGCGCACTCATTAGCAATCCCACACCAGCGCCTATCAATGCCTGTATGAAAATTTCCGCCACAGGCCGCCCTGCTGAAACCGTTTTATCCTCAAGCCTAGTCTCAATTGAGGGTTGAATGCTCTGCTTTTCTGAGTTCATAGCAGCGATACCTCCACTTAAGATGAGTTTTGCTGCAAAACATTGAGTATAGCTTCTAGGAAAATTCCTACTACAAGAGTAGACATCAGAATTGGAGAAGGGAACCTGGATTACACTACCCCTTAGAAATCCCCCATGACACAATTTAGACACCCTCCTTGATTTGACTGTCAATGGTTGCCCTCCATCCTGACAAAGCACCTCTGTTAGAAAACGGCGATCGCCTCACCCGCGCAGAATTTGAACGCCGCTACGCCACGATGCCGCGTTTGAAGAAAGCAGAATTAATTGAAGGGGTTGTCTACCTGGCTCCTGCGGTTTGCGCTCAGCAGCACGGCAATCCCCACGCCCTGATTATCGGCTGGCTAGCGGTTTACCATGCAGCCGCCCCAGGCACGAACTTAGCCGATAACACGACAGTGCGATTAGATCTGGATGATGAGACCCAGCCCGATGCGCTCCTGCGGATTGAGCCCGAAGTGGGCGGGCGATCGCACATTACCGAAGATGACTACATCGAGGGCGCTCCTGAGCTAATCGTCGAGATTGCCGCCAGCAGCGCCTCTTATGATCTGATTATGATCTGAACGCTAAACTCAACGTGTATCGTCGCAATGGCGTCCAAGAGATATGTAGTTTGGCAGATTTATGAAAATGAAATTGTCTGGTATCGCTTGGAGGATAGCGAGTACATCCGGGGATAGCCAGACGCAAACAGGCTGATCCACAGTTGGATTTTTCCAGGGCTATCCCTGGATGTCGATGCAATGCAGAATTGGGATCTGGCGACTGTCTTCAACCGATTGCAAACAACCCTAAACACGCCAGAACACATCGCCTACATTCAGACGCTCCAACTTGAATAATCCTAGGAAAGTAAGCGTCTTTGATGTGCTGAAGGTAACGTAGATTATGGCGATCGCAGCTAACCAACTCACAACCCACACTGCCGAAGACTATCTGGTGCTGGAAATTCAGTCTGACATTCGCAACGAATATCGCAACGGAGAAATTGTCCCCAGGACTGGTGGAGCGCCTGAGCACAATAAAATTGCGACTGCGTTGAATGCAGTGTTGTGGTTTGGCTTACGGGGCAAGCCCTACAGCGTCTTTGTCACCGATCAGCGACTTTGGATTCCGGCAGTAGATCTGTATACCTATCCAGATGTGATGGCGATCGCAGATCCAGTCGAACTTAAACCAGGCCGCAAAGATACCGTGACCAATCCACTGATGATTGCAGAGGTGTTGTCTGATTCCACGGCAAGCTACGACCGAGGCGACAAGTTCGAGGCCTATCGCACAATTCCCACGCTGCAAGAATATTTGCTGATTGCCCAAGACAGATACCATGTAGAGCAATTTGTAAAGCAGTCTGAATATCAATGGCTGTTCACAGAATATAGTGGTGTGGACTCCAAGGTGACGCTATCGTCTATGCCAGTTACCCTTGAACTAAGGGACCTCTACGCAAATGTTCTTGGAGGCTAGTGACTTTTAGTATGAAGTGGCGTGTAATTCTTGAGCCAGATCCAGAGACAAATGACTGGGCAGTTTGGTGTCCTGAGCTTCCTGGCTGCACTTCTTGTGGTGAAAGCCAAGCCGAAGCGATCTCAAATATTCAGGAAGCGATCTCGCTTTATCTTGAACCTGCTCCCATCGAATTGCAATCTGGCGCAATTACCTGTGAGGTAATCGTCTGATGGGCGAGTGTCTTCGCCGAATGGATGCTAAGCCCCTCAACTACGCCGTCCCTGGCGCGCAGGCAGAGCCTCAGGCTCTGCCTCTATTCCCTGGAACCCAGAAATTTGCAAGAGGCTCTGCCTCTATTGATTGTCAATCTACGCCACCCCATTTCCCCAACGAGAGGAGCCCTGTTCCAATGGCCGACGAAAACACCCTCTGGATCGTTACTGAAACCGAAGACGCAGAAGAACCTATTGAAATCGAAGGCCGTCGATCCAGCAGCGATCGCGGCGGCGGCTTCGGTCCCAGCCGAGGCATCGAAGCCGTCAAAAAAATCGCCAAGCGCCAGCGCGTTCCCCTCGACGCCCAAGCCCTCAAAACCCAAATGCAAGGCATGCTTGCGATCGTCAACGACCTCTTCGACCAAGCCACCACCCAAACTGGCCTGCAACTCAACGAAGTAGAACTCTCAGTAGAAATCAACGCCGAAGGCCAAGTAAGTTTAGTAGGTAACGGAGGCAAGTTAGGCAATACTGGCGGAATCACCCTAAAATTTGTTCGTCCTCAAAACAGGCCGTAGCAGGCAAAACAATATGTCTTCCATCTACAGAATCTGGATTCGAGACTTTGGAACGCTGAAGCAGCAAATTAATAAAAAAGAAGATAGTATCCTCCTTCCCGTCATACCAAGAGTTGGGGATATCCTTCTCTATTTTTACCTGCCAGACCCAGATGCCGATGAAACAGAAGACATAGATTTGAAGGTTACTTCTGTAAAACTCTTATGCCAACCAGGCTCAGATAAATTCAATATTCCACTGGGACAGGAATCAAAATTCTGGGACGACGGGTTTAGTTATCATGCCGAAATTGAAGTTGATAGAACAAACTAGTTGGGTGGGGTGGGTGCGATGGGCGCGAGCTTGCCCTTTGCCTATTCTTGTTAGTCCACAATCCTTCTCTGCCCAATTAAAATCCCTCTCCACTTACTTCAAAGTCCCTCTCCCAAACTGGGAGAGGGATTTAGGGAGAGGGCCAAAGGGCCAGAACGATAGGAGTCGCTTAGACAAACATGGACACCATTCAACTTAAAGGCATTCGAGCCTACGGCTACACGGGAGCCCTACCTGAAGAACAAGTACTCGGTCAATGGTTTGAAGTAGACCTCATCCTATGGCTGGACCTTGCCAAAGCTGGAGAGAGCGATCGCCTCGCCGATACCTGCGACTACCGCAACATCATTCGCATCACCCAGCAGATTATCAAAACCGAAAAATTTGCACTGATTGAGAAATTGGCTAGTGCGATCGCCCAAGCCTGTCTGCACACCGACCCACGACTTAGCCAGATCCAAGTCACCCTCTCAAAATTAGCCGCTCCCATTCCCGACTTTGGCGGCGAAATTTCGGTCCAAATCACCCGCAGTCAATTGCAGCATTAATGCGGCTACTCGATTTTGCATAGCGCTTGATCCTGATTGTCTTCCTCCAACTGTTCCAAATAGGGGTTTAGCCATTCGCACGCCTGCAGCATCAGACTCTCTAGTCGAATTAGAGGGTATACAGGATGCTCAGCTATCCCTTTTTTCTCCTCCTGCGGCGACCATCGAGTTAGCGGCGCTGACCGACGATGTCTTTCCTTCCGAGCTGATTGCAGCTCTGAGAGCGGCTTCAGCACCTCCGAGTCTAGATTCCAAAGGGTCGGTGTCTGGCCGTGGGCGACCACCAACTGTCGTCCGTCAGCGCTATATTGAATCCGTTGGATTTCATTTGGATGCTGGAGAGTTCTCAGCAGGTCTCCCTGGAGACTCCAGATTTTGACAGTTTGGTCATTAGCGGCGGTCGCAAAAGATTGGCCATTGGGATTAAACATCACCTTAAAGACTGTAGCCTTGTGTCCTTTAAGCGTTTTGCGCAGGTCTCCGTTTAGTGACCAGAGTTTGGCGGTGTTGTCGCTGCCCACGGTCACGATTATCTGCCCGTCCTGACTAGACGCTACCGCCAGAACCTTCACATCGTTGCCCCCATGCTTGAGCACCAACCGTTGCTCACAGCCTAAGCTCCACACTCGGGCCGTTCCGTCGGTATTGGCCGTAAACAACGTGCGGCCATTGGGGCTGAGGGTGACCTGCCTAATGACTTTGAGTTCCGGCGGCCCCTTGAGCAAGCATTTTTCATTGAGGTAAGGCGCTTTATCTTCGACCCGCCACAAATGGACGTTCCCTGCTTGAACTGTAATTAACAGCTGTCCATCTGAACTGAACATGGGGCTATATTGTTCTTCCAGGGTCCTCAAAAGCTGTCCCTCAACTGACCACAGCTTAACCATCGAATTGTCTTGGTAAGTGGCGATGAGCTGGGCGTCTGGGCTGATCTGGATCTTGACAACGCTGCTATCGTGCCTGAGCGCTTGCAGTAAGTTTCCATCCAGTTGGTACAGCTTTGCTAACCCATTGCCCCCGCCAGTCGCGATCAGCTGTCTGTCGCCGCTAAATTTAAAATCTCTGAGGGGTATCCCTTCGTTGGTTAAGGTTTTAAGCTGATGACCTTCCCGGCTCCAGAGAATTAACTGACCATCCTGACTCGTGGTGCCGAGCGATTGCCCATCAGGGCTAAAGTAGCTTCTCGTCACCACTAAGGTATGTCCCTTCAAGGGAACAGCTGGTTGGCGCTCCAGATCCCATATCCTGAGTAGGGACTGGTTGTCATAGCTGACAATCCAGCGGCCATCTGGAGAGGGGATCGCCTCCCATACCTCCGACTGATGTTGAAAACGATGCAGCTCTTGGCCGGTGAGGCTCCAGACTTTAACGGTGTAGTCGCTGCTAGCGGTCACCAAGGTTTGACCGTTGGGGCCAAAGTAGATGCTGTTAATCTTTCCCCCGTGGGCGCTGTCGGTAAATCCTCCCGAATTTTTCTTAAACGCCTTCAGTGCTTGTCCAGTCTCCACGCGCCACAGTTGCACTTCCCCGCTGCTAGTCGCTGTGGCCAACTGCTGACTGTCTGGGCTAAAGATAAATTCAAAGACGGTGGATTCTAAATCTAGGGTGTACCTTTCCTCACCCGTGATGGACCATACTTTCACCACGCCATCCTTGCTACGGGTCGCTATGGTTTGACCGTTAGGGCTAAAGATCACCTCCCACACCAATGGGTGCTCCAGAGTATGCTGTAGCGTTCCATCCCGATTCCAAAGCTTAAAGGTATTGCCTTGGCTGTCCCAACTTGCTAAATAGGCGCCGTCTGGACTGAATCGAATGCCTTCTACCGGCCGATTATAGGAGAAGGTTTGCACGGAGCGGCCATCTTCAAGCCGCAGGATTTGCACCTGTCCGCGTTTACCGCCCACCGCCGCCCACTGGCTATCGGGACTGATATCTAGGCTCCAAATATCTGCTTCGTAGGGGCTTTCAAGCTTGAGTTCTCCTTGACGGGTCCACAGCCTGACAGTGCTATCGCGACTGTGGGTCACAATATGTTGACCGTCAGGGGTAAATCTGACTCCCTCCACTATGTTTCCATGGGGCAGGGTTTGAATTAATCGCCCATCCTGTCCCCAAATTTTGACTGTTTTATCCTGACTCGCCGTGGCGATGAGCTGCCCGTCTGGGCTGAGGGACATGGCCTGAATTTCGTGGGTATGGGCCTTGACGCGATTGCGCGCCTTTACCCAAATCAGAGATTCCTGCAGTGCATTCACTACCCTGGTTACGGTTTCAAGCTCCATATTCCCTGAATTATGCAGCAAATGGCCCGCATGGGTAGCCTGTAGCAAGGCGTCGAAGTCGTGTCCGTTCTGCACCAATGAATGGGTCTGGTCGCTTAATAAGCCAATTTGTCCGCGCAGAAATTTGTCTGCGAGTTGTTTTTGTGAGACTGCATAAATACTCACCCCCAAGGCGCCCACAAAGGCGACGGTCATCAAACCGAGTAAGGACTGCAGCAGTCGTCGCCGCCTTTGATCTTCTCGAATCGCCGCTTGGTGGGCCGCCTCACTCGCCTGCATATAGGTTTTTTGTAAATCTGTAGGCGGGGGATGTTTTTGGCTTCGCTTGGCCTCCGTGAACCAGGCTTGGTCGGCCTCGAGTTCTCCGCCTCGCAAGAGTAAGTCTGGACTCTGATTTTTCTCTAGCCACTGTAGCGCCTGAAGGGATATCTGGGTGTGGCGCTGTACGTGGTCGCGATCAGTCTCCAGAATGCGAATTACCTGGTTAAACCCGGTATAAAACTGATCGCTGATCTGGCTGAAATTAACCCATTGGACTTTGGCCAGCGCCGGGGGTAGCGCCTTCGGGTTAACCTGCCGATGCAACACGGTGATGAATCGCTTATTGAGACGGGCGGCGTGTTCAACTTCACGATCGCAATAGGGTGAAGCAACGGCCTGGGGCGAGAGGACAAACAAAAAATTGTCTGACCTCTCAATACCTGCATAAATTTCCTGCTCAAAGTCCGCAGTGCCTGCTGCAATACTTTCTTGATCAAACCAGGTCTTTTTACCCTGTGTTTGCAGAGCGTTGTTGAGCTTACGAGCAAATTCAGAGTCGCTTAGGGAATAGGAAATG
>JASJDH010000515.1 GCA_030065175.1 Leptolyngbyaceae cyanobacterium MO_188.B28 | reverse complement strand
CAAACTGGAAATCACTGGAAGTCGGGAGATAGAATCGCCCCAGAAAACAGGAAACCCAGTGAGGCGGGAAATACAACAATTTCTCCCCCGTTGCCTAACCCCATCTCCACGCCATTGAGGAATTCCCACCCCTACTCCCACCAGATGGGTTCCTTCTCGCCCCCTCCAACAGCAGAAAAACTGAATCACCTGCAATCAGGCGCTAGGCAAAAAACAAATCCCAGTTCTACAACGTCGCAACTGGAACTATTTAGCTACTTTATCCAAACCGGGCGTTTACCTTGGTGGCGCGATCGCTTAACCAAAGCCGAACTGGAAAACTGTTGCGATCGCTTACTATTAGACGAGCCAACAAAGCTTAAACCCTTACTTCAAGCTCAAATCCGCCAAGAAACAAACTTACGCCGTATTATTTATCAGTTTTCCGATCCAATACTGCTCAAATTTGCAAAATTATTGTCTCCGCCTTCTTACCAGCCGCTTCAACAATACACCCACGACATCCAGACACTGCAACCACAAATTAACTGCTTGAGCCAAATCTCGCCAAAGCAATTTAGATTAACCCTCTGGCGAGGGATCTTTTTAATCCTTGTCCAAAGAAGCGCTTCCAGATCCAGTGGGGAGACCTCCATTCAAGAAAGCCTATTGCATATTGCCGCCTGCTTCGATGTCAAATACCGTTCCTTGAAACAGCAATTGCTTAGCGCCCTAGACGCCCTTAGCGCGAAGGGCGTCAACCTCGATAGTAATTTTTCATCGATCCTCGCAGTTCATTCCCAAGCGAGACCATTCGAAATAGCCAAAGATTCAACTGTCAGCGAACCTTTTCAGGAAGCAGTCGACACCCTAGTCCACCTCCTGCGTGCTTTAAACACTCTGAATCAAGAACACCCCATTGAGCCATCCCTATCCGCCAAACTTGACCCACTTTTACGCCAACTCAATTCACTCCGAGACGGTCCAAATAGCCCCTCAAAAACCCTATCTCCCACCCAACTTATAAAGTTGCTGACGGAAATAGAAACCCTAGTTGCTGAACTAGACAAGGGCTCACCGATCATCCATCAGCCAACAATCCAACACATTAAAACTGCCGTAAATTCCCTCAAACCTGATATTCCTTCGCCCAAACCCCCTTCTCCACCCAGAACAGTCAATAATCCTGTAGAACCTTTCAGCGCGTCTGAAGAAATCTACATTCAAAATGCTGGTTTGATTCTGCTGTGGCCCTTTCTGACTCGTTTTTTCGCCGGGCTCAATTTCTTACAGGCTAATCAATTTATCGACATTCAGGCCAATCAGCGAGCCGTTCTCCTACTACAATATTTAGTCGACGCCTCTACCGAAATCCCCGAACATCTCCTCCCCTTGAATAAACTCCTCTGCGGCTTTGATCTAACAGAAGCCACCCCATCCAACCTGGATATTACTGAGCCAGAACGACTCGAATGTGAGAATCTATTGAGAGCGGTCATCCACAATTGGGCTGCGTTGAAAAATACTTCTCCTTCAGGCTTTAGACAAGCCTTTTTGCAAAGAGCAGGCATCCTACGCCCCTACAATGGCAATTGGCTGCTTCAAGTGGAACGAGAAACCTATGACGTGTTGCTCGACCAACTCCCCTGGACTATCCGTGTAATTAAATTGCCCTGGTTGCTAGAAATTTTACATGTGGAGTGGTAGACCTCCGGATGAAATATCGGATTGGGGCGGTGCGTGCCCAGGATTGAAAAGGATGGGATATGCCAATTCTTACAAGGAACACACCTTGCAAGATCAGAGATCGCTGATTCAATAACTGCATACCAATAGAGGTTGTTTGCTGCTAAGGCGTAATGGCTGTAGTCATAGCCTATGGAGGGAAATCAGTGTGGCTTGCTCATTCCTTATCTTGAATGCTTCGGTTCAAAAAAGCGAATAAAGTCTCTTTTACCATCAGTCACTTTATAAAAATCACCAGATTCGTCTGGATTAACATCATGCTCTCTAATAGATTCGGCGGATCTTTCTTGCTCTGCTCCAATGGCTGAAAATTTCCAATGTTCTGTTCCATCACCATGATCGATCCGTTCAACGAAAGAAGAGAGAACCATGTTATGAGAAGCATTGGACCCCGTTCCTCCATACAACTGAACCAGAGAACCAGGTTTTGCATTTGATACTTTTATTTGCTTGTACTTTTTTGATTTATGTAATTTTCCAGCAGTTGTATAATGCTTATTCGATGAAAGGTGAGGAACATAACCTGCGCTATAAACAGTATCATGCATAAAGATATTACATTTCCATAAATCACTGCCCCAATTGACTTTGTATTCTTTTTGACTGTCAATAGTTTCAGTTTTTCGAGATGATGTACCCCCAAGTTCTTTGTTGGGGGTTAAAAATGTATCTGAGTCAGTTCCATAACTTTTTCCAATTTTTCCAGAGGCTCTTTGACGTGCTTTCCGTATTATTTTTTGACCAGAAGTATTTAAGTATGCACCATATTTATTAACGGCTTCCTGATAGGTTGGATACTTTTTCCTAAACTCAAGAAATGATAGTTCATCAGCCGATGGAATATAAATTTCTGTCCCTTCACCAAGAGTTGTTGTTTCAACCAAATAAGGCACTTTAACGCCAAAAAAATCAACTGTTTTAATATGCTGATTAAAAAGTTTTAATGTCGCTGGTAGCATCCCATTATTCCGAGCAATATTGTTCCACCCCTCATCTTCTCCTTGACTCATATCGTCAGATGTCACCTCATACGTCTTACCAGGGAGAAGTTTGATTTCGCTTACATTTGCGGATTTTTCGGGAATCTGCCTTTGAACACGGCGATCTAAAGTTGATTTAGAAACCTGGGATGGAGTTGATCGATAATTGAGTTTGGTTTGTAGCGTCCCAGCTTGCTGCACGACATGAGTCAACTCATGCGCCAACAACTCTTGTCCACCCCGACTCCCCGGCTCATACGCTCCACGCTGAAAATAAATATCTCGCCCCGTCATAAACGCCTTCGCCTGCACTGCCTGATTCAGCTCATGGGACTCCGCATCCGTGTGAATCCGCACCCCGCCAAAATCCGCTCCAAACGCCTGCTCCATCGGTTCCCGCACCGACTCCCCTAAAGGTTGCCCAAGTCCTCGACTGCGCTGAATCCGCGCTTCCACGTCCGCACTGACATCTGTAGCTCCTCCCACTCCCCGCCGCATAACGGTTATATCAGCAACAGCAGGTTCTCCAGGCAGACGCTGGGGTGGCGCGACAGAGGGCGCTTCAGAACTGACAGGCGGAGATTGCTGAGTGTGAAGAGAGTTAACGACTTGTTGCGCAACCTGATCCGCTTCTTGCTCGTACGGATCTCCCACCTGACCGATCGCCAGCTTGGGCTGAACCGCCGTCTTTTCCTCTTCAGTAGCTTGCTCCTCAGCACAGTCTGCACAGACCCGTTGAACAGTCGGGGCGTTGAGGGACGAAGCCTGAATTCTGGGATCGGCGGTGGCAGAATCAACCCCCGAGCCAGTCGAAACCTGATCTTCTGGGGTCTCCTGCTGCGCTAAAAATCCCAGAAGATTTGCAGCGGCCCGGTTCGCCATCACAGGAGAATAGCTGGGCATCTCCATAGGCTCATCCCACTCGGCTTCAATCTGCCGCTGGATTTCCGCAAAGTTTGGAGCGCCGCCTGACTTTTTCTTCGCCTTCGGGACCACTACAGGCAAACGGCTAGTATCCGGAACTTTCATAGAATCAGCCATGGCGATGCACTCAAAAAGCAGCCCGATATAACGATTCCATGCTAGGCGATAGAACCCGTTGTTCCCTACCTAGCCAGCGTTTCTAAACAACCCCATGATATCAGGCGGCAAATTCCATATCCACCTCCCCATCTTCCCCATCTCCTCTGTTCCCGAGACGCAACATGTTGCGTCTCTACATCGCCTCCCTCATTCTCCTCTCAATCTCCCTCCATCCTCAAGACGTAATATATTGCGTCTCTACATTTCTTCCCTTGCTCCCCCTGCTCCTCCATCTTCCCCTGCCTCCCCTGCTCTCTATCCCTCTCCTCAGGCCTTCTTCTCCAAACTTTCAAAATCATGCTTAACCTCAAGCTGGAGCGATTTATTTCGGGGATCAGTGCGGAGGGCTTTCTTGAGGTATATTTTGGCCTTTTCGACCTGATTTTGGCGAATCAGATGGCGTCCCCATCGCTGGTAAGTAATTGCCTGCCACTGACGAACTTCAGAGTCTTTGGGCATACGCTGCGCCAGCCCTTCCACAAGGGCGATCGCGCGAGGGAATTTTTGAGTTTTAAACAGTTCCTGCAATTGCTCATAGAACTGTTGTTTAAGCTGTTGGTCTTGCTGCGATAGATCTGGATTAACCTGAACCTGAGGCGGTTTCCGAGGTTCCGGCTGGACGTTTCTTTGTACAGGAGCGCCAGCAGAACTAGAGACTTCTGACGTTTCGGGCTCTGAAATCGGCGGGGTTAGGTCGGCCTCATCCGGCGGCACAATCCGGAGCAATTCCCGGTATGCCTCAGTGATACGGATAAACTTATCTTTAGCATTTTGATCGCTGGGGTTGATATCTGGATGCCACCGGCGAGCCAAACGACGGTAGGAAGCCTTGATATCAGAAAACGAGGCGCCCGTTCTTAACCCCAAAACTCTGTAGTAATCTGCGAGACTCATCCCAAAAAAACAAAGGCAGAATTGCTCTGAATTCTGCCATTACCTGAAACATTTTGCCTAAAAAAACTTAAAAGTTTTGAGATTTCGAAAGAAATTGTACAGAGCGGCTAGGCTGGTCGCTCCTCAATAACACGGTCGATTAAGCCATATTCAACCGCTTCTTCAGCGGAAAGGAAGTAGTCGCGGTCTGTGTCTTTCTCAATCTGCTCAATGGATTTCCCAGTATGCTGGGCTAGCAGATCATTCAACTGGCGTCTGACTTGCAAAATTTGCTTTGCTTCAATTTCAATATCCGTCGCTTGACGGCGACCGACTCCAGCCAGAGGCTGGTGAATCATGATTCGAGCATGGGGTAGCGCAAGTCGTTTCCCACGGCTGCCGGCGGTCAGTAGAAAAGCGCCCATTGAGGCCGCCAATCCGACACAAATGGTGACAACTTCCGACTTGATATACTGCATGGTGTCATAAATCGCCATGCCAGCTGTCACAGAACCACCGGGAGAATTGATATACAGATAAATCGGTTTAGTTTGATCATCTGAATCCAGATACAGCATATAAGCGACGATCGCATTGGCGATGCCGTCAGTAACTTCTTCCGTTAAGAAGATAATACGCTCCCGAAACAGACGCTCATAGATGCTGATCCACTGCTCATAAGAACTACCCGGGAGTCGATAGGGAACGCTGGGGGTACCAATAGGCATAAGTCAAAGAATTAGGAACGGGACAGATGAGAATCAAGCACGAAATAATTTAGCCCTCAGAAATGGACCGCCGCAGACGGCGGAGCCTCAGTAGCAGAACTGGACAAAACTCGATCAATCAATCCATACTCTTGAGCTTCTTGAGGAGTTAAATAAAATGTGCGCTGAGTATCTTTAGCAAGTTTTTCAACTGACTGACCAGTGTTATTGGCCAGAATATCCAGAATTAGAGCTTGTTTCTCTAGAACTTCTGTGGCGTTGACTTGAATATCTGTGGCCTGTCCTTGCTTGGCTGAGCGAGGATGGGTCAATACAATTGTGGCGTTAGGCAAACTGATCCGTTTGCCTTTAGTCCCCGCCGACAACAGTAACGCCGCCATGCCGACCGCCTGCCCTAAGCAAATGGTCAGGACTTCTGACTTGACATGTTGAATGGTGTCGTATATGGCTAACCCTGCGGTTACAGAAGCCATACCCGACATTTCCGACGCCGAGCCTGCTAGCACCGGATCCCCCAAAGAATTGATATAAAGCAAGATCGGCTTTGTTTGATCCTTTGAATCCAGATATAGCAGCGCTGAAATTATGGCGTTAGCCAATCCATCGGAAAGGGGCTGATTGAGGAAGATAATCCGCTCCTCGCTAAGGCGCGTGTAAATACTCACCCACTGCCAAGCCCGGCTGCCGGGTATATTGTAAGGAACGCGAAGAATTTGATCGACGGGCATAGGACGATTAGAACCTTATGTCACAGCGGGAATAGGTTGAGGCAATGCCTTTGCACTCTCCAAAACGCGATCGATCAAGCCATATTCTTTAGCTTCTTCCGGTGTCATGTAGAGCATGCGATCGGTATCTTTCTCCAGTTTCTCAACAGGCTGTCCCGTATTCTTAGAGAGAATGTCTAGCATGGACGCTTTATTAGCCAAAACTTCCTTCGCCCGAATCTGGATATCGGTAGCTTGACCCTGTGTACCGGTGCGGGGTTGATGCAAGACAATCGTCGCATGGGGCAAACTGGCTCGATACCCTTTGGCTCCGGCGGATAAAATCATAGCCGCAGTGCCCATAGCGTTACCGAGGCAGATGGTGTGCACCGGGGGCTTGACGTACTTCAGGGTGTCGCAGATGGCGAATGCTTCCGTTTCGTATCCTAAGGCGTCGCCAGTATACCAGGAAGTCCCTGTGGAGTTGATATAGAAGTAGATAGGCTTTTCAGGATCATCAAACTCCAGATAAAGTAATTGGGCGATAATCAGTTTAGTCACATCAAGCCCAAGCTGGCGCTTATAATCATCTGAGGACACCAAGGGGGTTCCTAGATAGACAATTCGCTCTTTCAGCAACAGCGATTGTAGATCGGGTGGTGGGGTCCGGTAATTGGCGTCCCCATAATAGGGTGATTGGACAGCCTGAATATTTGAGCTCATAGACGGCTAGCTTGCAACGGCAGCGATATTTTTAACATAGTAACGTGAGGGTGAGTATTCCAGGGATCTTGTGTTTTGGAGGGATAACCTCACCCCAGGAGCCCGAAAATCAATTTGTTTTTTTCAAGGTTATCAACCTCAAGCAGGGCATTATCGAATTATCAATGAGATAGGATGCAGGAGGTTGGATCTGGAATCCAGAATTTGGCTCACAGTTTAAGCCGGGAAGATCCAGTAGAGAAGGAAGTCAGAAGTCAGAAGTCAGTCAGGAATTGGATTCTGTCTCCTGT
>JASJDH010000514.1 GCA_030065175.1 Leptolyngbyaceae cyanobacterium MO_188.B28 | reverse complement strand
AAAGCAGAGGCTCAAAGATTGCTGGCTGAAACTTTAAAAGCCCAAGGAGGGCAGCTAGTGTTGCAAAAAGAGGCGATTCAAGCCTGGAGAGAAGGCGGCGCTCAAATGCCCAAGGTATTAGTCATGGGAGGGAACGAGCAAGCGGGCGTTCCTTTTCTATTTAATCCTGGAGATATTCAGCAGTGACGCTAATAACAATGCTGGTCATCGTAGGATAGTTTCCAAACTCCTAATCTCAATGATTGATGAATGATGGCGGCAACTCAATTTTACAGTTGGCGTAACTATCGTTGCGCCTATGAAATTCAAAATTTCCAGATTTCACAAGCTGCTTCTGCCCAAGGGAACTGCCTCCCCCTCGTGCTGATTCATCCCATTGGGGTCGGCTTAAGTCGGCGATTTTGGGATCGCTTCTGCCAGGCATGGCGACATCAAGGATATGGTAATTCCCTTTATCTTCCCGACCTGCTTGGTTGTGGCGACGGTGACATGCCAGCGGTTGCCTACCGTACTGAGGACTGGGCCGATCAACTTCTTTTCTTTTTGCAAACGGTAGTCAATCGACCATCCGTTTTAGTGGTGCAAGGGGCTTTGTTTCCAGTGGCGATCGCTCTCGCTCAACTGGAGGAAGCCCAAACCTGGGTAAGGGGGTTGGTGCTGTCTGGTCCACCGGCGTGGTCTGTGATGACCACACCTACTCCCCATTGGCAAACCAAGCTGTTGTGGAACCTCTTGTTTGAGCCGCCAGTGGGTCCGTTGTTTTATCGCTATGCCCGTCGTCGGAATTTTATAGAGTCCTTTTCGGTCAGACAACTGTTTGCAGACGCCGCAGATGTGGATGACGCTTGGCTTGCAATGCTGGATGACGGAGCGGCTAATCCCGCCAGTCGATATGCAGTGTTCTCCTTCCTCGCTAGCTTTTGGCGGCAAGATTACACCGAACGACTGGCCGGACTCAATATCCCAACATTGGTGACGGTGGGCGATCGCGCTTCCAGCATCAGTCGTTCTGGCAAAACCGAAACGCCTCAGGATCGCATCAGTGAATACCTCAAGGGTTTACCCCAGGCAGAAGCCAAGCTTGTGGGAGGCCGGAATGTTCTGCCCTATGAATCCACAACTGAGTTTGTCACGGCGATCGCACCTTTTGTCCACGAGCTTACAGACCAGTAGACCAGTAGGTGGGCAACACTCCAAACATCAATTTTCAAAACCCCATGTCAAAACCAACACTGCCCACCATCAGGATTTATCGCTAGGTCGATCAATGGCGCTAATCATTTATTCTTCCAACACGTCGTGACCCTTGAAGAAAGACCCCTGATGCATCACCTGGAATCCCTTGGTTCAGTCTCATCCCATTTTTAAAGAAATCATGCAATGGCATGAAATAGAGCGATCGCAACACCATCACAATTGCATGAGGTTCACTTCTTCCGCTGAAACGCGATCGCACCCATTAATCCACCCCTGCCAGAAGGAGAATAGCATCCCGTGTGGTCTTGAGTATCTTCGCTAAAGTGAGAGCGTCCAACCAAGCCTCTCCAACTGAAGGCAAGCAGCTAGAAACGCGATCGCTTTGACCCACTCTCCAATTGGAGATAAAGGTCTAGAGACAAGATCGCTGGCTCTGATGAAACTGCGATCGCCCTACTTCCCCTTAAGAGGCAGTTCAAAGAGATTAACTTCAGCTTCCCAGCGTTCTCCTGCGGAGAAGCGGCTATCGGTGAAGTAAAAGTATCCAGTGGCACTGCAAGATAAAGGACATAGTCTGGATACTGTTCGTCCAGCAACATTCGATAGCTAATGAATTGACCAAGATTAAACCGCTTTGAGCGGTTTCCATATGCTAAAACCTCCGGCTTTGCTGGAGGATACCTTTATTTGGAAAAGGTATCCCCAGGGGTACTTTATCTCGGATAGTGTTATTTGCTAGAACTAATACATCCTATCTTTGGTAGTTTTTTACTTCAAGATAGAGGTGTTTCTACGAGCAACGAGTCAGACGCCTCAAGTCAAAACATTGCGATTCCTCAATGGGGAGATTGCTGCACGGAATAGGTGAACCCTTTTCCCTGCTTTGCACATAGACATCAACAATTTCATTGCGCCAACCCTACAATTGGGTCGTAAAGGGTTTCAGACCAAGTTGAGTCTTGTCTATCCAACTGTAATGGCAACAGCAGCTTCGCTCCTCAAACCTTGATGCTGACGATTTCAGAATAGGTATGGCGCTGACTTAAGCCAAAAGTCTGAATTACTAATGTTAGGCGCAAGGATTTAAGGGGTGAATACGCTATGAAAAAGTTATTTTTCTTTGTGGTTCTTGGGTTACTGCTATCTCCGACAGTCAGCAGCTCATCCGTCCAGGCCGACGACTCATGTTCTGCTGACTTAGAGGTGCTCACTACATCGGATGGCGTCGAGTTTGTGCGCACACCCGACGATTGCTTTGAGGACTTGCCAGGCTGGCCTTATAAGACACAGTACGTTGAGATCGACGGCTTGCGACAAGCGTACTTCGATGTTGGCCGTGCTGACGCCGATCCGATTTTGCTGCTGCACGGGCAGCCCTCATGGTCCTATCTCTACCGCTTCATGATCCCGGTTCTTGCTGCGTCAGGACATCGTGTGATTGCGATGGATCACATCGGCATGGGGCGTTCGGATAAACCGATCGACCTAGAATACTATACTTACCTTGGGCATGTTTCGCGGCTTGAAGCATTCATTCAAGCCCTCGATCTTGACCACATCACACTGTTTGGTCAGGACTGGGGCGGTGTGATGGGGCTGCAAGTCGTCGGCACTCATCCGGATTGGTTCGATCGATTCGTTATTGGCCATGCTGCTCTGCCAATTTTCGAGGCGGGAACAATCCCCTTTCCACTACCTCAAGACATCGAAGCTAGCAATGCTAGAGTGAGCCGGTTTTTTGCAGCCATCCCGGAAAGGCAGCCGCCATTCTATGACAAAGAAGGGAATCTGCTGTTCCAAGGGTTTAATAGTGATGAGGGCTTTGGCGCATTGATCGCCCACGCCCTTTACTACGAAGACTATCGTGCTTCAGAAATAGTCGAGGCGCTAACCTATTTCGCGCTAACGCAGAAAGAAGAGGCGGCTTACGATGCGCCTTTCCCCAGTCGCATCGCCATGGCCGGACCTCGTACATTCCCAAGTTTGGTTAACATGATGCCTGGTGTGACTCAAGTGGCGTGGGAAGGCTTGTCTACCTTTGAAAAACCGTTCCTGACTATTTGGGGCGACAATGATCCCGTACCACTGGTTGGCCCCCCTGAGATACAGCAAGCATTAATCACTGCAATCCCTGGCGCAGCGGGTCAAGATCATGTCCGGCTGCGGCTAGCCAGTCACTTCCTTCAGGATGACCGAGGGGTAGCCATCGCCCGACGCATCAACGCATTCATCTCCGACACCTCAGTTATCTCAGAACCTGATGAAGAGATGTCAGATTAATGCATCGGCACAGCCTGAGATCCTTCGGGATGACAAAAATTACAGTCTTAAGGAACTTGGGGATAATTGATGGACCTATGTAGTTGCGAATCATTCGATGGATGATTTCCAAAGATCATGGAAATCATCCATCGAATGCTAAAGCCCTAGGCGCATAGCGTAAACGTCCCGCCATATTCAACAGGAATCGAACTTGGGTATGAATGGGATCAAAGCAAGGTAGGGCGGGCAACACTCCAAGCATCAATTATCAAAAAAACAGGTCAAAACCAACACTGCCCACCATCAGGATTTATCGCTATGTCGATCAATGGCGCTGATCCTTTATTCTTCCAGCGCTTTGCGCCCCTTGAATAAAGGGCCCTGACGCATCACCTGGATTCCCTTGGCCCAGTCTCATCCCATTTTGTCAAGAAATCATGCAATGGCATGAAATGGAGCAATTGCAACACCATCACAATTGCATGAGGTTCACTTCTTCCGCTGAAACGCGATCGCACCAACAACCTTGGATTAATTTGAATGTGGGTTTAGTCGGATAGCGCTCCCAGCTTACGATCGAGTTGCCAAAATACCAAGGCTATTGGGCAGAGGATGCCGCCAACGCTCATGATTGCCTTTGCCACACTCCTACCAGTCTTCCTCCTCACCCGGATATTGGGGCGGCGCTTCGCCGTGAACTTCGAGAATTTCTCCCAGGGGTTTGCGGGAGGGGGGCTTACGGCGTTTTCTGGGCTTGGTTTTCTGGGCGCCTTGCTCAGCTTCGGACTCAGGTTCAATTGCTTCTAGTTGCACCTCAAACTCCCACCAATCACCAAAGTCAAACACATATTGCATCACGCTCCCCTCCGAAAGAGGCAAGCTGCCGATTTTGACCTCATCCGTGAAGTAATCGCCGTCAGCGTCGGGATGAACCACTTCCATCTTGCGGCCCAGCTCGTTAGTGTAGGTGAACTGATCCAAATGGTCAAAATCGAAGTTTACAGATTCCAAAATCAGACCGCTGAGAACATCTAGGGTGGCCTCTCCAGAAATGGCGATGCGCCGCCAAATCTTTCCGAGAAAAACCTTGAAGATGTAGCGTCCAGACCGAAATGCTTGCACTGGAACCGCCAGACTCTCTCGCCACTCCGGAAAATAAGGTTGCAAAGCAGGCTGAAGTTCGTTAAAGGGGATTGTCGGATCGGTTTGGGAGGACCATTGTAGTTGGTTGTTCAGGTAAGTATTTTTTACCAGCGTCATCAGCGCCTTGCCGAACGGTAACACTTCAACCTGCCTGAATCGCCAGCCCTTTCCCGCCTCAGGCTTGCCAGGAGTAATCTTCAGCAGGCCAAACATCTCCATCAGGGCCAGGTTGCTAAATTTAGGGAAATAGTTCAGCTGATCTTGATCAGCGTACTTCGCGTAGGAGGTTTTCTTCTTTTCAGTTAGCCTTGACCAGCCTTTGAAGCAAAGTTCGCCTTCACTAAATGGCCCTGAATGATCTTCTCCCAGCATCTCTTCGTAACCGCGAACCAGCCAAGCTTCTAGCAAGGTGCAGTAGCGTTCTGTTGGGTTAAGCTCTTGCCAGGAGTCGAAGATTTTGGGGTTGAGTTTCAGTCGATATTGCTTGCCCTGAGCCGCAATTTCCACCATCCCTGTCGCCCGCAATAGAAGATAGAGGCCTTGGATAGGAGGATAGGATTTTTGTAGAGGTCGCTTGAGAGCGATGTCCACAGGTTTACTTAGGCGCTGATTCAGCTCAATAAGCAGTTTGAGCGGAATGTGATAACGTTTGCCGCTGGCAGGGATACCGTCTGACCCGATGAAATCTAGAATGGTTTGAAAATCTTGCAGGATTGAGCCTGGCCCAGTTTCAGTAATGGTTTGGGCTTCCAGAATCGCACTCTCCGCCGTCGATAGCGACAGTTCTTCCTCAATGGCTCCCCCTGCCAACTCGGCGCGGATTGCTTGCATATCCGTTAAGGGCGGCGGGGCGGCGGCAGCCTTTTCAAGAGCGGCTTCCTTCTGCTCAATCGCGCTGAGGATCTGATTCATGAGGGTCGCCGGATTGACTGGCGAGCCGACTTCAGGCAACTCAACCCCAAGTTGGTCAAGCATCTGCTGTACATCTGGCGGCGGCGCTGTCATGGGATACATGGGCATGGGTCGGATGGCGGCTTGAGGCTCGGTTTTTATCCGCTCGTTGTATTCCGCTTGAAAAGCAGCCGCCCCTTCCGGGGTGGTCATATCGTAGCCAGCCTCCATCCCCTTCATGACGAACTGCTTGGAGATGCCGCCCCGAGATGAGTCGAACATCCAGTCGCGAAACTTATCTTGAATGGACAGCAGGTATTTTGCGATCGCACCTGCACTCCGCAACTTATATTCCTGCTTCAGAAAACTCCAAAACGCCACTAGCTCAGGAATAGCGTCATCGGTATCGCTGGGGTCTAATAGAGTGAGTTTACGAGGCAGCGTGTACTGCATGATCATTTGCACACTGCTTTTCGTCATTTTAGGTAGGGTCAAGCCTTCGTAGAGATAGGCCGTTTCCATAAACGTCCCGATCCAGTTTCCGCCCTCTGGATGATCTTTGATGTAGTCTTGTCCAACCGTTGATTCAACAAATGCTTGAATTGCGCTTACGATATACTCCTCGAGCAACGGCTCAGCATCGCCGTAGTCGAGATTATCCAGACGGCGTATGTCAAAGGTCATGGCTTACAGCACCCTGAAGAAGGCAGGAAAGACAAAGGGTATCTGCTTACAGACTACCGTGAGATCTCAGGAATAACCCATCGCGTTTGCGAAAATTCAGCCGCCCTCTGGTTTTCTATCAGCTCTTTTGGACTTTCTCCATAAAGAAGATCCATAAGACCAGGAATAGCGCTATGAGCATGGCATAAGTAACTTACGATGCTCTCAGATTATCCAAGTTGAGTATCCTATACTACTCTCCTATCTCCCACTCTGCGGATAAGTCTCCTCAAACAACGAAATAACATGAATGAACAATATTTTTACTGTCCAGGAAGTAAAGAGTATGTAAGGGCGGGATATAGGTGGGCCTATCGTTATCTCGTTAAAACGGGAATATGCCAGCGGGGAGAAAACGTAAATATAGATACATTGTTGTCAGCCAAAGAATATTGGCGAATTGATGATTCAGAGGAATCGAAATGGTTAAAAGATGGTATTTTACCTCTGGTAAGCAACTTTATTAAAAGCAATAGAAGACATGATATTTTTTATGGAGAAGAAGAGTTTTTTTTAGATGCAGATAAAAATGAGTACTGGGAATGGTTAGATGTAGGTTATTTACCTGAAAAATCGCCCCGATACTTTATCGAATTACTCAAATTCAATTCGTGGCATGAAGTAGAGGAATATGTCAACAAAAACCCCGTCTACCATGGAAATAAGCCGTGGTGGTGGGAATGGAATCCGCAGCATGATGAAGCCAGAAAATACTTTGATAAAAAGATTATTTAGGTTTCTGAAATCTATTTATTGAGATAGATTTATTGAGATAGACCAATTCAGTAACGCGCCCAAACTAAGGGTCTTGAGGCTTGATTATCACTGTCCAGCATAGTAGAGTGCAGGAACCCAATATGCCTGTAGTGAGTGCGTACAATTGTACGCACTCAC
>JASJDH010000513.1 GCA_030065175.1 Leptolyngbyaceae cyanobacterium MO_188.B28 | reverse complement strand
AGCCACGCTTGGAGAGCTTGTTGTCCTTGAATTTTCAGTCATTCAAGAAAGTCAAGATTTCAGCCGTCTAGAGTATAGCTCTTCCCATGCAAAATTAACCGTCATACTGGAAAGATAGGCATAGACTTCGACCCTATAGGCGCCTGGTTCCAATCTAAACTTCTGAAAAAAAGAGTCCGTTGTTTCAAACTGGGTGAGCGCCACTTCAAAATCTTCTTCCAGCCCACCCCCCATTACCAGAAACTCTCCACAGGGAATTTCTAGTTTGGCGCACAGACGACCTATCCATTCGGCCTCTTCCTGTTCAGT
The DNA here is from genome assembly GCA_030065175.1 of Leptolyngbyaceae cyanobacterium MO_188.B28. GTDB lineage: Bacteria > Cyanobacteriota > Cyanobacteriia > Phormidesmidales > Phormidesmidaceae > JAKSDM01. The sequence continues at coordinate 6,808 of JASJDH010000513.1, read as the reverse complement.
CAGATCGCCAATCACCACGATCGCGTCGTCGAGGGCGCAATCTCCAGGAAAATAAAGGGGCAGGCAGATTCCATCCCGCAGCAACTGATTCATGGTTGCTGCATCTCCTGATTGCAAATAGTCAGCCATTTGAGCCGCAGATAAATGCGTGCCTCCCAGACTGGTGGAGCTCAATACATACCAATACCCATCGTTAAAAAAGTTTTCTTTTAAGGGAATGACTTTTCTGCTCACATCTAATCTCCATTCCTACTTCCCTGCAGGATAAACACCGGGTCATTTTTTGGACATTAGCGCTAAGTAGGTATAAGTGGAAATTAATAGTCATTAAACCGAGTTTACTTTGGCTGAAATCTTTGCCAAACAAGGAATATAGCCAACGTAATGAATATTGCTTCTCCAAGTCTGGCCTCAACTTTCCACCGCTTGGTTTCTCAGGATCTCACGAATACGAACCCCAGATTCAAGACCAATCAGTGGAGTAATCTTATCCCAAACTGGATCAACCTCTGGGTTAAAAAGGGCCTGCCGATTCAACCGATCTCGATGCGCCAAACTCACTGAGTCAACGCCAATAATAGGTTCAGCGGACATCCCTTGTCTCACCAATCCAAACCAGTGCTCTAGATAGGTATTCACAGGTTTTTCAATCTGCAGAAAAGCCACCTCGTTAGCTCGATACGCCAACATCCACGGTGACATCAGAGCGCACTGCTGGGGCGACAGATGGGCGGGGGATAATCCCTCAATCGTCTTGACTGCTTCAAATTCAACCGTAAGCGGGTGTAGAGCAGCTTGCATGTACTCTAAATTTGCACCTAGATCTACGCGAGGAATTAGGTCGAGGTGAAATGCAAACCCTGGCCCAGCCTGAATAGCGTCAAGGGTGAAGTGGGGTACAGGACTATCCGCTGATGTAAAGGCAAACAGCATGTGGGAGTCAAGTTGGATAGGCGGCGCGCTGATCCCAACATAAACCACCTTTTGGATGGGATTACCTGCTAACAAGCGTACCTGACCCACGGGAACCGAATTGGTTGGACTGGTTAAGGTCATATAGGGACCTCCCTCCGCACCCTGGATCTCGTATAGGCTCAAACGCTGTTGAATTTTCTCCAGTGTGTTGTGAGAGAGTGTTTTCGCAGCGGACATAGTGAATACGCTCCTTTGGCGACGAATACCAATTGGGGATTTTAGATTTTGGATTTTATATTTTTGTCATTTGTCATTTGTTACTTGCCAATTTGTTATTCGTCATTCGTCAAGAGACACCTCAAACTCCACCTATCCCCATATCTACATCTCCCCCATCTCCCCTGCCCCTTCTGCTTCCCCACCCCCCTCCTGCCCCCCCTCCCTCCTCTCCCAAGCTTTAGCCATCTCAGGCGCCTGACGGCGAACCGGAGAGGGAATCACAACCCTCTGGACGCTAGGGCTATCTGATTGGATCAGATGCTGGCGAATTCCCCATCCTTTATCCAGGCACTTCTGGAGCAGCTTGCGATAGGCCATTGGCAGCGTGTCAGTATGAACCGACAGAGTGGCGGGCAGCAGTTCTGGGCGTTGGCTTTCGACCACCTGTTGATCTTGTAAAAAAGTCTTTAATGGCCGCTTTCGGGCATCCCGGTCAAACAGAGGATGGGTGAGGAAGGTGCGGAGTTGGATCCATTTGGTGACAGTTGTTTTAGCGTCAATGGGAACGTGGGCGTTAAACAGGATGAACTTGAAAGCGCCAAAGTCAACATCCAATCGCGTGATATTAGGCATGTACAATGTGGTCTTTGTGAGGATATCTGGGCGATTTTTGTGGCGCAGGATGAATTTCCAAATGCCCCTTTGGGGAGGCGGTTTGATCACAGCGGCAATACTTCCGCCCCATTCATCCAAATCAAGCTCATAGTGATCACGTTGGGGATTGAATTGATTTCCAAAGGTATCTGAATGAACAAAGGGAGGATGGGCAATGTCGATGCTGTTTTCAACCACACGGGTATAAGGAGCGTTCCATTTAAACTCGCCGTAAACAGCTTTCCAGCCATTACCGCCAAACTCAGGCAGAGGCGGGAAGGGGGGACGTTCCGATTCAGGCAGATCGCCCAGGAATACCCATACCCAACCGTATTTTTCCTGGGTTGGATAAGAATCGACATGGGCCAATTTGGGAATGCCTGCATTTGGCGGATTAGCCGGAATTTCGATGCAAACGCCGTCAGACTGATACTTCCACCCATGGTACGGACAGCGGATACAGTTCCCTTCCACCCAACCCCCAGATAATGCACCGCCTCGATGGGGGCATAGGTTATTAAGGGCGACGACCTGATTTTGGGTATTCCGGTACAGGACAAAATCTTGCCCCAAGAGAGTAATGTGCTTGGGGGTATGATTTATGGCCGAACTAAGTTCGGCAACGTACCAGAAGTTTTTTAAGATCATTACACTAGCCTAAGTTAGCTGACGATTCGGGAGAGAAGGAATACAGTGGGGAGTAAATGGGGGTGCAACGGTTGACCCATTTTGTTTCCTAATGTTTAGGATTCGGGATAGATGGCGATTGTTTTGCATCTGATTTATGCATTAGCGGATTTGGGATTGTTGATTTGGGATGTTCGCCTGTGGCCGCAGGCAAATGATATGGTTCTGGCGCTGCTTGTGCTTTTGTTGTTAGCGAGTATCTATGACAATTTGATTATCTCGGCAGGGTGTTTTCTGGGGGAGGGGGAATTTCTAAAATCTCTAAATACTCTTCGATTCTTGTTTCACGATCTGCTTGTCCCCCTATTTGTGGTGATTACCGTCGAACTAGCTCACCAGGGGGGAGTATCCTGGGCTGCTTATCCCAGTAGCCGATTGCTAGGGTGGATCATCGTGCTGGGGATGATTGGGTTTGGGCTGATCACTCGTTTTTTGAAGTTGGATATGGCTCCAGTGACGTTTGCAGGAACGTTGCGCTATACGGAAACCCAGAATATGCTGTTGCCTCTGGCGGCCATTTTGACAACTCTGTTAGTCATTGGGGAAGGGGTGAGTATCTGGCGGCAGCTGCAATGGCCATGGGTATTTATGGGGGCTGTCGCTGTGTTTCTGGGTAATGCTGCGCCCAAGCGCTCTATGGGTTTAACTCTCAGCGCCGGGGTTGAATGTATTTTTATTTTATGTCTGTTGGCGACCGAGTATCAGCTACAGCTCGTAAGTTAAACTTTAGTTAACTCCGATGCCTTAGATTGATCGGAGTTTGGCATAGAAATTGTTCGCCTACTGGAATCCACCGAATTGTTTAGAGGCTGATTAATCCCCCATCCCCTATTCAGACATTGTTGGTTGAGTTTGCGATAGGCGATCGCGAGTGCGTCGGAACGGACATGGAATTCCGTGGCTAAAGGGTGGAGCGCTCGGTTTGGGTTCAGTGTTTCGACCACTTTCTGATCTTCCCGGAAAATCTTCAGGGTCCGTCGTTTGGCGTCACCATCAAACCAAGGATGGGTAAAGAAGTTACGGAGCTGAATCCACTGAGTCAGCGTCGTGTAATCGTCAATTGGCTTGTGGCTGCCAAAGATAATCATCTGGGCGCCATTACCGAGGTCAACCTCTAATCGAGTGACATTGGGCATGAAGAAGGTAGCGGTTGTCTTCACGCCGGGAGAATCTTTTCGGTGGATGTATCGCCAAAGCCCTTTGGATCTTCGAGGTTTGAGCATTACAGAGGCGCTTCCGCTCCAGGCCGCCAGGTGCATATCGTAATTTTCAACCTGGGGTTCGTCTCGGTTGCCAAACGAGGTCGCGTGAACAAATGGGGTATGGGCGATGTCTATCGCATTTTCAACCACGCGGGTATAGGGAGCGTCCCACAGGAACTCCCCATAAATTACTCGCCAATCCGGCTTGTCAAACTCTGGCAAAGGGGGATGCGGCGGACGCTCTGCGGTGGGAAGATCACCCAGAAATAGCCAGATCCAACCGTATTTTTCTTGGACTGGGTAGGTCTTAACACGGGCCCTTTTAGCAATCGGTGCTCCTGCTCTATTGGCGGGAATTTCGATGCATACGCCGTCAGCCCGGTACTTCCAACCGTGGTAGGGACAGCGGAGACAATCATCCTCTACCCAACCGTGAGATAGGGAGCCGCCACGATGAACGCACCAGTTGCTAAGGGCGGCGACTTGGCCTTTAGTGTTGCGATACAGGACAAAGTCACGGCCCAGCAAGTTGATGCGCTTTGGCTTGTTTATGATGGCTGAGCTGAGATCAGCAACATACCAAAAGTTTTTTAAGGCCATGGCGTGCACGCATTAAGGGCATTGAAAACTTGACAGGTTGAAAGGGTGGGATACTGCAACCTGTCAACTTCATCTAGAGGAAGCTGATGTGCATCTAGTTTGCAATGCAAATCCATAGGGAGCTGCCTACCGTCTACCCTCTACAAAATGCCATGTTGAATGTGCAAATTAAACGCTCTTTAGCTTACTCACTTGGAAACACGATTCATTTCCGATTTCATGTTGTGGGGTCGTCGATTGACGCCCTACTCTTTAATCTTGAATGAATTAATAAAAAAAGTGTTAGTTTCGACAGAAAACATAATTTTTGGACGCTTCTAGTCAGTTTAGCCTGCTTGATCCTCTGTAAGGGGCATATACTGATCCCGCAGCACCCGACGCATCACCTTGTTGGAGGCAGTGCGAGGCAACGTCTCAACAAACATCAGCTGGTGAATCTTAAACAAGGGATTGAGATGCTGTCGGATTGCGGTCTGCAGAGAAGTCATGAGCGTTGCTTTGTCCTTCTGAGCCGCCGGTGCGGTTACCGTATAGATTACTAGCTGACTCGGTCCGCCATCAGGAGGAGAAACTGCGATCGCAGCCGTTTCCTGAATTCCCACAACTACATTGAGAACCTGTTCAATCTCAGTCGAACTCACCTTGACGCCCCCTAAGTTCATGGTGTCATCAACCCGGCCATGGGCGCGGTAGTAGCCGTTGGGGAGGCGTTCTATTTGGTCGCCGTGACGGCGGAGGGTGGATGGGTGGATGGGTGGATGGGTGGATGGGTGGATGGGTAGTTGGGGGGTGTTGGCGAAGTAGACTTGGTGGTGGTCTCGGTTTAAGAGTTCATTGGAGAGGCCGATGGAGGGGGGGGTGATGAAGACTTCGCCTTTGTCGGCGGGCTGGTTATCTGGGTTGAGAATTAGAATATCCAGCCCTAGGGCGGGGGTTGTAAAGGTGGAGGGAGCTACGGGTTGAACCGGAGTTCCGGTGAGGTAGCCGCCGCCGATTTCGGTGCCGCCGCAGTATTCAATAATGGGTCGGTAGCTTGCGAGGGACATCAGGAAAAGCATATCCTCTGGATTGGAACACTCGCCCGTAGAACTGAATACTTTGATCGAACTCCAGTCGAGTCCACACATACAGGATTTGGCCTTCCAAGCGCTGACCATACTGGGCACCACCCCCAACATTGTCACCCGAGTATCCTGAATAAACTGACCGAACCCCCGCTCTGTGGGAACCCCCTCGTAGAGGGCAATGGCGGCTTGATTGATTAAACTGGCGTAGATCAACCAGGGGCCCATCATCCAGCCCAGATTAGTCGGCCAGGCTACCACATCCCCTGACTGAATATCTTGGTGCAGGTGGCCGTCAACGGCGCATTTAATCGGGGTGGTCTGAGTCCAGGGAATGGCCTTAGGCTCCCCCGTGGTGCCTGAGGAGAAAAGGATGTTGGTGTAAGCGCCGGGATGGGTGGAGACAGCTTCGAAGCGCTGATAGGGACTGAGAAAATCCTCCCAGGTCAGATCCCCTTCACGTAACTCAACGCATGGCAGTGAACCGTTGGTTAACACAATCGCCTTAGGCGCGTCAGCATTGATTACCCTGGCGTAGAGAGGCAACCGCTTGCCAGCTCGTTGGATCACCATTTGAGTGAAGATTCCTTTCGCCTTAGACAGACGCAATCGCGTGGCGATTTCATCGGCGGGAAAACTATCGGCGATGGACACGACGATGCAGCCCGCTTTGACAATTCCCAGGTAAATAGCGACAGATTCTACCGTCATGGGCATGTCAATGGCGATCGCATCCCCCGGTTGAAAACCGGCGTCAACCAGGCCATTGGCGACCCGGTTAGTAAGGGCATGGAGTTCCCCATAGGTGAGGGTAGACAGTATCCCCGCTTCCGACTGAAAGACGATGGCGGGGGCATTTTCCGGAGCCTGAAAACAACTCTCAGCAATATTGAGGCAGGCGCCCGACAACCATTCAGGCGATTCGGGGCCATTGGGAAAATCGACGATCTTGGTATATTTCTCCCGGAAGCAAATCCCCACTCGTTGAATCATTGTCTGCCAAAATTCGGCGCGATGCTGGACGGACCAAGCATGGAGTTCTGGATAGGAACCGAGCTTTAACCTCCGCATCAAGGCGGCGATATTGGTTGTCTGGATTTGTTCGTCGGTGGGGATCCAGGCGGGGGGAGGGCCTTGGCTAGGCTTCCAGTCCAAAAAGGCGGTTTTATAGAGCAGTTGGTGAAATGGAAAGGGATGACCGGGCTTGAGCAGATGTTGGGAGAGATGCCGCCAACAGTCAGCAGCCGGAAGGGATGCAAGCCATTGATTTATTTTCGGTAATAGGTCAGCAGCTGTGTTTTTTTCAACACCGCAGGTGATTATTTGTTCTAGTGAAAGTTGTTTCGCCATCGCGGTTCCCCTTTGTGACAGATGGAATGGGGGCGCTAGTAAGGGAGGTGCGTCAAAATAAAGTCCCAGGAAAAGGCAGTGGATGGGTGGATGGGTGGATGGGTGGATGGGTGGGTG
>JASJDH010000512.1 GCA_030065175.1 Leptolyngbyaceae cyanobacterium MO_188.B28 | reverse complement strand
GGTGGATGGGTGGATGGGTGGATGGGTGGATGGGTGGATGGGTGGATGGGTGGATGGGTGAATGGTGATGTTATTAAACTGAATATCTCCAAATTATTGGATTGACTACTTTTCACTATTTAGCCAGGGCTGGGCTGATCCCTCCCAGCGGCGCACCAGTAAGGTGACGGTAATCGACAGGAAGGCGATGATTACAGTAATAGCGTTGGCGAATTGGGTGAAGCCTTCCGACGCGTATTGAAACGCCGTCACGCTCAAAACTGAAGTGGTCGGCGTCACCAACAGCACCACCAAAGACAGGTCGCGCACGATTTTGATGAACACTAAGACGGCTCCCGCCACAATGCCTCGGAGCGCTAAGGGCAGAGTGATGTTCGCCAGACGTCGCCAAAACCTCGCTCCCGCCATGCTGGCCGCCTCTTCCAGCTCAAAGGCGATTTGACTCATTGCCGACCGCCCAGCCTGAGAGGTGAACGGCAGGTTATAAATAGACGCCGATAGGATTAACAACAGAAACGTGCCGTAAAGGGCGGGTAAAGGGCCTATGGGTCGGCCAAACTGAGCCACATAAATAGCGCCAAAGGCAATCCCTGGAATGAAGAAAGGAACGTAACTGAGGGACTCAATTAAGACATTCAGACGACTGTTTCGATTCCGAATGGTGACGTAGCCGATTAACAGCCCCAGGCCGCTGGCAATGACAGCCACCGATAGTCCAAGCAGGAGGGAATTGCGGGCGGCGTCTAAAACTTGGGGGTTGCGCAGCACCCCCGCCTGACCTTGAGCTATGACTGGATTGGACAGTCCGAACCAATAGTGGAGGGTGAAACCGCCGGTAAAAGAATTGGTTTTGCGGGCCAAACTAGAGGCCAGCAATGTCAGTAAGGGCGCCAACGTGGTCACGGCGCAAATGGCGAAGGCTGAGAAGAAAAAGGGCCACCGCCACTTGCCTAAGGACTGTCGCTGGCGGCGCCCGCCTTTGCCGCTAAGGGTGGTGAACTCTCGCCTAGGGCCAACTATCCGATGATTGAGCCACAGCACTAGAGCGGCGATCAGAATTAGAATAATGGTGAGACAATACCCTCGCTCAACTTGACCGATGCGGATCATGCCAAAAATTCGGGTTGAGAGGGTTTCAAACCTGACGGGTAGACCGAGGATCGCGATCGCAGCAAAGTTGCTAATGCTGTTGGCGAAGGACAGCAGCGCCGCTGACAACAGGGCGGGGGTGACAATGGGAAAAATAATGTCACGCATCACTTGAGCGCGACTCGCCCCAGAAATATAAGCGGCTTCCACCAATTCGGAGTTGACCGTCGCCATGGCGGGGGCGATGAGTGAAAAGCCGATGGCGGAATAGTGGGCCAGCAAGGCAAACACAATGGGGCTAAATCCCCACGCCAGCCAGTCTGGGATTGGAACCCCCAGGGACGGCAGTAAGCCCACCCGGCCGCCGAGCAAATCATTGCGAAAGAGGCTCATCCAGGCCAGCGCAATGGCGAAACTGGGGATGATGTAGGGGATGGAAGCTAGGGATCCAATCAGTTGGCGGCCGGGCATGTCAGTCATCACCACTAACCAAGAGAGATAGCCGCCGATGAGAACCGTTCCTGAACCCACTAGCAGACCAATCATCAGACTATTGCGCAGCGGACGCCAAAGTAGATTGGGGGCGATTCGACCAAAAATCACCTCTCGCCAGGTGTGTAGCCCGCTATCAGTCAGCGTCGACAGCAATAGCTGCGCCAGCGGAATCACCACCAACAGAATCAGCGCCCCCACCAGGATTGTTTGCAAAATGCTCAATCCAGACCAGGGCAGGCTGATTCTCCGCATCTTGGACAGAGAACGATGTCTCGAAGTTTTCAATTTAACCGCAGCCATAGAGACTCACCCCTTTCTATTGCAGGGTCAATACTAAATCGGCGACATCTTGCCGTAGGGCGGCCGTTTTTGCGGCGTCAACGTACCAAGCGTTCAACCCATCTAAGGGAACCGCGTCCGGATGGGGGGCGATATCTCGACGGGTGGCGTAATCTCCCGGCACGTAGAAGGGAGCAAACCCGGCGCCGCCCTCAGGGCTGTCATCCCCCATCATGAAATGGATCAACAGACGCGCCGCCGCTGGATGAGGGGCATTGTTGACAACGCCTAGCATGGCTGGGAAGTAGATGCCTGAGACGGGCTGCACATCGTTAGCCAGTTGCAAGGCCCAACCTTCTTCAGCATTGTCGCGTCGGTCTGAATAAGACGTGAAACCTAGGGGAGGATTGTCTTGGCCAATCTCGCCGACAGCTGCATTGACCGCATCTGTGTCACTAACTAAAACCAACCCGTTGTTAAATAAATCGGCAATCCACTGTTCTCCAGCAGAATTAACGCCATTGTCCAGCTGAATCGGTTGGCCAAAATAGGCTTGGTACGCTTCGGCCATGGCGTCTGATTGCAAAACCACTTGAACCAGCAAATCCAAATAATCGCCCCGCACCAGCGGATTGACCATCAGCACTCGACCCTTCCAATCAGGCTCAGTTAACTCCCAAAGATTGCTAATGGGAGCGCCGTCTGGGTAAGCTGCTTCGTTGTACATCAAAACCTTGGTTGACAGCCGATTCGCCAGCAGTGGCGATTGAAACTTTCCCGGCACGCGTTCAGAAAACTGGGGCGGCGTATATTTCTGCAAAATACCTGTTTCAACTAGCTCGCCAAAGACGACTGGCGCGTCGGAAAGATAGGCCACATCCACTTCTTGAGCGCCTGCAGCTTGCTCTGATTTCAGCCGAGCGATTTGCTCCGTGGATGAAATGTCAAAACCCACCACATCGATTTTGGGATAGGCTGCTTCGAATGCAGCTTCAATTTTTGCAATCCGGCTGGTGAATGAATAAACAACGACTTTTCCTTCTGCTTCAGCGGCGGCGGTGAGCGCATCCAAGTCTTCTCCGCTCAGCAATGCTTGTTGTTCAGGCGTTAGGATGGTTTGGTCAGGCGAGCCGGAACTCGAGGGTTGAGAGGGGGCGCAACCTGTCAAAAGCAGCACCGACATCAGCATTGAAGTAAAAAAATGCCTATGGGCGGCCATTATTTTCTCCGTCGAAATTAAACTATTTTTTACCAGGCTATTTGCTTCAAGTGGAAAATTATCCTTGAGGCAGAATACAGGAGTCAGGAGACAAAATCCAGCTCCTGACCGACATCTGTAGGTTTTATTCTGAATCCCTTATTCACCAGACTTAACCAGCTTAAATGACACGCCCTTTGATGGTTTCCTGCTAAGAAATTATATTTTGATGGATGTAAAAAAAATAAACCAATTGAATATTCCCTTAACTTAGCGCTGCATCCATAACCCGTTCATAACTGATTTAAGTATACTGTCATCCTATCCCCATCAAGATGCTGATCTGAATTTCTGACCAGTCAGAAAATTTTAGTCCAACTGGATATCCTGATGATTCTTTTAGTCAGTTTTAAAGGGTCACTGTGAATTAATTAAAGGGATATTCTTTGGATTTCTAAAGTTCGGTGTATGGAAATAACTATTTACCTGAAGAACAATTTGAAACCCTGTTTATCCAACTGTTCAGATATGTATATTGTGGAATTTATTAAGATTAGGTGTCGGCTACTATCTTGCTAAATAAGGATTGGCATAAACGTAAAGTTCCCAGGAAAAGAGGGCGGGCGGGTGAATAGTTGAATAGGTGATCGGACGCTTTTGGGGCTGTAGATCCTAGAGAACTTGACTTAATTGACAAGGGTGAGAGGGATGCTAGATTGCTCCACTTTGTCTGTGCAAGATTTGGCCAGTGAATATCTAGAAAAAACTTCAAGCTTATGTGACCTCAATTGGATATAAGATACTTCTGGGGTTGGGAGTCAGTTTGAAAATCGGGAGCAAGTTTGAACAGATTATTTTGGAAACACTTTCTCTATAGTGCTTTGGCTCTGCCTACCCCTAAATTCTTCCCTCCGGACATCTTCGATGGGCGTTAAGATCATTCGGAGGGTGAGGATGCCTGGAATAGTCAAGATCTAGATTGTGTGGCGTTGATTTATACCGTTAAGTGGGGATAGGGGGTGGGCGCGCTAGGAATTGGCGACTCCTGATAATCGAGCACTCCCCCGTGCTGAAGAAAATGACAATCCATAGAAGAATTGTTTATGGTTACGCGTTAGTGTTGGGACTAGCCTTGGTCGGCACAACAACTGGCCTCTTAGTCGGCAACCACTATCAACGCCGCGCGTTTATTCTGAACCAGGCGGTGGAGGCTGAGCGCAAACTCCTGAGCGATTTGCAAGTGCGTATCCTTTATAATCTTCCAGCCAAACAGTTGGCCCCGTCTTTGAACGATGCAGAGCGGTTCCAGTTAGAGAGCCAAAGGATGCTGGATCGAATCATAGCCATCAAAGCTATATTGCAGCAACACCGTGCAATATATGGTGTTACGGCTGAGCGCCAAGCCCACATTGAAGCCCACGAAGAGACCTATTCGACATCTCCAGGCGACCAGGGGTCGCCCAGACAGAATATAGAGCCCCAGCCTGTCCCAGTGGTTGACTACTCTGAACTCCATCAGAAGTTTAGCGAATATGAAGCTACTGTAGATCGTTTCCAGCAACGCACCGAAACATTTGTACAAGAGGTTAACGCCCTTTCCAATACCCCTGAAGACTTAGCGCTCGCTCAGCAGAAGTTGCTAGTGTTTGTGCAAAGCCCGGATTTTGAAGCCTTTGTCAAGTTTCCAGATCATCTGGAGCCCTTTGTAGCCCAAGTAAACAGGCGAGAGAAAGCGGCTAAGACGGCGCTGCACCGGGCTGAAACCTTACGGACTCAAATTATTTTGGGCAGCTTGCTGTTGTCGGGCGCGATCGCAACCTTGACCGCGCTCTACACCAGTCAAGCGATCGCTCAACCGATCCTAGGCGTCATCCATGTCGCTCGCCGAGTCACTGAAGAAAACAACTTTGATCTACAGGCGCCTGTTGGAGGGGATGATGAGGTCGGTATTCTAGCAAACGCCCTGAACCAGCTGATTCAGCAGGTCAAGCAGTTATTGACCCAGCTTGGACAAAAAAATAAGGACTTGGAGGCGGCGTTCACGCAGCTTGGGCAACAACAAATGCATCTGGTCCAAACGGAGAAAATGTCGAGCCTGGGGCAGTTGGTGGCGGGGGTAGCCCACGAAATCAACAATCCGGTCAACTTCATCCACGGCAACCTGGTCCATGTCAAAAATCATCTCGATGAAATTATGACGGTGATGCAGCAGTTGCAGCAACGGTATCCTGAAGCCATTGCCGAAATTGAAGCCGATCTGGATGATCTAGATTTAACCTTTATTCAATCCGACCTGGTCAAAATTTTGGGTTCAATGCGAGTAGGCACCGATCGGATCCGGCAAATTGTTCTGTCTCTGCGCAATTTCTCAAGACTTGATGAAGCGGAATACAAAGCGGTTGATCTGCATGAGGGATTGGAAAGTTCGTTGATGATTTTGCAGCATCGCCTCAAGGCCAGTCCGAGTCGTCCTGCGATCACCGTCGTTTGCGACTATGGCGAGTTGGCCCAGGTAGAATGCTATCCGGGCCAACTCAATCAGGTGGTGATGAATATTCTGGCTAACGCCATTGACGCCATTGAAGAACGCTATGCGAAGGCTGACGATAAAGCACAGGTTCCCTTAGAAATTAACATCCGTACGGCTAACTACGGATCAGACTGGGTCGAGATTGCGATCGCAGATACCGGCGTCGGCATGACCGAGGACGTCCGTGAAAAAATCTTCACTCCATTTTTCACCACCAAACCAGAGAACATCGGCACGGGGCTTGGTATGTCCATTAGCTATCAAATTATTACAGAAACCCATCAGGGCAAGCTTGCATGCAATTCTATCCCGGGATCTGGGACAGAATTTTTCATTCGCATTCCTTGCAGTCAGAAGACAGAAGACAGAAGACAGAAGACAGAAGTTTAGAAGACTGAATCCTGGTTCCTAAATGCTTTAGGGGCGGAACTTAAGAGAGTTGCGGCAAAATAAAGTCACGGAAAAGGCAGTGGATGGGTGGATGGGTGGATGGGTGGATGGGTGGATGGGTGGATGGGTGGATGGGTGGATGGGTGGATGGGATGATATGTTTCTGCGGCTCTCTAAGTCGGGACAATCCAGTGGGGAAGGAATACAGAATGTAGGCAGGCAGCGGATTCTGTCTGCTGGCTCCTGGATTCTGTCTCCTGACTCCTAGATTCTCTCCTAGAATCATAGTGGTGAATGCGTATTCTTTTGACAGAAGCGCTATCGGCCATTCAGTAGTTAGGGCAGAGCGCTAGCTATCTGTCTAAATAATTAGTCTAAAGTCCAGCAAGGTTCAATATGGCGAAAATCATTGTAATTACGGGGACGGGCCGGGGTCTGGGTCGGGCGATGACCGAAGGATTTATCCAGGGAGGACATACAGTGCTCGGCTGTACTCGCTCGGATGCAGTCGTTGAGAAACTGAACCAGCAGTTTGGCCCCCCCAATGATTTCACCGCCCTGGATGTGGCTGATGACGCCCAGGTAAAAAATTGGGCGACGCGGCTCCTGGCTGAGTATGGCCCGCCCGATTTGCTGATTAACAATGCAGGTATTCTGAATGAACTGGCCCCGCTGTGGGAAATCCCTAGTGAGGACTTTTCCCATCTGATTGATGTCAATATCAAAGGGGTAGCGAATGTGCTGCGCCATTTCCTGCCGGGGATGATTGCGAAAAAACGCGGCATTGTGGTCAATTTGAGTTCCGGCTGGGGACGCTCAACATCTCCCCAAGTATCTTCTTACTGTGCGTCTAAATGGGCGATTGAGGGCATGACGCGATCGCTGGCCCAAGAATTACCGCAGGGGATGGCGGCAATCCCCCTCAACCCGGGGATTATTCACACCGATATGCTGGAAATGTGTTACGGGGAAGATGCGGCTTCTTATACGGCGATCGAAGACTGGAAGGCAAACGCGATTCCTTTTTTGCTGCAGTTGGGTCCGTCTGATAATGGTATGCCGCTGACAGTGCCTGCTTGAAAGTCAGAGCCCTCATCCCCCAGCCCCTTCTCCCAATTTGGGAGAAGGGGAGCTAAAC
>JASJDH010000511.1 GCA_030065175.1 Leptolyngbyaceae cyanobacterium MO_188.B28 | reverse complement strand
CCTGGGCATTGAAAATTGCACAGAGGTCAAGTGTCATTCCGAGAGAAGCGAGGAATCTCAGTCTCCCGCCAAAGTCTGAGATGTCTCGATTCCGCTATGCTCCACTCGACATGACATCCTGGTTCTACTGCGTGCTAACTGTGTAATTAATTTTGCGCAACTACTTAGGCAGCTAATTCCGCCTTATTCACCGTCAGGCTATCGCTTTCCAAATAGGCCCTGGCGACATCTCCTACCAGAACCACCTCCTGTCCAATCTGTAACCAGGCGTCATCTTGGGGACACCGCCCACGCCAAATCGAGGCAAAGAAGCTTGTGACAGCACAAACCGTCTCGCAAGAACTGCTCAACACCTTGAGCAAAAAAATGGTGGAACTGCTCAATCAACAGGTACAGATGGACCGAACATTCAGCATATTGCTGCAGCAATTGGAGAACGAATCCGGCAGCAGCAATTCGGGCGATTTTATGCAACGATTGGAGCAGTTGACTCAATTATTGGCCGACTTGGATGCAAAGTTGGGCAGCGACATCAGCTTGCAGCAGCAAGTTTACGAGGCGCAACAGCACTTGGTGAAATTATTGAAAAACTTGAGAGATCGCTTGAACAGCAACAACAACGATTAGTGCAGCATCGGAAGCGGCAACATTATCAGCATCTCTGGAAACGATATAGCCAAGGAGTGCAGGCGAACAATTTGGCTCAGTTAGATGAGTGGGTTGCTCGTAGGACCTTTGCATCTGGGGAAAGTCAGCGGGATATCGCACTGATGTTAGTGGCGGGAAGTCCTTATGTGCGAAGGATCGACCAGAAGCAAGGTAAATCGAAGGCGGTGGATTATGTGAATCAAAAACGAATATGTTATCGCAGATGGTTTGAACAACAAGCACAGCAATTCATGGTTCACTAACTTGGATACGACTAGGTTGAGATTGGAGGAGCTGTTGATCAGTATGATGGCCGAGCCAGATAACAGCACTACCGAGGGTCGAGAGCGCTATGATTAAAAGCCCGGTAAGCCATCTTACTTGAGTGCGGAGACGTTGAATTTCTCGATTTTCTGAAGGAGGTAAACTGTCTGAGTGACTATCTGAAACCTGGGAGATCAGTGCATCTGACTGTTCTACCGAATCTTCGAATGTGACTTGTGAATGTAGCCAATCTGTAATGAGTTGTGGGCAATTTCGCTTAAACCAGCGCATCGCAATAATTCTAAATGCTGGTTTAGACATTATGGCGACGGATTTCACCAATTGGTTAAGTTGACGATTGTGCAGTTTCCGGTTGAGTAGATTGACTGAACCCACATCGTAGAGACAGTCCAGAATAATTTTGACTGTAGCCTCTTCTCGCTGAACCAGATGCTCCAGCAAGAGAAGTACATCATGAATACGATCTTCTTCCAAGCGCTTTTCTTCTGGGGATTTGAAGAGTTCCAATGGAGATGTTGAAACAGCCATGTCTATGAGAAAAGTTTACGGCAGATGGATGGTGTGAGTATAGCCGGGACCTGTTCGATTAACTCCTGTCTCTAAGGGACAGGAGCCAAGGCTTCTTCAAATTCAGCAAAGGCAGCCATCTTAAATATCTCTGAGAGCTTTATCCTTATGCTTCACCAACCTCTTTTTCGGGAGCTGACGCCTCATCAGGCGAGGCTTCTTCTACTTTTTTTTGGACGGAAGCGGCTGTTTCTTGCACGTGTTCAGCTGCTTTATGCACCACACTCTGTAATTGTCCTTGGATATTGCTTGCAGTCCCTTTCGCTTGACCTGCAACCTGTTGGGCTGATTCCTGCAGTTTTGAGGCGGTGGTTTGGGCACCCTCAACTAAGGAGGTCATATCAGCTTGGGTTTTGGCATAGTCCTCTTTGATAAACTCAACCGCCTGGGTCAGCTTATCCTGGAGTCCTTCCGAAAATTGCTCAGCTGACTGCACCGCCTCATCTTTGACAATGATGCGCTTGGGTCCCACATTGATGACAGCCTCGCTCGGTAAGCGATAAGCGCCCTCTTTTATACCTTGCCAGCCACTCGATACAAACAGATAATCGGTGACTTGTCCAGTTTCAGAGTCCAAACAATAGTCGTTGATAGTTCCGACTTTATTGCCTGAATCTGTCCAGAGTTCGTGATTAACCATCGTGTTCATTGCATCCGAGAGCTCTAGCGGCGCATCTGCATTCCAATTGATAAGCATGCTGTCTGCACCAATGCTGTTGATGTCAGCCCATCTGAAGACGTGCGCAATACGGCCTAATAAACCCGATTTACAACTGACCCCCATTACCTGATGAGATTTAACATCGACAAACATTTGATTGATATGACCGAGTTCCTCGGTGGTTTGTTGATCAATAACCAAACGGCCCAACAAATTGCTGCGTTTAATCAGAGAAGTGGTCATAGTAACCTCGCAAATCATATTAACTCTATTGCAATGCAAACAATGAGCATGAACCTCTATCTTGTGGACAAAGTCAAACCGTTTAATATCCACCGCGCGGACGATATTAGATAATTATTAGTTTAGGAACAATACGCCTACCACGACCCCAATTCCCAGAACTATGATGAGAGCACTTGCTGGCTAGAATCTCCATGAAAGTAAAATCGGGAGCAGCCAGGACAAATACAGTTGTGGGCAAATGCTTCGCAACTGATTGTGAAGCTTTGTACTTTTCTATAAAGTAAGTGTCTGATTGGTCTAACCCTAGAAATACCAGGTCAGCCGTCGCTGAGAATTTCGATATGAGCATTTCAAGCGGCTGCTCATCCTGGATAACTACCTTGGGCGTAACATGGATACGTAATTGCTGAATCAGTTTTTCTTAGCTAATACCCTATCTAAGACTAATCAGAATGATTGTCAGAATGATTGAAATAAGTGCTTTGTCTAGCTTCTATCATTTTAAAGGCCTTAATTAGAGCCTCAGTGATATCAGGCGCAAATTTGATGGGCAACTGACCGGTGCGCAGATGGAGATCACGCTGGGGATAGGGAATAGATATTTGATTATTTTTTAGGATCTTTTCGATCTGAAAGTAAAGATCACTGCGAATCTTGAATTGACCTTCTGGATTTTGTGTCCACACCAGGAGATCAAACTCAAGCGCATTGTCTCCAAATCCTTTGAAGAAGACGTCAGGCGCAGGTTTTAATAATACTTCTGAATGCTCCTGGGCCGCCTGTAGCAGCGCTGATTTCACAATCTCTGGATCGGCGTCGTAGGATACACCCACCGCCAAATGCAAACGAGACACAGGCTTGTCATGACTCCAGTTCACCACCTGGGATTCAACTAAGCGTGAATTGGGCACAATAACTGAAATATGATCCAGGGTCTGCAGGGTAATACTACGAGCCCCAATTCGTTCAACCACGCCCATATACGGCTCGATTTCAATGAAGTCGCCCACCTGAATCGAACGTTCAAACAAGAGCACTAGACCGCTGGCAAAATTCTTCGCAATATCCTGAAGCCCGAAACCTATTCCGATACCTAGGGCTCCTCCCAGAAGGGCTATGGAGCGGAGATCAATTCCCCAGGCCTGCAACAAGATTAAGGAACCTAACGAAAGGATGGTGTATCGAAAAATCTTCGTAGCAATTTCTTGAGCACCCCGATCGAGGCGTGTACGTCTCAGAACTTGAGCTTTCAGGAACTGAACAGATGCTTGAGTTAGCGCAAACAGCCCCCAAAATAAACCCAATAGAATTAATAAATCAACAACCGTATAGGGACGTTCACCCAGACTAAACAGCGGCGCTTGAATAAATTGAATTAAATTCTTGATTGAATTATTGAGTAAGTCATACCGTTGCTGTCGCAAATATGGAAATTGAGATGAAATAAACGCCAAGGAAGCTATCCAGACCGCCAGCCTCAGCAGCGACAATTCGAGTCCCAAGAAAAATTGGAGATTTTGCGCATTGGGCGTCTCACGCTTAGTAATTTTTTGCATAATGCGCTGTAGGAAACTCCCGAGGGAACGACGCCAAAAGTACCCCAATCCCCGATGCAAAACAAGTGCAATCACCAAGGCCAAGATGCTCAACCCGGCAGCCCGCTTGAGATAAGCTGGCTGCCGTTCAAACTGGGCTCTCTGGAGTGACAACTCTATCTGATGAGCCCACTCTTGAGCTTGTTTCAGGGCTGTCTTACCTGGCGGGACATCGGGCTCTGTAACCGTGAGTAAATATTGATCATTGACGATAATTGCTGGTTGTTCGTTGCGCTCAACAACTTCAACCTGAAGTTCTTGGTTGAGATTAGCTAGCCGAGGCAGTTGGCGATTAACCAGGTCGACACGCTGCTGGGCAGTATAACTCCCAGATTGGCTGAGCCTAAAAATGGGTCGCCCATCAATTACCACCTCGGCTTGGGGCGCTAATGGAGACTGCTCATTCGCCATTGTGATTAAGCTAAAGCCACCCCAAAACAAACTGGCTAAGATGAGAACCGCTATCCAAAAACAGCGAAATGCTTTAGCAGGTATACGACGGATCTTCACCGATCTCAGTTGAGCTAAGTTTTTAGGCATCGATTTTTCACATTCATCATTGGCGTTAGGGTAGATGGCGGTTTGTAAACGAGGAGATCGCCCTGTCTATTGCCTCAATATCTCTTCCTGCTGGGGTCGAAACATTTCAAAAATACTCCATATCCCTGTTCCCAATATTAACGATGAACACGTCACAATGAGTAATACAATCCAAACGGCTAGAGGGGGTTCGGGGTCATTATTATCAGGCGGGTTCATAGTTTTGATCAATCCATAACTCATTACTGCTTTGGAAGGGATCTTGGGATTTGGACTTTGGACAAATGATCTGAAGCGAGGCAAGGTTTGATTCTGTCAAGAGGGGGGATAATGTACAGCCTGAGAAGGGTTGTTTATTATCCCCCATAACCAAGATGACTTATTCAGACCTGACCCGTCAATTCCAAAACTTTCGTCAAAACTTATACGATAGCCTTGAGCGCTACTGCGATAGCATCATGGATCTATTGGACGCTCTGAGTGGCAACGATAGAGCCAATAGCGTCGCAGAGCTAAGCTTGGATCCCCTGTTTCGCAGAGGGTACAGCTCTTTGTACAAAGCCATTAAGTTTTTTTGTCCCAGCCCCTTGTGAGCCTGCTGAGGAGCAATGCCCGGAACAGCCTACTGAGGAGCAATGCCCGGAACAGTCTGCTGAGGAGCAATACCCAGAACATCTGAAGCAATTACTGAGAACTATTGCCCTGGTGGTTCCTTCCCCGCAACAGCGCTCCTATCATTTGCTGGGATTAGACGTCACTCCTGTTCCCCGTCCTCATGCCTGTACCTTAGAAGAGCGAGGTTTTGTCTATCAACCCAATTTGGTCCGAGGCAACAAACCCATCAACATTGGTCATGCCTACTCGATTTTGGCGGAACTACCCGAGAAGGTTAGCCCCTATCAAGCCCCTTGGTCGATTCCATTGAGCGGCCAACGGGTTGGCATCGACCAAAGTGACAAGAGTGTTGGCATAGAGCAAATCCAGCAATTGCTCAGTAACCCTGAGTTGCCTTGGGCTAAAAAGCTTAGCGTTTTAGCCGTTGATAGCGCCTACGGCGTGTGCCCATTCTTATTCAAGCAGGCGCAACATGAGAATTTAGTCACCTTGGCTCGAGTGCGCAGTAATCGGGTGTTTTATCAATCTCCCCCCTTGTGTGAAGAGCCTGCTGGCCGTGGACATCCTCTGTGGTATGGCGAGCGCTTTGACCTCAAAGATGAAAGCACCTGGCATCAACCGGATGAGACCATTGAGTTTGACACGACAACTGCTCGAGGTCGTTTAATTCATGTCAGTATTAGTGCTTGGCGTCAGATGTTAATGCGAGGCTCCAAGGATTGTCCGATGCATCAGCATCCGTTTACCTTACACCGAATTCTCCTGAGGGATGCAGAGACTGGAAAAGCTATTTTCAAACGTCCCATGTGGCTGATTGCGATTGGCAAAAGGCGACACGAATTGTCACCCCGTGAGAGTTACCAAGACTATTGCCAAAGATTCGATCTCGAACACCTGTTCCGTTTCAGCAAGCAAAAGCTGCTGATGGGCGCTTACCAAACCCCTGAAGGGGACTATGAAGAAAACTGGATACAGCTGAGTTTGTTAGCCTATGTACAACTTTGGGCGGCGCGAGAATTAACCGTTCACCTACCACGGCCTTGGGAACGATATCTGCCCCAACCGCCACAGGGGCGCATCACCCCCTCAAACGTACAGCGTGACTGGAATAGAATAACTGCGCAGATGGGTACACCGGCAGTGGTGCCCAAACCTCGAGGTAAACCCCCTGGACGTCTTAAAGGACAATCTCAACCCCCACGCGAACGTCAACCCGTAATCAAAAAGGGTAAAAAGGCAGAAAAAAAACAGCCTGTTACGACCTAAAAATCAGTTTATTATCGAGCTGTTGCCTATAAGTCCAGCCAATTATCAGGGTGGACTTACTTTGCTTGGGAAAACTTCAAAATCCAATTACATCGTGGGCAATTTGTCCAAAGCCCAATTCTGCAGGAAAAACACCTAAAACCACAGAAATTATCTTGACCTTATGTGATGCTTCTGCGCTCATTGCCCATGGAACAATATCTAGATGTTCCAATGGATTTAGCCGATGCTTCCTTGGTAGTCGCAGCAGAGGCTCTTAATCAACAGCAGATTTTTACTCTAGACACAGATTTTTATATCTATCGATTTCAAGGAAAGCTATCTTTTGAAATTGTTCCTTAAATCGGCTAATTGCTTTTAGATCACCCAAAGAAATCATCCAAAAAGCGATCGCCTGTCTTCGATAAGAAAAGGTGCGATCGCCCACTCAAAAGCATTCATCGCCCAAGCGATCACCCCATCCTCAAGCTCACAAAAGCACTCAGGTCCCAACCAATATTTCGCTAACGCTCGAATCAGTTGACCATTGTAGGATAATTGCCATAGCGATCGCATTAATAAGCTGGGTTTGAGGCTTTTCCAGAGCGCGATCGCCAAAAGCGTGCAAGACCCAAGAACTTAACCTAAGTACCTAGGCATTGAAAATTGCACAAATACCCAGTGTCATTCCGAGAGAAGCGAGGAATCTCAATCTCCC
>JASJDH010000032.1 GCA_030065175.1 Leptolyngbyaceae cyanobacterium MO_188.B28 | reverse complement strand
AGGGTCGCCCCGGGCGAACAAAATGAATTGCGATCGCAATACAACTTAAAAATAGTAACGCAGGAGTCAGCCAGTTACCCCATCTCACATATAAGGTTCGAGTATGCTGACGGTAGATAGTAGCAAAATGGATCCCATATTTATGCGGTATAGATAACCAAATGGTTAATCCATGAGGATTAACAACACCCGAAAGTCCTGTGTTGGTAGCCCTTACCGCCCATCGATCTGTTTCTACAGACCGCATTACATCTTGGGCGTGATGCTGAGCCATCATAGAAGGCGAATAGGGATCATTGTTAGAAGCCGTCAAAATAAATTGCCCGCCATTGGCGACTTGAGACCGAAACCCTTCTCCATAGGCAGATTCATAGCAAATGCCAACGGCGGCGCGGCCAAAGGGCGTCTCAAACTGTTGAGACGCTGTTCCGGGTTCTAGGCTGTAGCTAATGCTAGAAAGCCGTTCAATCCAATTTCCTAAAATCCGTTTGAAGGGAATATATTCCCCTAGGGGAACCAGTTTAACTTTGTTATAGCGACCGACCTGCTCTCCCGTTCCCGTAATCGTTAACAAACTGTGGGTAATGCGGGGAAAGCCCCCAACTTCCGTAGCCTGCTCAACCGGGGCGAATGTCCCCAACCAAGCGACTACACCATACTCCTGGATCGCTTTATAGAAGGGATTTTGAGTCTTGGTCGCGCCGCGCCAAAGCACAGGCAGGGCGCCTTCCGGAGTCAATACAGCGTCTACTCCCTGACGAGCTAGCGCTTTGTAGCCCTCGGTATAGCCTTGCAATGCAAGACGTTCTCCTTCAGGAGTTAGTTTGATGCGCGTCGGCACATTGCCCTGAATCAAGCCAACTTTCAACGCTTGGTCAGGAGACTCCGCCAGAGGACGAAAGTAGAGAGCGAAACCGAGGAGGTGGGTGCAAATTAGAAGGAGGAGGGTGGTGAGGAGGAGGGATTTTGGATTTATAGCCCCAGGGTCAATAGACTTATCAGGCATGGCTTCGCTAAGGCTCCGCTCCGCTCCGCTAAGGATTTTGGACCTTGGTCGGGGACGGTGGGTAGGTAGCAAGCGCCCTCGTTCTGGTCGGCTGAGCCAGGCTTCGGCCAGGAGACTATTGACAGCGAGTAGGGCGGCGGTGATTGTAAATTGGCCGGAGAGTTGACCGAGATGCAAAATCGGCAGGTTATAAGGACTTTGGGTGTAGGACAGGGACGTCCAGTATAGGGGACCCCAGCTCCAGAGGGTTTCGAGACCACACCACAAGGCGACGCCAAGGAGGACGCGGGTGAAGGGGTGAAGGGTGGGGAAGCGGAAGCATACGCGGCGCAATAGGAAGGCCCAAATGACCACAAGGGCAGCGCCCCAAAGGGTTATGAAAACCCAGCAAAACACTGCAATCGCGAGGCTGGCGAGCCAAGGAATTCCCATCCAGGTTAGGGGATGGAGGTCTGTAATCCACAGCAGCGCCAGACCGTGGTAACCCAGTCCCCACAGAAGGCTGCTCTTTATCCACCTTCCCTTTGAATTGTGCAAAATCGCTGCCCACAATGGAGCCAGAGCAAGCCAAGCTAGGGGCCATGCATTCACGGGGGCGGGGGTTAGCCCCATGCATATCCCACCTAGCACAGGGCCGATTAGAGGAGATATTTTGATGTGTTTCGCAAATATGAGATGCAAATCAGCCGCTTGGTGAAGGAAGACAGGAAACTACGCTTGTCGCTGACATCAAAATAAAAAATATATTTTAAGAAAGCAATGGGAGAGCGTCCGATTAAAAAATAGATAGCTGTCGGCTTGGGGCTTTAGGGCTTTGCTCTGCTGGCAGGGTTGATTGACGTCTCACCCTCATCTTCTGACGGTTAGCCAACTCTTCTAAAACAACCCCCTCATGCTCCAATAACCAGCGTTTTCGCTCGATGCCGCCTGCGTATCCTGTCAAGGAAGCGTTGGCGCCAATCACCCGATGGCAAGGAATGACAATCGCAATTGGATTACGGGAATTGGCCATGCCAACAGCCCGAGACGCGGTAGGTTGACCAATTTTAGCGGCTAATTCGCCGTAGGAAAGAACTTCCCCGCATGGAATAGCGCACAGAGCAGACCAAACTTTCTGCTGGAAGGGAGCGCCGCCCGGGTTGACGGGAATACCATTCAGACTGTCGTATTCTCCTGCGAGATAGGCGCGGATGCGATCGCTCACCCCCAGAGGATTGGTCGCAGGTCTCAAGATAATTTCCCCAAAGCGACGATTCAGCAACGTCTTCAAGCGGTCTTCATCGTCGCCGAAGTCGAGGGCGCAAAGCTGATGATGATCACAGACCACCAGAATCTGCCCCAGTTCAGAATCAACTCTATCCATCAAAAGTTCCATTATGCACAGTCCTCCTTAAGGGACATCAGGGTTGGCTCACCTAACCAAAGGTGCATGGCGGCGTAAGCTCGCCAGGGGCGCCACGCTTCAGCAATCTGCAAGAGCTGTTTTTGAGTCATCGGCTTACTATGCTGGCCCATGGCTCGCAAAAGTCCCAGATCAGAGGCCGGAAAAGCATCCGGCTCATGGAGGGCTCGCATCGCAATGTATTGAGCTGTCCATTCTCCAATCCCCGGAATCTGACGGAGGCCAGAAATGGCGTCGTCCAGATCGGTGAATGTCTGTAGCCAATTGGGCGTCTTGACAAGGGCGGCGGCAAGGGCGGATATCGTCTGCGCCCGCACTCGGGGCAGGCCGATTTCAGTCAACTCTGCATTTGCTAAGACGGCAGGCGCAGGAAAAACAAAATGGAGATCGGCGGGAGCGACAGCCCCATCCAGCAGGACTAAAGGGTCGCCATAGCGTTTTACCAAACGGCCCGCCAGCGTCGTCGCCGCCGCCACACTCACTTGCTGGCCCAAAATTGCCCGCACTGCTAACTCAAACGCATCCCAAGCGCCCGCCACCCGGAGTCCCGGGAGAACCGCCACCGACCGACTCAGGTAGGGACTTTTCTGCAAGTGGATATCGATGTCCGCCGACTTAGCGCCTAAATCGAATAGACGGCGAAGACCTTCAACAATTTGCCCCAGAGCGGTTACCTGAGGAAACTGAATGGTCGCCGCCAAATGCGACTGGTTTAACATAGGGCGCACTTCAACGACGCCATGAGCGCCATTGATCACCACGGTACGGCGATAGTAGCCTGATTCGGCCATTTCAATCCCAGGTATCGCCCTAGGGATGAAAAACCGCATCAGTTCAACCCAGTTGTAGGGGGGACTAAAGGGCAACTTCAAGGTGATTCCGCTGCTGAAGTCCCTCCCTTGGCCGCCCGACAGACCTTTGCGTAGCTCTCTTGGGGTTCGGTGGTAAGTGCGGCGCATCACGTCGTTAAACCGGCGGAGACTGGAAAATCCTGACGCCAACGCCACATCCGCTATGGACAGGGATGTCTCATCCAATAGCTTTTTGGCAAAGTGGATGCGTCGAGTCTGGGCGATCGCCATGGGCGACACCCCTAAATGCTGCGTAAATAGCCGTCTCAGATGGCGATCGCTCACACCTACCTGAGCAGCCAAATCTGAAACCGAGTTCTCATCCAACCCCCCTGCCGCAATCAAACTGAGCGCCCGGGAAACCGTGGATGCAGACGCCAATGGGAAACTGAGTTCTGGCGCCACCTCAGGCCGACAGCGGAGACAAGGCCTAAAACCCGCGGCATGGGCCGCCGCCGCACTCGAAAAAAACTGGCAGTTTTCAGGTTTCGGCAGGGGAGCGGGACAGACCGGTCGGCAATAGATACCGGTACTCAGAACGCCAGTAAAAAACCGACCGTCAAACCGACTATCTCGGGTTTGGATGGCCCGATAACAAATATCGTGATCAAGCTTCATGCCCCCAGCATAAACCCGACCGTAGGAAAAGTCTGGCCGTTTTCGGACCTGACTATGGCGGGGAGAGAAGGCTAAGCGGTAACCGGTACAGGCGCTAAGGTCAAAATTTCAACGCCGTCTTCGGTGACTGCAATCGTATGCTCAAATTGAGCCGACAGCTTACGATCCGCAGTCAGGGCGGTCCAACCATCTGCCTGCAATTCCACTTCCCAGGAACCCTCATTGATCATGGGTTCGATGGTGAACACCATCCCCTTGCGCAGCTTTTTACCCTTACCGGCTTGCCCATAATGGGGAATCTGGGGAGCAGCGTGGAAGATCCGATGGACGCCATGCCCGACAAAATCCCGCACCACAGAAAACCCTTGCGCTTCGGCATATGCTTGAATTGCGGAGCCAATATCGCCAACCCGCGCTCCCGGCTTGACCGCCATAATGCCGCGGCGGAGACATTCTTCAGTGACCTCTACCAGCTTCCTAGCAAGGGGAGACGGCTCACCCACATAAAAAGTACGCGAGGTATCGCCGTGGTATCCATCAATAATGGGGGTGACATCAATATTGATAATGTCTCCATCTTGCAAAATCTGCTTAGGATTAGGGATCCCATGACACACCACTTCGTTCACACTGGTGCAAATCGATTTGGGAAATGGAGACTCCGTCGGACCATACCCTAAAGGCGCACTCTTAGCGCCATGGGCCTGGGTCCAACGCTCCGCCTCGTCATTAAGTTCAAGGGTGCTAATTCCGGGCCTGACCATCGGCTCCAAGTGATCCAGCAGCTTAGCCGCCAATCGGCCTGCACGCCGCATTTTCTCTATCTCGCGTTTCGATAGTAAAGTGATAACTTCCGGTTCCACAGGCTTTCATCCCAAGCAGTTACATTTCTGTTAATCCTACTCTAACTGCCTGGGTAACCCTCTGCCTATTTGTCAATACAGTTCTCCTTGACAGGCCGCTTTGATCGGCTATCCTTCAAATAGCCAGGAATCATAGCATCTATGGAAAATAATGCGGATTAATCAATCTGCAGGAGATTAAAGTATGAAGCTCTGGGTGGTGTGCTTTATCATCCTATTTGGCTCCTTTGAGCTGTACCAATGGATCGGTCAATTTTCCTGGTTTTCAGACGCTCAGGTCTCTCTGCCGCTTACTGTGGCAGGAGGCATTTTTTTGGCGATCGCGTCCAACTATGATCGAATATCTGGCTTGCCGTTTAATCCCTTGAGCGATCGCACGCCTCAATCGAACCCCCTCAGCCCGCCTCAACCCGCCCCGACAGCTCCCCCTAAAGCGCTTAATCAGGCGACCAAACGTCCCCTCTCCTTTCAGATCTTGTCAGCCACGAAACGCTCAATTTCGTTTGAAATTCCAAGACGCCGCGATCGCGAAGCAGACAATTGACACGCATTGGCTCGGCCATCCAACCACTCAATAGCGACTGAACTACGACTGAACGGCAATATGTAGAAACTCGTCATCTTCCCATTTTCCGCTTTAGCTCCTCCAACTCCTCCTCAGTTTCCCAACGTTGGAAGGTTTCTTCTAGCGGATCGGTGGGTTGATTAAACATGCTATAGGGACTCTGATTCCATCCGGCAGAACCCCAGTTAGGCTGCGAGCGAGAGGTTGAAGCCGCCCGGGAAGCGGTTCGAGCAGCTTCAGCCTGGGCGATTTTGGTTTTCAGTTCTTGCCGCTTAAGATGAACTTTACGTTGCAATTCCCGGGTTTGAGTAATTCGCTCCTTTACCCCCTTCATTTGTCCCCACAGGTGGTTGCCTTGACGGAGGAGCGCCGCTTCTCGCGCCTGGGCCGGCTGCACTAGATCCAATCGATTCGCCGCCTTAGCTTTTTCAATGCGCGTATGCCATCGCTGGACATCTTGAGCAGTGGAGAGAATCCCTTCTTCAAGCTGCTTTTCTCGTCGTTTTAGCTCTCCCAGTAAATTAATTGCATCTTCTTCCTGGCCTCGCAGCTGCTCTTCTAACGCTTGCATCTCCAGGTGAGGATGCGCCCGCAAAAATTCATCCAGCCGAGTTTCTAAAAACCGACTGAGATCTTCGAACAAGCCCATGCTTACTGCTCCTGAACATCGTCGCCATCAGCCAGCCTGAATACCCATGGAGGGGGATCAACTTAAGTCGGGACATGCTAACGGGGCCAGAATACAGAAGACAGGAGACAGGAGACAGAAGCGACTTCTTGACTAACTTCTGGCTTCTGTATTCCTTCTCTACTGGATTGTCTCGCTTTAAGTTAGCGCCCCCATGGGGGTTAATTCAAGACAATTTAGACCACCTTAAACTCAGGACTATATGAGTCCTGATCGGCAGAGTATTTTTCGTCTTTCTTCTCCTCACCTCACCTTATCAAACCCACTTTAAAATTGCTGCCCCACATAAACAGAGCGTACTTCGCCATTACGGCGAATCACCGCTTCTTGATTGGCGACAGAAACCAGCTTCCAACCGCTCGAGCCAATATTCTCACCAATGTAGAATCGCTGAGCTTGACCGTTAATTTCAAACAAAGCGGCGGAGCGATCGCCTAATTCCAAAATTCCCACCAGAACATGCGCCGATATCGGCGCAATATTAGGAATCGAACCAGGAACCACAGAGATAGACGGATTAGCCGATGGATTGGACAGGGCGGGCAGCGTCTGGGAAGACGGCGGTTGATAAACCGGAATATACACCCGTTCAATCACATTGGGTCGATTGCTAGAAGGGCGATTTCCTGCGAGTAGAGAGGCGCTTCCCGAACCGCCGCCGGGCGGACTCAAGACGTTGGAGATAGCAATACGGGGACTACCCGTCACACTAGGCGATGACGACTCCCTAGATATAGCAGTGACGCCCCTCTCCACTCGAATTTGATCGTCAATGACATCTAAAGAGCGCTCCAAATATTTCAAAAATTGGGCGTCGGCTTCCGCCTTGAGGGCTTCTGGCGTGATGGCCGCTTCTGGAATCGCCGTCAGCATGAACTCGGGAGTTCGCTGATGCTGGGCGAACCAAAACACCCCAGTCAATAACAATGAAACACCCGCAGCGCCCACCAGAAGCCGATCGAATGCTAAGCCTAGGAGTCCCTTGCGGACAGATGTTTGATTCGGCGCCGGACTAGATTCCGCTGATAGCGCTAACGGTTGGGAGCGATCTAATGCAGAAGAAACGGGCGCCAAGGCCCCTGACGCAGTCTCTTCTTGAGGCGTATTCAACTCTTGAGCAGCGGCCGCCGAACACTCCACCGCCGTCTTCCGGTCATACTCGCCAGCTAAAATATTGTCCACATCATCAAACAGCTCATCCATCAAACTGTTTGCATAGGACTCAACCACTGTCGCCGTATCCGTCTCAACCATCGCCAGGTCTGCATCTTGAGACGCTGTAGGCTCAAGGGTAATCGGATCTGGACTTGCTTGCTGGGTCATATTTCTGGAATTCCCTGCGTCGCGACTGCACAGCTTGACCTAAAGTCATGGGTTCATTCATCCCTAGGAATAGCAAGCATACAGTAGAGAGCGGAAACTGCCATCGGTCGTTAAGTAAATTATCAAAATTAGAAGATGTGGGATAAGTCCACGGACCCGAAGTTAATACTCAAAGCAACGTTCAGATTTTCGAGCATATTCACTAACCAAGCCACCCCATCACGGGCGTCAGACTCATAATGATTAAACAAAATTGAGAGTCGTCTTCCCAAATACGGCTTTATTTTGCGGCATAGCAATACAATTTTGAGCAGGAGCCCAGTGGTGCAAAGAGGTCCTAGATTATTAATTAAATCGACAAAAATAAAATGCTCCGGGTTACTGGAGGAATCCACCACCAAGAAACTAAACAACTGGCTACAGGTTCTTACCACCAAAAAGTCATTGAGGAGTTTGGATTCGCTATCAGAGTAGGTATTAGACAAATGAGCGTACAGCAGATTGTTAAACTTCCGACGACCATATTCTGAATCTATCCCGGCGGTGAGATATTCATAGAGATCATCCTTGAAGGCTTTGAAGGATAACGAGGACTGACAACTGCGCGTGGCAAAACATTGGGCCAACTCTCGATAACTTCGATTTTGCTCCACCTTGCCGGAAAACTGCCGTATGGATGACACCAATTCGCGATCGCTGAGGAGGGTAGGATTCTCCACAGGGCGGAGAATCCTTTTGGCGGAATCCGTATCCCCCTTTCGCTTCATCCGGGCCCGGCGGACTCGATAGGTGACATATTGAGAAAGATCAATTTCAAACCGCTGCTGCGCTTCCCCCTGAATCCGACGAACATTCTGCTGATGCTCTTGAGTGCTGTCTTCACTCAAGAGGCAGTGTTCATACAAGTAAGGATAACGACGAATTAGCGTTCCCAGTGGCCGGGACCCTCCATAAGCAATGCTTTCAGAGCCTTCCCCCATCACCCGAGCTAACCGACGCAGCGTCACATACTGTTCCGTCTCTAAAAATTGATCCACCATTCCCCGCAAACGACGGACCGTGCGAAGGCGAGAAAATTCATTAACTCTTTTGGACGACCCCGCTTCAAACAAGTCAATCAACATCGGAATAGCCGCTTGTAGCTGAGGTCGAGCTTGCCACCGATTGATCAGGATATGGCAGCATCGATTCAGCACATAGCGAAAATATTGATCAATATATTCAGATGAGAGCAGCCCATCTAGCGCTAGCCCAACCTCACGATCAGGGTAGCCGTTGCCATCAATGAACAATATACGAAAACGCTCGATCAATTCCTCAGGAGACTCAACCTCTACACAATCAAGCCAATGATCGTATAGTTGCTGCTCCTCTGAGCTAATGACCCTGTTATGACAGCCTGTCCAAGTTATTGTCACTGGTGTCGTCCTTTACTCACGCCAAATCTACGTGCGTAAACACTTGCCTAAACTACAATACGTTTCAATAAAAGCAAGAAAACTGATTTCGCAATTCTATTTAAGAATAAGAACACAGCTGATTACGTCGGTTTTTATACTTAACCTTTTCATCCCTTGTCCCAGGCTAATGCGCATAAGCGCCCACAAAGCTGAATCAAAGAACCGTGTGTTGTGAAGAATTGACCAACCTTTTTCCAGATTGATGAAGTCAACATCTACAACCCGCCATTGAATTCCCTCACCTCTTTAAAGGGTTCCCGAAATACCCGCAATTAGACCCTCAAAAACCACTCTCAGTCCATGCCATAATCAACATCTCATGAAGTCTCTGCAAAGAGATCCGTCAGCCAAATGAACCAATTCTGATTTAATAGGGGGCGTGACTCTCAAGCATTTTAGACCTCTCCTAACCTATGGCTTTTCGCGCCACTTTAGCGCAGCTATCCCAAATCGTCGCTGCTCGTCCTAACCGCCTCTCAGCATCCGCCCACGCTCAAATCGCTCAGGGCGTCTCGACAGACACCCGCGCGCTGCACCCGGGTGATGTCTTCATCGCTTTGCAAGGAGAAAATTTTGACGGCCACCAGTTTGTAGATCAAGCTCTTGAGCAGGGAGCAATTGCGGCGATCGTCCATCGAGATCGGGTGAATGGCGATAGAAAAACAGCATCGTTCCCAATTGTGCCAGTGGACAATACGCTCCAGGCGTATCAATCAATTGCTCACTGGCGGCGTCGGCAGATGGGGATCCCCGTCATTGCAGTCACAGGATCCGTGGGAAAAACCACCACCAAAGAACTCATCTCCGCCGCCTTGTCTATCCATGGCCGCGTCCTCAAAACTCAGGCTAATTACAATAATGAAATTGGCGTGCCCAAAACCTTACTGGAGCTGGAAGATAGCCATGATTACGCAGTGATTGAAATGGGAATGCGAGGCCCCGGAGAAATTGCCCAATTAACCGAGATCGCCGCTCCTGACGTCGCTGTTATTACGAATGTCGGCACAGCCCACATCGGACGGTTAGGCTCGGAGCAGGCGATCGCGGACGCAAAGTGTGAGTTATTGGCTAAAATGCCATCCACGGGTGTCGCCGTCCTCAATCATGACAATCCTCGCCTGATCGCAACCGCCGAGCGAGTTTGGTCAGGACGGCGGCTAACCTATGGCTTAGCTGGCGGAGATATTCAAGGAAAACTGCTGGACGCCTGCACTTTGGAGGTGTCTGGAATAGCTTTGCCCTTACCGCTGATAGGAACCCACAATGCCCTCAATTATCTGGCCGCAATAGCAGTGCTAGAGGCCCTAAAGCTCGACTGGCGAGGGTTAGCGGCTGGCGTCGCCGTAGACCTTCCAGCTGGTCGAGCCCAACGCTACGAGTTGGCCAATGATATCCTTATCCTGGACGAAACCTATAATGCTGGCGTAGAATCGATGACCGCCGCTCTCCAACTTCTGGCTCAAACCCCAGGGCTCCGACACATTGCCGTATTAGGCGAAATGAAGGAATTAGGCCCAAGGTCCGCTGAATTCCACTATCAAGTCGGGCAAGTCGTTCATCAACTCCAGCTTGACGCCCTGTTTATCCTTGCGGATCCTGCCGATGCCGACGCCTTGGCAGACGGCGCCGCGCCGCTGCCATCCATCCAGTTCAATAGTCACTCAACGCTGATCGATCATCTTAAGCAAGTCGCCCAACCCGGCGATCGTATTCTTTTCAAGGCCTCCCGCGCCGTTGAATTAGATAAAGTCGCTGATCAACTGAGGGAACACTTTACCGCCCAACTCTAATCTCCCAATGCGTGACTTAGAATATAAAGATCTGAAGAGATCTCGGAAATATAAAAATCTGACCCATCCGCCAATTTGAGGGCTTGCTTTTACCCGTGGTTCTGACACTCAGTTCTGAACAGGTCAATACAATTCAATCCCATGCAGAACACACCTATCCAGATGAGTGCTGCGGACTCTTAGTGGGTCAATTAGGCGATGCAGGCAAACCAGTAGAGGCTCGATTGCTCAGCCAGATCATCCCCGTTGAGAATGATTGGTCGCCAACGATTGAGGACTTGCCGGAAACGGCGACGCCTGCTTTAACTGAACTAACCCCGTCTGAAATGTCTTCTTCGGGAAAATCCCGGCGGTACTGGATTGATCCAAAAGACTTATTAGCCGCTCAGAAGTATGCACGCGATCGCAACCTTGATATCATCGGAATCTATCACTCCCATCCGAATCACCCGGCAATCCCCTCAGAATGCGATCGGGCGCTAGCCTGGCCCGAGTACTCTTACATAATTGTTTCTGTTCAACAAGGTCAAGCCATGGACCTCAAAAGCTGGCGTCTAGATTCCCACCTCCAATTCCAACCTGAACCGCTGATGATCTCCGAAACCTGCTCCAAACCACATCCTCAAACTTGACTCACCCCCAATTCCCAAAAATATAATTCCTACAAGTTAAGCTCCGGCATACTCATCGCAAATCGCTAACCGTAACCTCCTAACTCCTGATTTGTAATACGCACTATGCTCAATCCCAATCTAGATGACATCCAACTGACCAAAGACGATTACGAGCGCTATTCGCGGCACATAATTTTGCCAGAAGTGGGCCTCGAAGGTCAGAAAAAACTTAAAGCCGCTAGCGTTCTATGCGTTGGCACAGGCGGCTTAGGATCTCCCCTACTCGTGTATTTGGCCGCCGCTGGCATTGGACGCATCGGCATTGTTGACTTCGACATCGTCGATCATTCGAATCTACAACGACAAATCATTCACGGCACCTCCTGGGTCGGCAAACCCAAAATCGAGTCCGCCAAAAATCGGATTTTGGAAATCAATCCCCATTGCCAAGTCGATCTGTACGAAACTCGATTGAGCGCCGAGAATGCGTTAGACATTCTGAAACCCTATGACATTGTTGTGGACGGCACTGATAACTTCCCAACCCGTTATTTGGTGAATGACGCCTGTGTGCTGCTGGATAAACCCAACGTTTACGGCTCCATATTTAGATTTGAAGGTCAAGCCACTGTCTTTAACTACGAAGGCGGACCGAACTATCGCGACCTTTATCCCGAACCGCCACCGCCAGGACTCGTACCCTCCTGTGCTGAAGGCGGCGTACTCGGGGTATTGTGCGGCATTATTGGCACGATTCAAGCCACCGAAACCGTCAAAATCATTTTAGGGCAAGGCTCTACCCTCAGCGGTCGGCTCCTGCTCTACAACGCGCTTGCCATGTCATTCAGAGAGCTGAAGCTCCGCCCAAATCCAGTCCGCCCTGTGATTGAAACCCTAATTGATTACGAAGAATTCTGCGGCATTCCTCAAGCCAGGATGGAAGAAGCCAAACAGCAAGCGGAACTATCTGAAATGACCGTTCAAGAGTTAAAGAACCTACTGGATAGCGATGCCTCAGATTATGTTTTAATCGACGTTCGCAATCCCAATGAATACGAGATTGCTAAAATTCCCGGCGCTCTCCTGATTCCATTACCCGATATCGAAAATGGCGGCGGCGTCGAAAAAGTACGGGAAGTGATAAACGGCCATCGCCTAATTGCCCACTGCAAAATGGGCGGCCGCTCGGCCAAAGCCCTCGGTATCCTTAAGCAATCTGGCATTCAAGGCATCAATGTCAAAGGGGGGATCGCCGCCTGGAGTCGCGAGATTGATTCATCAGTCCCTGAGTATTGATGATATTGGGGACTGAAACACCCTGAAATAAGCAGCAAAAGGTAGGAGCTTGCTAAGCTTTTGCCTTTTTTTTAGATTTGTCATTCGTCATTTTAATGACCAATGACAAATGACAAGTCACCAAACATGGCTTTAATATAGGGCGACAATAGGCTATATCGGTGTTTGCTGAGTGATGTAGTCGCCTAATTAGACTCACCCCGGAGGGCTAGACTATGAAATTTTTCGTGCGGCGCTTGCTCTTATCTGCTGGATTCTGGCTGATATTGGGAGCAAGAGGAAGTTTTGCCTTACCCGGTCAAACCGTTAACGAAGTAGAAGCTTGGATTCAAGCGCACCCCACCCTTAGACCCGCCCCCGGAGAGAGTTTATTAGTGCGGTTCAGCGACACGCCCGCCCAACGGTTCATCTTCCAAGCCTCTATCCTGGCGCCAGGGCAGCTAGGCCCAACGGGTAATGGGGGGACCATACGCAGTGAGCGTATGCAATTGTTCGACATGATTAACGGAATCACCTTTAATCGCTTGGAAGAATCCCTCCGAAGCATTTATGGCGCTGATGTGTATTCAGATTTCAGGCGTTCTGTTACGGTCTACGCTTATCCCAATGAAGCCTCGCCTCCGCCTCGTAATCCGGATTTATTGTTGCAGGGTGAGCTGCGGGAAGGGGTCCGCTATGGATATTGGGTCGAACTCGCCGCGAATCAAGCGGGCGTTATTTACACTGGCCGCATCAATGTCTTGCTGAAAGAAGACTTACGGCCCTTACAAAACCACCTTCAGAGGTCAGGAAAGAGGTAGTCCAATCTGCAATGAGCCAATATCACCCCCACAATCCGCTTAAGAAAAGTCGCAAGCATCGAAGCAAGAGCAAAGCTTAAAGGGCGCAAGACGCTCTGAGGGCAGTGGGAATTGCGGGCTAATTCCGCTGACTCACGAGATGTGATTAGATCACAGCCAATCAGATCAGCCTTCGTCTGCAGATAAAATAATGTGTTGCTTTTGGGTCAAACACATTGCAATCCCTTTCGGGTAATACGCCGCCTCATTGATAAAGATAGGCCACACAGTTGACTCCCCCTGATACATAATTGAGGCGCCATCCATTCCCATAAATAGAGGATCGCCTGGATGCAAGGGTTCGTAGTCCCGACCCTGGAGCTGCGGATGGATCATGGCCCGAATATCTCCTTGAGCATCTTTTGGATAGTCAATTACGCTTACATGCTGATATAGAGTCAGGGAATTGTCTGTTCGAATCAGGTCCCCTTGATTGCACATTTCGAGGTAATCCAAAACCGAATGAATTAGCGCCTCCATGGTTTGAAAATGCGCTGCATCTAATACTCCTTGGGCGACTGGGCCAATCTCAATAGCAAATCCCAATTCACAAAGAGAGTTGAGGAACGCATTTTCATGACCTGGTTGGGACCAACAATAGACCTTAATCAACGGGTTGATTTTACTTAGATAGGCCGCCAACCTCAGATTGAAAGGATGGTGGTTCACCAAAATCAGCGTCACCCCCAGATTAGCCGTAGTGCTATGCAAATCTAGCAGAAAATCCATCCGCGCATTGTCTTTGGGCCCTAGGATTTGATTGAGCGTTTTGGCTCGCATCGCTTCGTAACTGGAGCGGGAGGCGTCTTGGAGATCCTGCTTCAGAAAACAGCGATTTAAGTCCTCATCGACATAACGCCTTGCTATGTCAAATGCTTTGGGATTGCCCAGCAAAGTTAACGTCTCAAAATTTGATCGTTTAACCAGATCGGGGCGCTGTTCAAACTTTTTGATCAGGTAAGCGCCGGTAAACTCATTGCCGTGGGTTCCTCCCACAATGGCGACTTGACGAATTGGTTGCACTATCGGGTCGATTACGATTTCTGACTTGCTTGCTTGATACCAATAAACTTGGGTAGACGCTGGCCATTCTGACAGCTCTCCCACGCGAACAATTGACGTCGAGCCATCCCTTTAAAAATTGTAATGCTTAGGAGAGAGCGATCGCGGCAATAGTAGCGTCCTTTAATACCCCGGGACTCTCCAAAGCACTCCGATAGCAGATTTTGACCAGTATTGCATGCAAATCTCCGTATACAACTAGACCCCAATAGTCCGAGTCAGATAAGATTTTCTATCGTCCTTAGTTACAACCAGGCTAAGCTAGACATAGAGAAAATAAGCAAAAAGAGTCAATAACGATACCTTATCGAGAAATTATTTACCGAGGCTTTATGGAAGGAACGCTAGCGTTAACCTATTTTCCAAATAAGCAGTCGCCTTAATGTAGATGAAAATTCTCCTAATCTGGCTAATTCGAGGTTACCGACGCTTCATCTCACCCTTATTTCCACCCACCTGTCGTTTTCAGCCAACCTGTTCACAATACGCCCTAGACGCACTTGAACGATTTGGGGTGTTTCGAGGGAGCTGGCTGGCGATTCGGCGTATTTTGCGCTGTCACCCCTTTCATCCCGGCGGATATGATCCAGTGCCAGAGATATTTTGGACTGTCGACAAAACGTCGCTGAAAAAAGCAATAGCCCAAGCTCAAGATGACCCACCGCAAGATAAAACCCCCTAAACAGCCTTGGGCAAGGGCGCTGTCTATGATTAAGGCCTTTATAGCCTCAGTTCGCCAATCAAAAATCGTTCATCTATTGATCCAAACCTTTTTGAAATGGCAGCAAGACGAATGTCTGGAAATGGGTGCAGCGCTGTCCTATTACGCTCTCTTTTCTTTCTTTCCCATTATTCTGGTCATCCTAAGCATCTTCGGGGTCATCGTCGAGCCAACCACGGATCTCTCTCAGCAGCTCCTGATTGAGGCGCAGAAGGCTTTACCGCCTTCCGCTTTTAGCGTTGTTAAGCGAACATTGTCCCAGTTATACCAAGGTAGTGCAAGTGCAGGTCTCGTTAGCTTTGGGGTGCTATTTTTTACAGCAAGCGGTTTCTTTAGCGCGCTCGACCGTTACATCGACAAAATCTGGCGGACTCACCCAAGCCAAATGCCCAACCAAAACTTAATGACCATGGTTTTGGGCTTCGTAGGCAGAAAACTCTTCGCCTTTGTGTTGATCTTTGGAGCCGCTGCTTTGATACTCGTTTCTTTACTGTCAACCCTAGCAATTGATCTGGTTCTGAAAATTGTTGAGAATTTCAGCAACCACCTTTATTTCATCACCATTGACCGAGTTGCTCTCTTATCAATACTGCAGCTTGGCGCTTCTTTGATCACGCTCACCCTTGTAGTGATCGTCTTATTCAAAATATTACCGTCCACTCAAGTCGCCTGGGGGGACATCTGGCTTGGCGCTTTGATCACTGCAACTTCATTTGTCATCCTTCAGCAGTTAGTCAGCAATAGCGTGATTAGTCTCGGTAGTCGGTTTCAATCCTATGGGGTCGTGGGCGGGGTTATGGTGCTGATGCTGTGGATTTACCTCACCAGTCAAATATTCTTTCTCGGTGCTGAGTTCACTTATATCTATGCACATCTGTTCGGCAGTCGCAAAGCTCTGCATGCATATCAGCAACGCTTTGATAACAGCCCCAATCCTTATTCAGATTAATCTTCGGAAACAATCCGAGGGCATCAACTTGAAGGGGGACATAGTCATTGGGGAACCATGCAAAAAATAGGAGACAGAATCCAGTTTCTGACTGACTTCTGACTTCCTTCTCTGATAAATTGTCTCGGCTTGAATTGGAGCCGCAATCCGCTATGATAGATAACCCCGCGACAGAGACACCGCATGAGAAAAAACTCTTCAGTTCAGCGCAGGAACAAACAGGGGCTAATAACAGGGGGCAAGTGGGCTTTATAGGCGGCGAACTCCGCTTATGAATTACAACATTCAAAAGTAGACAGATTTCGGAAAAGGCTCAGTAATTTCAGGTAATCTCCTCAAATATTACTCTAAAGCAGATAAGCATGCTGGAAGCGCAATACAGTAGTTTGGCGTTATAACCCAGACCAGTCATGCATTATGGATTCCTGACTCGCCAGATTTCCTGAGCTGCAGTGGCAATCAATAATTATTAGCTTTAGAGAGCAATAATCCTTCTATCCCTAGCCCAATAAAATTAGGCAGCCAACCGGCCAATAGAGGAGAAATATAGCCCACCAATCCCAGAGCATCCCCAAAAGACAACAAAAAATAATAGATAAAAATCATCAGTACGCTTAAGCCAAATCCAGTCGACTTACTGGCTTGCCGAAATGTGCTGCCCAATGTGCCGCCAACCAAGCCAAAAATTACGCAGGCGCAGGGTAAAGCAAGTTTCTGGTGAATCCGGATTTGAACTTTGCGAATTTCCTCCAGATCTTCACTTTGCCGTTCAAGCTCCAACCGCCTGAGTAATTGGACAATATTCATCTCATCAGACCCTCGCGTATTATTCGCGATGTCTAACGGCGCACGGGGTAATTGCAATTGCTGATGTTCAAAGTAAACAATATTCCGATAAGAACCATCAGGGGAAATAATATAACTTGTTCCATTAAATAAGTCCCACTCATTATTGAGGGGATTCCATTGGCCTGACTCTGAGGTGACAATCGTGGTGAGACGACCATAGGATCTATCCAGGATAGTCAATCCCTTCATCTGCTCTCCATCAAATCTCTCAGCGTAAAATAACCGCTCAAGCACTTTCTTGGTCTTACCGTCAGCTTGCTTTTGCTTACCGTATTGCTTGTAGAGAATATTTTTTTCCCTAAACGTGGGATTTTCTCGATTAAGGGCGGTGTCTAGAAGCTGCTCACTTTGATAATTCGCCGCTGGCACGATGGATTCATTAAATGCGAACGTGAGAGTCGTGACTAAAAAGCCCAAAATAAGAACAGGCGCGAGTAACCGATAGGTACTAATTCCACAACTCCGAAACGCAGTCAGTTCGCTATCGCTTGAAAGACGACCATAGGACAACAATGCGGCTAGCAGCACCGCCGCAGGAAATGAGTAGGATATAAACTGCGGTAAAGATAGGGCAAGCACTTGGAACACCAATACAATTGGCAGCCCTAAGTCGACCGCCATACGCATGAGTTCAAACGCGCTGCCTATGGTCACCCCTACAGATGAAAAAAGACCAGCCCCGAATAAAAAAGGAGCAATGAATTCAGTCGCTACATACCGATCCAGGATGGATATTCTAGGAACAAGGGAGACAAAGTACTTCGGGATATCAAGCATAGTTCCTTTGCGGAAGCCACTTCCAATCAAGCCCTGCCCCCACCGACAATTAGCCGACAAAACAGCTTTGAGAGGTATTATTTACATCAAAGCGCTCATTTTGCAAAAAATAGGTACAGAATCAAATTCCTGTACATTATAAATAATTTGTACATTAGAAAGAATTTAGTTTTTTGTGTACGACAACACTCTTTAGGCGCTGAGCCCTCCATTCAAGCTGTTCACTCTTTTTCGTTATCCGCTGCCCCATTAGCGTCGTCAACATCTTTGCTATCCAACTCCAGCTCCTGACGCACCAATTTTTCAATGGTTTGAGCAAACTCAGGATCTTCTTTAAGCCGTTGGATAGTATTGTCGCGGCCTTGACCAATATTGTCGCCGTTATAGCTATACCAGGCCCCTTTGCGAACGACAATCCCCGTCTCCTCAGCGATATCAAGTAAACACCCTAAGCGAGAGATACCCTGGCCGAAAATGACATCAAATTCGGCAATGCGAAAGGGGGGAGCCACTTTGTTTTTGGCGACCTTGACCTTAGCGCGAATACCAAATTCTTCGCTGCCTTTCTTGAGGGTTTGAATCCGACGAATGTCTAGACGGACGGAGGCGTAAAACTTGAGGGCGTTTCCGCCGGTTGTCGTTTCAGGGTTGCCATAGCTCACTCCAATTTTCAGCCGCAGCTGATTGAGGAAGATCACGGTGCAGTTAGACTTGCCGATATTACCGGTAATTTTCCTCAGGGCTTGGCTCATCAATCGAGCCTGAAGTCCCACATGGGCGTCACCCATCTCGCCTTCAATTTCAGCCCGCGGAACCAACGCAGCTACAGAGTCAATGACAACCAGATCGACCGCAGACGATCGCACTAATTGATCCACAATTTCCAGGGCCATCTCCCCGGTGTCGGGTTGGGAAACGAGCAAGTTTTCAATGTCAACCCCTAGTGCCGCAGCATAAACGGGATCGAGGGCATGCTCAGCATCGACGAAGGCGGCCACTCCGCCCCTTTCCTGGACCTGGGCGATCGCATGCAGCGCCACCGTGGTCTTACCAGAACTTTCTGGCCCGTAAATCTCAATCACCCGACCCTTCGGCAACCCTCCTCCCAATGCCCGGTCCAGCGTAAGGGCGCCGGTCGGAATTGTCTCGACCCGCATGCGGCTGGCGTCTCCCAAGCGCATAATGGAGCCTTTGCCAAAATTCCGCTCAATTTGCCCCAGAACAGCATTGAGCGCCTTATTCTTTTCAGAGCTTTCGGATTTGGGCGCCATAGGTACCTCAGCAATAATGTGTATGCAGCTTAGCAGAAGGGAAGCCATTGGCAAGCACAGCTTCGAATCTGATCGATTAGATGATCAGTCCAAGTATAGTATCTTTGAACTAATAAATCGACAAACTTTATTGTAGTTGCTCACAGGCGCCAATGCTCACCCAACTGCCAGACAACTGCCCCTCTGACTCGCGATACCATTCTTTTTTCCAGATGGGGGCATTATGCTTGAGGGTGTCAATGGCATACTGGCAGGCGGCAAAGGCTTCTGAACGGTGAGGGCAACCCACTGCCACGAGAACGCTAATCTGTCCCACTTCCAATCGCCCAATCCGATGATGAATGACAATATGAGTCACCTCTGACCAAGTTGTGCGTATTTCAGCGGCGATCTGTTGAAATACGCGGATCGCCATGGGCTCATAAGCCTGATACTCTAAAGCCGCAACCGGCCGACCCTCTGTGTTGTTGCGCACCATACCGCTCATCATGACCACAGCCCCATTCGCTGGAGCATCCGCTAGGCCGTATACCTCCTCAATGGAGAGCGGAGCGATTGTGATGGCGAAATGGTCTCCAGAGTGGGGCTGAATCGGCGTCGAAACAGATAGAGTAGCGCCAGACTGCATATGGTTTGGGGTAGTAATCATCTTCAACTTCGACAAATGAGTCCGTCAAGAATACAGCGATGAACTCAGAAAATCTATTCTATTCTGACTCTTGCATTGGACTATCAACTTAAAGTTGAAAATTTTCCTTGGGGCAGAAGACAGGAGTCAGGAAATAGAATCCGTTCCCTAAATGGCTGCTGATTTCCTTATATTACCTCTGCCGGATTATCCCCTCTGCCGCTTGTGCTGCAATTTGCACGCCCTGCATGCTGCTTTTGGAAGCTTATTCCTTATCTATTGTCCAGCTCAACCTGGGACATTATCTTGATAGCAACTTTCTAATTACTTCCTAATTACGGCTAGTCCCCATGAGATAGAGCAACGCCATGCGCACAGCAACGCCATTGGCGACCTGTTTAGGAATCAAACTCAATGCCGGATCATCCATTAAATCTGAACTGATCTCAACGCCTCGATTGACCGGACCTGGATGGAGGACTTTAACATCGGGTTTGCAAAGCGCTAGGCGATCGCGCGTAATGCCAAATTGCTGATGATATTCCCTCAGACTGGGTAAGAGGTAGCGAGTCATCCGCTCTTTCTGCAACCGCAAGGTCATGACAAAATCGGCATCTTGAACAGCGGGTTCAATTTTCCAGTGAGTCTTAATTTGCGTCGAAATCGCCTTAGATTGCTCAGCTAATGGAGCGGCGAATGAAGCGGAAAACTGCTTGGGCAATAGCGTCGGGGGCGCCGCCAAATGCACATCAGCCCCACAGGCTGTCAAACTCCACAGGTTAGAACGGGCCACTCGAGAATGCAGAATATCGCCCACAATGGCGATTTTCTTCCCTTTAAGCGCCGAAATCTGGGGATAGTCTGGAGAAAGCGACGTACAGATGGTGAACAGATCTAGTAGCGCTTGGGAGGGATGCTCATGTTGGCCGTCTCCGGCATTGAAAACCCCGACCCCCGACCCCAGCCGATCCATTTCTTGAGCGATCGCTAAGGGCACCCCTGCCTGCTGATGGCGAATGACCATTAAATCAGTTCCCATCGCCAGATACGTTTTAGCGGTGTCTAAAATCGTTTCCCCCTTGGTGAGGGAAGAAGTTCCCGGAGCGAAGTTCAGCGTATCCGCAGATAACCGTTTAGCTGCGAGTTCAAAGCTGCTGCGGGTACGGGTGGAAGGCTCAAAAAATAAATGGGTGACAACTTGTCCTTGTAAAGTCGGAACTTTCTTGGTGCGACGGGACAAAACCTCGAGGAAACTAGTGGCTGTCTGCAACACTGTTTCGTATTCGGCAAGCGTAAAGTCTGCCAGCGAAATAATATGATGACGATTCCAAGTGGCCTCAGCCATTATCTAAAGTTCCAATGCGGATGAAAATCTAGCTTTGTGATGCAGTTACCAATTATTTACAAGACTGATATAGTCATATCCGAAAGAGTGACCTCCAAAAGTCGAATTATGGCGCTGACAAGGGACTCTACCGATAGCGCGGAGAAGCCGCTAAGATTCTGAAGTGATGGAATAAAAGTCTCAGCCTTTCTCCAATCACCCTTGCTGACCTGCCTCGAAAATTACGGATATCCAATTCAGATGTGGCATGCTTCAGCAAGGTGCGGCTCCTAAAGTTGGCGCATAGCGACAGCCAAAGCTGATAGAGATCTGCAAGTCAGAGGGAATGCTTTGGGGAATGCGATATCAGCAAAGTTCGAATATAGATTCAGTGAGTTTAAAGACAAGTTGATTAGCATAGATAGTACAGGTAAAAATTTCTGTCTACAGTATTTCACCCCAATGGTCAGGTTGCTTAAAACCTATCGATG
The DNA here is from genome assembly GCA_030065175.1 of Leptolyngbyaceae cyanobacterium MO_188.B28. Taxonomy (GTDB): domain Bacteria; phylum Cyanobacteriota; class Cyanobacteriia; order Phormidesmidales; family Phormidesmidaceae; genus JAKSDM01. The sequence goes on along the minus strand of JASJDH010000032.1, from coordinate 11,334 downwards.
TTTGCTCGCGAGTGTAATATTGATCACACTGTGCGCGTGCAGTGGATCCGGAAACCCACCAAATGACGCCGCCTCTGAGCCTCCCGCAGATAGTAGCGCCGCTGTCTCTTCACCTATTGACAAGACAGCTGCCGTCGCCCCTAATGAATCACCCCAAACGCTGCCCCAAACCGACCTCTCCAACCAACCTTCAACGACGGGACAGGAGTCGTTCAGCGCCTCTCCATCTGAAACAAAGGCGGAACTTTCAACTGCTTTATCATCCGATCGCACAACGGTCACTATTTACCGAGTTGATCAAAATTGCCGGGATTTCATCCCAGAACCGCTCCGCGTAGACCCAGACCAGGCAATTGAGCAAGCGATCGCCAAAGTATTAGACGGGGAAGATAATAGCGACTTTAGCCTAGCGGGCTATCGAGTTAGGATTGACGCCGCTAGCAGCGCAGCAACCATAGATCTGCGCCTCGCCCCAAACTCGCCGCGTAAACTCGTATCCCTTTCCAGTTGTGAACAACGGGCCTTGTTTGGCAGCCTGCGTGAAACGCTACTAGGCAATCCTGAGTGGAATATCAAAACGGTTCGGTTTACCGAACGAGGCCAGGAAATCGTCCTATGATGCGTCAATTCTGAAACTAAGTTGATTCTTAAACTAATATGTGTAGAATTTGGGAGTTGGCGAATAAGAAGGGTAAGCTAGATAGCTAACTTGGGTAAGTTAATCAGGGTGCTTCGAGCACGAGGCATTAGTCAAATCTTTAATATTTTCTGAGAGGGTATCAGGGGATCACGTATGGAAGTCAAACTGATTTTGGTCGTCCTGACCGCACTATTTACGGTTGCCTGCCTATTTTTTGGCACCAAAAATGGATTCTACGATACGGATAATTACCACGGCAATGGTTCCGCCCACTGAACTTTAGCGCTTAGCGAATTATCCCTCTATAGCCAAGAAAAGTAGGGATTTGCATTGATAGCATTGGATATCGAAAAACCGACGAAAAGCGCTGGAGCAGAAACTCTAAGGGATGTCCCGATACGCCAAAAATAAAATATCCTACTCAAACTTAGCTTCTAGGAGAATTTGGGTAGGATATTTTTTTTGAAATTGCTCAACTTAAATAATGGGATATCAATCAGAATTTGACTCTGGATGATGATCGCCAATTTGCTCTGTTTCTGGACAATCTTCTGCGATGGCGAGTTCAACATCGCCCCTAGGGACAGTCGCTAGCTTTTGGGTCACAGCGCCAATGCTCTCAAGACGAACAATCTCTTCCCAAGAACAGATTTCTTCTTCTTCCTCTGTTTCATAGCGAAGAGTGACTAAGTCTCCTTCAATATCGAGGATGCGAGCACGCTCGATCCAACGTTGCTGATCCCGCAAGAAGATCCATATGTCACGACCATCACAGCAAAGTTGATAGATCTTGCGGTGTAGCATGTGTCGCTTCTCCTAAACAGATAATGCTTCAATTTATTTACGGTTTGAGGGCGTATGCTTAACCATTAGACGCCTATAATCCCTTTCAAGACTTGATTTGGATTGCTTAGACTTCACTAATGGACAGGCAGAGGAACTCTCTAGGTTGACCACCTAGTGTTCTACTTTTACCACCAGTTCTTAAACTCCTTATGATGTAACGGCATAACTTCTAAATTTGATCGTAGAGTCATCTGGAAGAGATCGTATGGACGCGTTAAGCTCATTAAAGCTTGAGTCTCAACTCTTGTGAAGAGGTTACCCAGATTATTTTCGCATTATTCATCGAAATCGAGTTACCTTAACTTAGCTTGAGAGCTTTCAGCAAAAATGAATGTACTCAGTTATACAAGCATTGTAACAATGCCGTTGCCTGCTTGAGGGCAATTTGTGTAAATAGATAAGGAAAAACAACGATGTTGCTACAGCTGAGTACTTGGACAGAGGTAGACGCATATCTGACTCAATCCCAAGGCATGATTTTTCCTATCGGCTCTACTGAACAACATGGCCCTACAGGATTGATTGGAACAGACGCCATTTGCGCAGAGGCGATCGCCAAAGGGGTGGGGGAAACCATTAACGCCCTCGTTGGCCCCACTATCAATGTGGGCATGGCTCTCCATCATACCGCGTTTCCCGGCAGTATCAGTCTCCGTCCCAGCACTCTGATCGCGCTGATTCAAGACTATTTAAAGCCCTTGGTCAAAGCTGGCTTCACCCATTTCTTCTTTATCAACGGACATGGGGGCAATATCGCAACCCTCAAGGCCGCTTTTTCTGAAACCTACGCCGCCCTTGCCGATCTCAATATTCCCCAGGCAGACCGAGTGCGCTGCCGCCTGGGGAATTGGTTTATGTGTAGCTCTGTTCATAAATTGGCTGCGGATCTCTATGGCGACCAAGAAGGCTCCCACGCCACGCCCAGCGAAGTAGCTCTCACCCAATATATTTATCCCGACGCTATCAAACAAGCGCCCTTAGACCCAGAGGTCGCCCCCTCAGGCCATCCTATTTATGGAGCCGTCGATTTCCGCCGTTTTTATTCAGATGGTCGGATGGGCTCCAATCCCGCCCTAGCGACTCCGGAGCATGGGAAGCAGTTTTATGAGGCGGCAGTTAAGGAACTCAGTCATGCTTATCTAGAGTTTTTGAATGCAGAGTAGGGAAACACAAATTTAACCGGTCATGTCTTCGATTTCGCCATTATAGGCGCCGGGCCTGGCGGACTCTGCGCTGCTCATGCTTTAGCCAAGCAAGGCTTCTCGATCGGAGTCTTTGAGCAAGCCCATGAATTGCGGCCGATTGGCGCCGCCCTGGGACTGAGTGATATGGGCTACGCTGCCTTGGCGGAGATCAGCGCCGAGCTAGCAAATCAGGTGCGGGCGTTGGCGGTGAATCCCATGCAGATATCAGGCGGATCGCTTAAAAGTAGGATTTGAAGCTGCACTGGCGGCTCGCAGGCAGTCGTCAAAAAGGCCTTAGGTCGCTCAAATTCAGCATCTGCTCAATCTCCTGGCGGCTTAACTGGGGAAATTTATAAACCACAATCGTCTCAATCAATTCTATTATCTCCTTCTGGTCGAGGTCGGCGATCGCACTCTGCGCCGCCTGATTCAACAATTGTTTTGCTCGATCAACCGCAGTGGACTCTGGTTCTACGATCAGGCGTACCAAATCAATACCTGGAGTCGATGGCTCCTCGGCTAGCTGATCCAGATAAATGCGCTGAATTTCAGACAGGGCCAACCAGTTTTGATAGGGACGGAGGTCAGACGCTTCGAGCGATCGCTCTGGATAAATGACAACCGCCTGCCAGTCTATAATGTCGGGATTTTGGCGCAGGAATAGACAAACTTCAGCAAATAAGGATTTCTATCGCGTGTGGATACTGATCGGATGAGCGCACTTTGCTTTGCCCATCCAATGGCGCCTAGGTCCAAATTTCGAACTAACCCCATCAAACCATTTCTACATATAGAGTCTTCATCACTTTAGATCCGCTGGAAGATACTAGATATAGCGAAAAATAGGCGACAAATAGACAAAAATCCGCTACTCTGAGTGGCATTCTTATTCCTTATCAATACCCAGCTATGAGTTGAGTTTGATAAGAGCAAGAAAGTATATTTGTACTATAGCAGCCAGCGACTCTACCCGCTATGTCTTTCGTCGGCCTTCATATTCACAGCGATTACAGCCTTTTGGATGGAGCCAGTCAATTGCCTGATTTAGTGAGTCGGGCGGTGGAGTTAGGCATGCCCGCGATCGCCCTGACCGATCACGGCGTTATGTATGGGGCGCTGGAGTTACTCAAAGTTTGTACAAAACAGGGCGTCAAGCCGATTATCGGCAATGAGATGTACGTCATTAACGGCGACATCACCCTGCAGCAGCGCCGCCCTCGGTACCATCAAGTGGTGCTGGCGAAAAATACCCAGGGCTATAAGAATCTGGTCAAGATTACATCCATCTCCCACCTAAAGGGAGTACAGGGTAAGGGGATTTTTTCGCGGCCCTGTATTAGTAAAGACTTATTAGAGGAATATCATGAGGGGCTGATTGTCACCAGCGCTTGTTTGGGGGGTGAAGTGCCGCAGGCCATTCTGCAGGGAAAACCAGAAATTGCCCGTCGGGTGGCCCAGTGGTACAAGGATCTCTTTGGGCATGACTATTATTTGGAAATTCAGGACCACGGATCGCCGGAAGACCGGATTGTAAATGTGGAAGTGGTGAAAATCGCCCGCGAATTGGATATCAAACTGATCGCCACCAATGATTCCCACTATATTTCCTGCTATGACGTGGAAGCCCACGACGCTCTTCTATGTATTCAAACCGGCAAGCTGATCACCGAAGATAAGCGACTGCGGTATAGCGGCACCGAGTATTTAAAGTCGGCGGATGAAATGCGGCAGCTGTTCCAAGATCACCTGCCAGACGCGGTGATTGAGGAGGCCATCACCACGACCCTGGAAGTCGCTGAAAAGGTGGAACAGTACGATGGCTTGCTGGGGGAACCCCGGATCCCAGACTTTCCGGTTCCAGAAGGCCATACGGGCGAAACCTTTATGGCCAAGGTGGCGCGGGACGGCCTCGCCAAACGGTTGAACTGCGATCGCTATGAATATGTGGACCCAACCTATCGCGATCGGATGGAATATGAAATCCAGATGATGCACCAGATGGGATTCGCCACCTACTTTCTGGTGGTCTGGGATTATATTAAATTCGCCCGCGATCGCAAAATCCCCGTCGGCCCCGGGCGCGGTAGCGCCGCCGGTTCCCTTGTGGCCTATGGAATGGGTATTACCAATATTGATCCGGTGCACCATGGTCTGCTGTTCGAACGCTTCCTCAACCCCGAACGTAAGTCCATGCCGGATATTGACACCGACTTCTGCATCGAACGTCGGGATGAGGTGATCAAATACGTCACCGAAAAATATGGGGAAGAGCGCGTCGCTCAGATCATTACTTATAACCGCATGACCTCAAAAGCGGTGCTGAAGGATGTAGCTCGGGTGCTGGACATTCCCTATGGCGACGCCGACCGGATGGCGAAGATGATTCCGGTGATGCGGGGCAAACCCACCAAACTCAAGGTGATGATTTCTGACGACACCCCAACCCCCGAATTTAAGGAGAAGTACGACACCGATCCGCAAGTCAAACGCTGGCTGGATATGGCGATTCGAATTGAAGGCACCAACAAAAGCGTCGGCATCCACGCCGCCGGGGTGGTGATTTCAGCCCAACCCCTGGATGAAGTCGTTCCCTTACAGCTCAACAAGGATAATGACGGCGCAGTCACCCAATATTCGATGGAAGATATCGAATCCATGGGCCTCCTGAAAATGGACTTCCTGGGGCTAAAAAACCTGACGATGATCCAGAAAACCGTGGATTTGGTTGAGCAGAGTCACCACCAAACCATTGATCTAGATCGCCTACCCCATGATGATCCAAAGACCTATAGCTTGCTGGCGCGGGGGGAGCTGGGGGGCGTCTTCCAGCTTGAATCGTCGGGGATGCGCCAAATTGTTCGAGATTTGAAACCGTCTGGATTAGATGATATTTCCTCAGTGCTGGCCCTCTATCGACCGGGTCCGCTGGATGCGGGCCTGATTCCCAAATTCATCAATCGAAAACATGGGCGAGAAAAAATTGACTACGCCCACGGGATTTTAGAGCCGATCTTGCAGGAAACCTACGGCATTATGGTTTTCCAAGAGCAGATCATGAAAATCGCCCAGGATATGGCGGGCTATTCCCTCGGTGAAGCCGACCTATTGCGACGGGCAATGGGTAAGAAAAAGCAGGCGGAAATGGATAAGCACCGGGGTAAGTTTATCGAAGGGTCGGTTAAAAACGGAGTGCCCCAAAAAACAGTGGAGGCACTCTGGGACCAAATGGTCAACTTCGCCCAGTACTGCTTCAATAAAAGCCACTCCATGGCCTATGGGTATGTCACCTTCCAAACCGCCTACTTAAAAGCCAACTACCCGGTGGAATATATGGCGGCGCTGCTGACCGCCAATAGCGGCGATCAAGACAAAGTGCAGATGCATATCGCCAATTGCCTCGGTATGGGGATTGAGGTGCTGCCCCCCGACATCAATCGCTCGGGCATTGACTTCACGCCTCTACAGACCAGCATTCTATTTGGTCTCTCCGCTGTGCGCAATGTGGGCCAGGGGGCGATTGAATGTCTGCTAGCAGCGCGGGATGAAGATGGACCATTTAAGAGTTTGGCGGATTGTTGCGATCGCGTCGATGGTCGAGCCGTCAATCGCCGCGCGTTGGAAGCGCTGATCCAGTCAGGCAGCTTTGACTGTATCGAGACTAATCGGCGTCAACTCATGCAAGATCTAGACTTAGTGCTGGACTGGGCACAATCTCGCGCCAAGGATCGATTGATTGGACAAGGAAATTTGTTCGACATGCTGGGGGGGGGTGACGCCGCCGAGGAAGATAATTCTACCGGCAATGGCTATGAAAGCGCACCCAAAGCTCCGACGGTTGAAGATTTTGAGCCTCAAGAACGGTTGCGGCTGGAAAAGGAACTGCTGGGTTTCTATATTTCGGACCACCCCCTCAAGTCGGTGCAGCGCTCTGCCAAAGTATTGGCGCCGATTAATCTGGGCGAGTTAGGGGAGCAGCCGGAGAAAGTCACCCTCAGCGCCATTGTCATGCTGGCGGGAGTTAAGCCGATTACGACGAAAAAGGGCGATCGCATGGCCATTGTCCAAATTGAAGACTTGTCAGGTCAGGCTGAAGGGGTAGTTTTCCCCCGATCTTTTGAACGCATCGGCCAGTACATTGAAGCCGACGCCCGCTTAATGATTTGGGGCAAGGCGGATCGACGGGATGACCAGATCCAGTTCATCATTGAGGATGCTGAACCGGTGGAGGAAGTGCGGATGGTGATGGTGGAGCTGGAGCCTAAAGTGGCTGGAGAAATTACCTATCAAAATCAGCTGCGGGATATTTTGAGAAGAAACCAGGGTGAAGATCCGAAACTCGCTAAGGTGCCTGTCGTCGCGGTGATTGCAGTCGATCACCAGCGCCAGTTCGTCCGGCTAGGCGCTCAGTTCTGTGTCAAAGATCCCCAACTCGCTGTTAATGCATTGATTAGCGCTGGGTTTGAAGCTAAAGCCCAAGCGTTGATTCCAGCTTGAAATGCAAACAGGGGGAAAAGAAAATATTAGCTGACGGTCTGTCTAGCCTTAGGGCCTATGTTAAACAGCCGCCTGCTGATCACTACTTTCTATGTAATGACGTAGAACGGAGTTAATTAAGGGCACCTCGAAAAATAGATTTGGGCCTCAAAACTGATGGCTGGAACCCTTTAAGTCTCGCGGATAATTCTCAATAGTGACAGCTTATTCTCAATAAATTTGAATTAATCGAGGTGCCCTTAAGTCTTTGTATTCTGAACTCTGAGATTAAAACCATTTCAAGATATCTGGATCAATCTGAACCAGTTGATCCTCAGGCGGAGCAGAAATTCTCAAAGTAGCTCTTTCAAAAGATTCCTCCGTCAGTGGTGGAATATCAGAATAATCAATGCTTTTCATCATCTGCTGCTTCAAGCGCCGCCAGTTAGTACGAGAGGTATCTCTCTTCTCTTGATTTTTCGCTTCATCCCAATCAAACCGCATGAAAATTTAGTCCATGCTAATCGGCTCTATACATTAACTATGTCGTATACTCCTTGTTAATTTCGGCTTGATAAGTAAACAGGGGGAAAGAGGGGTGGTGAAGAGGAGACAAACAGGTATGCCCCCCTTCCCATGTTTTTTGGATACCTGAATACGAAGAGTATGAATCAAACATGTCCTGCATGATAGGTATGAGTAGCATTCCTGATACGAGTGAAAATCCGAGTGGATAGAGAATTCGGCCTATGAAAATTGGCAAAGTCTGAAAAATCACGTTGAAACAGTGCTGATAGGTTTTGGAAAAGGCTTTGTAATTAATTTTGCATGACCACTTATGCTCATTGAGGCACAAGAACATAAAGATGGTTTCATTTCAACTTATCCTCCTAGCCGTGTTGATAGTCGCTACGTCGCTCCCAATGCTAATCTACCCTTTTGTACTTATAGCCAATGTGATTGGTGGGGCTACGTTGCCAAGGGGGTTGCCTTTTCTATTAGTCAGCCTTATGAAGATCTTTCTTTGGGCTACAACTTTGTACCCTATTCCCTACCTTGCTTCTTTAGTGAACAGCGTAATTCAAATTAGAAAGCGAAATTATATAGCCTCAATAAAATGGCAGCTTTTTGCATTTAGTTATCTTTGCTTAGTCCTACTTATCTACTATGTCCTACTTATCACTAGTCCACCCTGGTAAGTATCTGATAGTGAAAGCTAATGGAATACCAATTCATATGCTATGTTGGCACCACAAGTTAGGCCACTTGAGGTCAGTCGATGGACTTATTTACAGTTCGGGAAGCTAGAGACAATTTATACCGCCTTATTGATGATGTGGCCGATCAACACAAGCCGATCATTATTTCAGGCAAGCGCAATGATGCGATCTTGATTTCTAAAGAAGATTTGGAAGCCATCCAGGAAACAGTTTATTTAAGTAGCATTCCTGGTATGAGTGAATCACTTCGAAAAGCAGCGGCGTAACCCATTGAGAAATGCGTGGCGTATAAGGATTTGGATTGGTGATATAGGAAGTTATCCTGTCTAAGCAAGCTGCTAGATATGCGGAGAAGATTGCGGCATCTGGCCTCAAAAATAAAGCTCAAAATGTTAATAGAAACTTTGCAGGATGATCCCTATGTACCGCCCTTCGAGAAGCTAATCGGTGATATGCAAGGATATTATTCTTGGAGAATTAATATTCAGCACTGACTTGTATACCAAATCTTTCATGAAAAAAAAAGTCATCAAGATTTTACGCATGTGGAGCCATTATGAATGAGTTTCCAGATTTTTGAGTAAGGTAAAACCTAGAGCGTTTTGGGCCAATTCAAACTCTCTTGTCAGGACTCATGAATAATGCAGTTTATTTCTCTACTCATTTTTGTCAAACTCATGTGATGTAGAAACGCCCTTACATGTTGGATCAGCATGTAAGGGCGCGAGGGCAGGGGAAACCTAATACCCTGCTGAAGACTATGGCGACTGCTTAGAAGATGAAGTTGCTGTTGTCAAGCGTATTGGCATTGACATTCAATAGTAGAGCCACCTGTTCTGGCCCTGAACCGACATCGGCGAATACAGCGGTATGGTTTCCGACTTGTTCGGCTGTCACACTACTGCCCAAGGAGGCATTCCCGTTGAATATTTCGCTGAGGTCGATGCGATCGCGCACAATCTCAAAATCTTGGATAGTGTCGCCAAACTCGCTGGCTTGAGTGTAAGTAAAGAAATCTCTACCTTGCCCGCCATTCAGAAGGTCGTCTCCATCACCACCAACTAGCACATCATTGCCGCTAGATCCGCGCAAGATGTCTACTCCCTCCTGACCGTAGAGTGTATCGTCACCACTACCGCCAGTTAGGAGATCATCGCCAAGGCCGCCGAAGATCAGATCATCGCCGCTGCCGCCATTCACCAGATCTTGACCATTCTGGCCGTTGATAGTGTCATTTCCACTCCCCCCATTGACGAGGTCGTCTCCTTCGCCAGCGTCGATTTGGTCGCTATCGCTGCCGCCATTTAAGATATCGTCGCCAGCGCCCCCTAGAGCAACATCTAGGTCACTACCACCGTTAATAATATCATCGCCAGCGCCCCCATCTAAGGTGTCGTCATCACTTAGCCCATTGATCACATCGTTACCGTCACTGCCAGTGATCACATCACCGCCGCCCGTTCCCTGGCCGCCATCGTTATTGTTGCTGCCAGGTTGTAAATAGTCAGGTATGCCATCGTTGTTGGTATCTAGGGCGCCGCCAGGACCATTGTCGCCAAAGCCATCTGACGGGTCTACTGCATCCAGGATGCCATCTCCGTCAGAGTCGACGCCGTCAATGACACCGTCGTTATTGGCGTCTGCATCTCCATTGCCGCCTTCGATCACATCGAAGACGCCATCGTTGTCGGCATCCAAATCCTGATAGTCATCCAAGCCATCACCGTCGGTATCAGGCGCTCCATTGTCATTAATATCGCCAAAGCCATCTGACGGGTCAACGACATCAGCAATGCCGTCGCCATCGGTATCAGGGCCATCAACCACACCATTGCCATCAGCATCTTGATTGCCGCCTTCGATGACATCGTTAATACCGTCGTTGTCGGCATCAAGATCCCGATAGTCATCAATCCCATCGCCATCGGTGTCGGGAGCCCCAGTGTCATTGGCGTCCCCAAAGCCATCAGATGGGTCAATAACATCCGCAATACCGTCGCCGTCACTATCAGGGCCATCGACCAGGCCATCACCGTTGGCGTCTTCATTGCCGCCTTCGATCACATCGTTGATGCCATTGTTGTCAGAATCGAGGTCTCGGAAGTCTTGAACGCCATCGCCATCAGTATCAAGGGGTTGGATGGGGGTGCCGCCGTTGTTCGGGTCGAGGGCGTCGGGCAGACCATCTCCATCGGTGTCAAGTCCCCCCGTATTGTCGTCAAAGCCATCTCCATTATCATCAGCGCCGCCGCCTTCGATTACATCATTGATGCCATCGTTATCGGCGTCAAGGTCTTTATAGTCATCAACGCCATCTCCATCGGCATCACGCGCCCCGTCGGCGCTACCGTCATTGTTGTAATCAGGTTCGCCAGACTCAGGGGTGGTCTCTATCGCATCGGCCAGACCATTGGAGCCAAAGCTGTTATTCGGATCAATGACACCATCGTCATTGGTATCGAGGGTATTGATTTCATCTGCGCTTAAGCCAGACTCTTTTAAGTCGGTGACACCATCCCCATCACTATCGAGATCGAGGTAATCGAGAACGCCGTCGCCATCGGTATCATTGCTACCTTCTTCCGAATCCAGGATGCCGTCGTTGTCAGTATCAATATCGCGATAGTCCAGCACCCCATCGCTATCAGTATCAACACTACCTTCCTGTGAATCTTCTATCCCATCGTTATCGGAGTCGGTGTCTTGGAAGTCAGGGATTCCATCGCCATCAGCGTCGTTGGGATTTGCCGGATCTGGTCCCGCTTCTAGCGCATCAGGGATGCCGTCATTGTCGGAATCAACTTCCTGGAAGTCAGGCGTCCCATCACCATCGGTGTCGGTGGGATTAGTTGGATCCGGTCCCGCTTCTTGCGCATCGAGGATGCCGTCATTGTCAGAATCGACTTCCTGGAAGTCAGGCGTCCCATCACCATCGGTGTCGGTGGGATTAGTTGGATCCGGTCCCGCTTCT
>JASJDH010000510.1 GCA_030065175.1 Leptolyngbyaceae cyanobacterium MO_188.B28 | reverse complement strand
CAAGCGCACCCAAGAGATTGTCCAGGGGGCGCCGAGCATTTTGGATCACCTCAGCCCAGACTCCCAACGACATTTCGACCAAGTCCAGCAAAACTTGACGGAGTTAGGGATTGACTACCAGATTAATCCTCGCCTGGTTCGGGGGTTGGACTATTACACCCATACGGCTTTCGAGATCCAATCAGATGATTTGGGGGCCCAAGCAACGGTCTGCGGCGGCGGTCGATACGACGGTCTGGTGTCCCAATTGGGGGGACCGGAAACCCCGGCTATCGGCTGGGCGATTGGGATGGAGCGCCTTACTCTGCTCCTGCAGCAGCTCCAAAATATGCCTTCCCCTGAGGTGGATTTTTACCTGGTGTCTCGGGGAGACGGGGCTGAAGCCCAAGCTGTAAAGCTGGCTCAAACGTTACGCCGTCAGAATTTTGCGGTGGAGATGGATTTGAGCGGGGCGGCGTTTGGCAAGCAGTTTAAGCGGGCTGACCGCAGCGGCGCGATCGCGTGTTTGATTCTCGGTGAGGCGGAAGCGGAGAATCAGACGGTGCAGTTGAAGTGGCTTAAGACTGGCGAACAGCTTGAAATGTCGCAGGCGGCTGTGGTGGAAAAGGTTGACATCCTCCGTCAAAAAATTATCGCGATTCGGCAAGAAAAGTAAGAGAATATTGCGAATGAGTTGGTCTTGGGGGGGGAGGTGGACAGTGGATGCGATCTCAGCCCCAATAATTTAACGCTGCCGTTATCATACTGAAGGCTCTATGAAGCTCAAGTCCCCAGCGCTGACTTTACAAGTATTACCCCAGCGTTTTAGTAGAGGCATCAAGAATTGCCCAAGAAAATTCGAGAGCTAAAGGCTATGCTCAAAAAGGCAGGTTTCTCTGAACGGCCTGGTAAGGGAAGCCATACAAAGTAGCTTCATCCTCTTTATCCAGGACGAATAACCTTGTCTGGCAAGGATGGAAATGATGCTAAGCCTTATCAGGAAAAGGAAATTACTGAAGCTATTAAGCTTGTGAAACAGCAAGGAGAAAACGGATAGTGAGTACTCTGCGATATCAAATGGTCATTGTTTGGTCAGATGAAGACGATTGTTATCTGGTACATCTTCCCGATTTTCCCGAACAGACCTATCGAACCCATGGGGATAGCTACGAAGAAGCCGCCAGAAACGGTGAGGAAGTCTTACAACTTTTACTTGAAGAAGATGGATTATCGCTACCCAAACCTAGTTCAACCGCAGCCTAGCTGATTTAAATCGCGCTAGCTTCTAACTCCTAACTCCTTTCTCAAGGAAAATTTCCCGCTTTAATTGAAATGTCTATTTTTAGTCTTTTAACTGGTTTTGAATTTCGAGCAATTTAATTTTCTCTTTTTCCAAAGATGCCAGTTTTCTCTTCAGGCTGTTTATTTCTGTGTTGATTTTTTTCAGCTTAAATTTTACCTCTTGTTCTTCTAACCCCTTATTTCCGTGGAGTTCTCGGGCTAATGATTTAACTTCATTTCGAAGCAGTCTGAAATAAGGATTCCCGTGGGCATAGTTTTGCCGATATTGTAGTTTTCCTGCTTTTATTGCTTCAATGATTTCATATTCCGTGAGGCCAAATTCTTTACAGGCATTTTTGTGGCTTAACGTTGCGCCTTTCTGTAGCCACTGAGTTTCTGACACTTTCAAAACTCCTGTTTCATTTAAGCCTAACGTAGCAAATCATCGGCGAAAAAATGCGTCGCTCCTCCGTCGCTCTGTTTTTTTCGCATCCCAGTGAATTTGCTACATTAGGTGCTATTAATTTCTATCTCATATTCACCAAATATATCGCTGATATAGTCATAATATCCCCATCCAATATTTCTGGCAGACAACACTACATCCTCTAGGCGAGAAAAATATTTCTCTTGAACATCAGCGGATTGATTCCTTAGTGCAGTAAGTATTTTTTCAAACATCGATTCAAGGCTAGAGTAAAACTGCTCATCTATATCGCCAAAATCAACTGTAAACTGATTGCCCATTTCAAGATAGTGAACCATCAATTCAAGTTGACCTGCCTTATCTTTCGTGGATTTGAAATAGTCTGATATTGCCTTCTTTCCTACCGAGAGTCTTATTGGTTTATTTTTGTATACATCCGGATAGAGTGATTCAGATATTATTCTTTTGTATGGTTCAAGTGTTTTCCCTCCAATGGAGTATCTTGAATGAATAAATGACTTATTTTCAGCGCTTGCTGAATATAGATCAGCAACCAGTCCCAATAATTCTGATTTTTCTTTTTCAACCAGGATCGCTTTTACATCCTTCCAGGTTGGTTTCTTGTTGCTTGCCATTACTATACCTACCATCACCCTTCACATCTACGGCTAAGTTGAGCAGTGGCGAGTATCCTTTATATCCCTGCCATACTCTATCACCTAGGGCGTGGCAACGAGTGCTGCCACACAGTGTCTTGCACCCTGGTGGCTGCTGGTTATCCACGCTCTTTTTTACAATAAGACGCCCTGGCTACCAGACGGTGTTAATGCACCAGGGATGGGACGGGCTGCCGTATCTCTGAAGATACAAGGGTGGGCAGCATTCCAAGTATTGATCATCAACACCCTATGAAATCCTAGCATTGCCCACCAGCCGAATTTATCGCTATGTAGTCTAGGAGAGGGTGTTAGCGATCGCAATCTCCCCCCATCAAAATACTCGCGCGATCGCATCCTTCTCAAAGCGAGATCGCCCATCTCCTAACTAGTCTGACAAAAAAGGTAGAATAGGCGACGCGATCGCTTAGATAGCATTGATAGGGTGGGCAAAACTCCAAGTAAAAATTAACATCGCCCCATTTAAAAACTATCAATGCCCACCATCAGAATATATCGCCAGGTGATAGATTATGCTGTGGGCAATGCTCACCCTATTCCTCTCTTTCCCAGGCAGACAAGCAGTCAGTAGAAGCAGTTGGCTCAGCAGTCCAGGTAATATTAGAGTCTTTCAGACCCAATCCATTTTTGTAGTCCTCAGGGAAAGAGAGTTCTGGCTCACCAACCCAACCTCTTTCAACATAGAGATTATATCCATCAGATACTTTTTCATACTGAACCGCCCCCAACCATATAGCATCCCAATCTCCGAGATACTCTAAGTCATTCAGGGAGTCAGGATATGATCCATTCCTCGTATTGTGGAGTTCGATAAGCGCTACGGCTGAGGTGAAGTTTTGGCAACCAAATGTTTTATCTGCGCTTGATGTGAAATCGCTTGCTAGCTCGCATCCCACTTGTGTCGTCAAAATGAGAAAGAGTAGTCCTCCCCGCATGATTACCTCCCAGTCTGCTAGGCAAGCGTTCGTTCCAATACTTGTTCCCATACTTAATAACTAGCTTACCGGGACGAACAAAATTAACAAACGCACTACCGAGGCTTGAATCTGAATGCAACACCGAGCCGCCCGGGGACGCATCCCGGAATTGCGAGAGCGGTTGTATGTGTTTTTGCGGAGTTGCAGAGATTATAATGGTCGCGAGGTATGCTTTTTTGTCCGTGGCGGCAAAGGTCATTGCCGATATACCCGGAATGGTCGATTCTTTTGCTGTAATCACGAATAGTTAGCCGCCGATTAACCGTTTGCCCCGCATGGTCTCCCAGACACCAGCCAGCAATCCCACTAACTATTTTGTCCATACCCTGCTGCGGGCCCGGGACTGGCAGCACCGACCTGAGTTTGACCGCTTGTGCGACTGGTGGCGAGGTGGGGGGCAAGGCGTTTGTGGTCTGGTGGGCATGGGCGGCGCCGGCAAAACCGCCATCGTGGAGCGCTTCTTGCGGGTATTGCCGGGAGTGATGCCTCAGAATCCTCATATTCCAAAGGAAAAAAACCTACCGACGCCTAACAGCACCTTTGTCTTTTCCTTTTACGATGCGCCCAATGCCGAGGCGTTTTTTCAGTCCCTGCAAATGTGGCTACTGCAGTCACCGGATGTTGAAACCACCGTTTCTTATAGCCAACTCCTCTTTCGGATGCAGAATACGGCGCCGGGACTGATTGTTCTGGATGGCTTGGAAAAGGTGCAGGAAGATGGCGCAAGGGGCATTTTGGGACAGCTCAGCGCCCCTAACCTGCGGGACTTTGTGAAGCGGGCCGCCGATGGGTATTTCCCGCAGCTAAGCGTCCTCATCACCACCCGTTTTCCCCTGGCGGACCTCCAGGAAGAACAGCCCGACTTTTTTCAATCCATCCCCATTGAAGAAATCGACACCTCCACTGGCGTCAACCTGCTGCGGCAGCGGGGCGTGCAGGGCAATGATTTGCAACTAGAGCGCATCGTCAAGGAATGCGGGAGCCATGCCCTCACCGTGGATTTGGCCGGGGGCTACATCAAAGAATATGGCAACGGCGACCCCAACACGCCTCTAGACCTGGGCAACGCCACTGACATAGAAGACGCCGTCAGGCAAGAACAGGACCCTGCTAAGCGGGCCGTGCTGAAACAGGGCTTTCGCTTTGCCCGCGTTGCCCAGCGCTATCAAGAGGCAATGCTGGAACACGACCCTGCCGCTATTGCCCTGCTGGAGCGCATCTGTCTGTTTCGGTTGGGGGTGGGGGTAGAGACGCTAGCGGCCATCTTTACCGGAGAAGCCGCTGTGAAGGTGTCGGGGGCGGCCCTGGCGGGGTTAAATGTCGAGCAGCTTCAGCGTAAGCTCGACTGGCTGGTGCGGATGCGGATTATTGAGGTCACCCGCATTAAGTACCGGCAGAGCGGCCAAATTCGCACGCTGTACAACATTCACCCCGCCGTGCGGGATGGCTTTGTGCAGAGCATTGGTCGCGACATCGCCACCGTTAGCCATGAGGCCATTCGCACCGGGTTGGAAGTTTCTCTAGGGGATTCCCCCGGCAAAAACCCTTCCGAGTTGGCCACCCTGGACATGCTAGAAGAGATTGTGTATCACGCCATTGCCAGTGGGCAGGCGTCAGAAGCTTGGAACATTTACTGGAATAAGATTGGCGGTTACCGAAATCTCGTCTGGCGGTTGGGGGCCTATGAGCGAGGTGAACGGATATGCCGTGCGTTTGGTGGTGGGCAGTCGCCGGAAACGGTGGCGGCGTTATTGCGAGAGCCACACCCGTCAGCACCAGAGCCGCTACCCTGTCTTGCTCTATCCGAAGCCCTCCAGGCTAACTTTATCAACGAGTGGGCAATGTATCTGACCAGCCTCGGTCGCCTCGATGCTGCCGCCTGCTGCTTCGAAGCCGCAACTGAAATGGCAGTACGGCAGGAAAACTGGGGGAATGCCTCGCAAGGCAACCAGAACCTGTCTGAGGTGTGGCTGCAGGCAGGGCGACTGCGGTTGGCCCTGACGAGTGCTAAGGAAGCGTTGCGCCTGGCCGAGCAAGCCGACGATGCTAGCAGACGGCGGGATTCATACGCCTTTCAAGGGGCTGCCCAGGAGCTGCTGGGTGCGGTTAGCGCTGCTCTGGAGGATTTTCGTCAGTGTCTCTACTGGCAACATCAAGTCGATGGCGATGACAACCCGCTTTTGAGTGGGCGTGGCATATATCATACCTTGCTGCTAACCCGCCTAGGTCGCCATGGCGAAGCCCAGAGATTGACAGAGGCGAATAAGGAGATTCTTGCAAATGGCTGGGGAGCGAATCACCAAGACATGCCGAAATGTCATCTAGTTCTCGCTGACTTAGCGGGAAAAGATGATATTGAGTCAGCACGCGCTTTCTATAGCCCAGCGCACAATTGGGCTTTAGCCAGAGATTCTAAAGAAATACTCTGTTGGGCGGCACTGGTCAAGACTCGAATTGAATTGGCAGAAGCAGAAGCAGAAGCAGGAGTCAGGAAGCAGGAGTCAGGAGTCAAGGTAGAGCCATTGCAAACGGCTCAAGATGCGCTCATCGAAGGACTTAAGATTGCCCGTGACTGCCGCTTTGGCATTTACCACATTGACCTGCTGCTAGAGCAAGTCCACCTACACCTGCTCCAGGGTAACCCCCAAGCTGCCCTGGCCGATCTCCGCCTGGCTCTCGATGACGGCATCCCCGCCAACGACCAAACTGGGCAACCCGAACTCCTCGCCGCTCATGATCCAGAGTGCGGCTATGCCTGGGGCATTGTTGAGGGGTTGCATCGCCGTGGCGAAGCCCTGCTGCTGCAAGCGGCTCAAACCCTGGGGGAGGACTCCTTCGTTCCCGCTCGGCGCACCGCATTACCGAAACCTGTCCAAACCCTCATCACCCAAGCCGAAGCTTGCCTGCAAGAAGCCATGACCCACTGGCGCGACCTGCGCGACCCCGAGGTCAGCGAATCCAACTTTATCCACCCCGATACAAAAAAGGAATACAACTACCGCGCTGCTGACACCTATCAAGTCCTTGAAGACCTAAAAGGCGGCATCCTCACGCAGTATATCAAGCATCAGACTGCTCAAGGGTTTGAACCTGAAAAAAACTTGGAAACTGAAAAAAACAACGGTATTGGAGCAAACACCGAGGACACTATGAGTCAGGAACCAACCACTGTATTTATTAGTTATAGCCACGATAACCCTCAACATTCCAAACGGGTCCTTAATTTCGCCAATCAGCTCCGAGTACATGGCA
Organism: Leptolyngbyaceae cyanobacterium MO_188.B28; assembly: GCA_030065175.1. Taxonomy (GTDB): domain Bacteria; phylum Cyanobacteriota; class Cyanobacteriia; order Phormidesmidales; family Phormidesmidaceae; genus JAKSDM01. The sequence continues at coordinate 530 of JASJDH010000510.1, read as the reverse complement.
TCGACGTAGAACTCGACCAGTATCATACGCGTCCAACCCTGGGTTGGCCTCGCTGGTGCGAAGAGAAACTGAGACCTGACGCCTCGCGTTTTGTTCTTATGATCTGCACCCAAACTTATCTTGATCGGGTTGATGGGCAAGTTCCCGCAGATGAAGGACGAGGCGTCTATTGGGAAGGGAGTTTCATCTTTAACTACATTTACAATCGAAAGGAAAATTATAGATTTATTCCGATACTGCTGCCAGGTAGTAATGAGTCACATATTCCAATGCCTTTGCAGGGACATAGTCGCTACCGCATCAACAACTTTGATTTATCCGATCAGGGATATCAATCTCTCTATCGTGAACTAACACAGCAACCCGCTGTCACAAAACCAGCCATTGGCCAAAAAGTTGATCTGTCTAGTCAATCGGGTTCGAGTATTGTAATTCAATCGCCAGTTGCAGCCCGTATCGCAGAAACAGAATTTGAGACCGTAACCGCGCCAGTAGTTGCGACAAATGCATCTGCGTCCCCAAAAGCATTG
>JASJDH010000509.1 GCA_030065175.1 Leptolyngbyaceae cyanobacterium MO_188.B28 | reverse complement strand
CCCCGTTCCGGGAGGCATATCAACCACCAGATAATCCAGCTCTCCCCAAGCCACTTGATAGAGGAATTGTCGAATTATCCCGTTATTTGGCGGGGACCGATGCTCAACGGGATAATTCGACAATTCCTCTATCAAGTGGCTTGGGGAGAGCTGGATTATCTGGTGGTTGATATGCCTCCCGGAACGGGGGATGCTCAGTTAACGCTGGCGCAGGCGGTGCCGATGGCGGGCGTTGTTATTGTGACGACTCCTCAAACCGTTGCTCTATCAGACGCCCGCCGAGGGCTGCGAATGTTTCAGCAACTTCAAGTCCCGGTATTAGGGATTGTGGAGAATATGAGTTATTTTATTCCTCCCGATATGCCTGACAAGCAATATGATCTGTTTGGTTCGGGGGGTGGTGAAAAGATAGCTCAAGAGTTGGGGGCGCCTTTGCTGGGGTGTGTTCCGTTAGAGATGCCTGTACGACAGGGGGGCGATCGCGGTTTGCCAATTGTTGTGGATCATCCCGAGTCCGCCTCTGCCAAAGCCTTGAAAGAAATTGCCCAGCAGGTGGCCGCTAAAGTTTCCGTCGCCGCACTGACCTAAGGATGTTCAGCTCGCCATTATTTTCTAAACGTTGGAAGGCTTGGTTGCAGCCTTGGCAGAATGTAGATTGGCTATTGTTTTTATTGCCAGCTACCCTAACCGTCTTCGCCAGCATCGTCATTTGGAGCACTCAAATCAATCTAGGCTCCACTGTATTTGGGCTCAACCATTTGATGCTTGGGTTAATAGGGTTGGTGATCGCGCTATTGATCGCCCGCTATCGCTATGAAGAGCTAATCCAGTGGCAGTGGGTGATCTACGCCGCCACTAACTTATCTTTGCTGGCGGTCATGCTGTTTGGCGTTGTAGGGTTGGGGGCTCAGCGTTGGATTCCGATCGCTGGGTTTAACGTACAACCTTCAGAGTTCGCCAAATTAGGACTGATAATCACCCTGGCGGCGTTACTGCGGGATCGGGAGGCGTCTACCCTGTTTGGCGTGATTAAAGCCTTAGTGATCACAGTGATTCCTTGGGGGCTGGTATTTCTCCAACCGGATTTGGGAACCTCCTTAGTGTTTGGCGCCATTACCCTTGGCATGTTGTATTGGGGCAACGCCAATCCGGGCTGGTTAGCGCTACTCCTTTCTCCCATCGTGTCGGCAATTATGTTCCATCTGTCCATTCCGATTTGGTTAGGGTGGTGCGCCCTGATGGGAGTGATTGCCTGGTCAACCTTACCCTGGCAGTTGTTCAGTACGATTGCCGCCACTGCCTTAAATCTTGTGTCGGGTAAGCTTGGACAGCTATTTTGGGGACTTTTGAAGGAGTACCAGAAAAATCGTCTGACTTTGTTTCTTGATCCTGATAAGGATCCCTTGGGCGGCGGTTATCACCTGATCCAATCTCGCATCGCCATTGGCGCGGGGCAGCTATGGGGGAGAGGGTTATACGAGGGAACTCAAACGCAACTCAATTTTATTCCAGAACAGCACACAGACTTTATCTTTTCGGCGGTTGGCGAAGAGTGGGGATTTATCGGCGCCATAGCTCTTCTGGTCTTGTTTTGGCTGATTTGTCTGAGACTGATTGTGATTGCCCAAAACGCCAAAGACAATTTTGGTTCATTATTGGCGATTGGGGTGCTGTCAATGATTATCTTTCAGGTCATGGTGAATATCTCCATGACCATTGGCTTAGCCCCGATTACAGGCATTCCCCTGCCCTGGATGAGTTATGGCCGCTCTGCTCTGTTGACCAACTTTATCGCCATTGGCTTAGTTGAATCGGTGGCCAACCATCGCCACCGGCTCCGGTTTACGGACTAGATACGGGTCTAGTTTCACTGAACCGCCTTCACTGTGATTGTGAGAAACTCTTGCTTTCCAGTCAGCGTCATTGAAATTTCCTTGCCTGCATGGATGGTGTTGACCTCTGACCGTTGGCCCGTGGCGAAAGCATCTAGATTTTGGATGACCCAGTTACCGCCTTCTGCCCATTGGGGCGCCATCGTCTGAATAAATCTCAAGACATATTCAGCGTTGAGGGCGAGGGCTTGGATATCGTCGTCTGGAATGCTGATCCTGATAATGGCGGTGGTTAAGTTTTCGGGCTGTCCGATTAACTCAACCACCGCCAAGCCGTGGGGAGATTGCCCCATCAATCTAGGATTTCCCTGAATGGGGGAGGCGCTTTCAAATGTGAAGCCAATGTCGGGTTGCTCAAATAGCGCTTGAATCGTTGCGGCGGGAACCCCTAACTTAACCGTTTGGGGCGCCGTTGAGCCGTCAGTGGTTTTAAGTTCAGTGGGTTGAGTCGGATGGATTTGATTGATCCATGTGAGACCATTCTTGATATTGAATGGCGCGTGGATTGCGCCCCAGGTTAGTACGCTTCCCAGGGTCGCCAGGCCAACCCAGGGTAGAAGCTTACGACTTTTCCGTTTTTTCCCAACAACGATGCTGACTTCGTGTTGTGGTGACTTTGGCGTCATAGTGTTTGCCTGATCCCTCTCTCCTATTTGCGTAATACGAGCGAAGGATCAGGAATTTACTGGGGGGTTGGCGAAAATCATTGGGCGGAGCGGGGGCGGCTAGGGAGTAACGTCAGCCGACGCGAGGGTGCGATCGCAGTTGCCAATCTCAATATCCGCATTTTCAGCGCTCCAATCTTGCAGGCGATAGCGGAACTGGATGAATTCCTGACGGGAGGCATCCGTCAGACCGTGGGAGCCGATTAATCGACTGGCGGCGTCAATCGCCGTTTCCCAATCGTTTGAGCAAGCCGCGCTCTTCAGCGCCTGATGATGTCGTTCAATGTTAGACATGCGGGTTTGTGCAAAGGTCGCGGCTGCAAAGTTGGATGATCGGCTTGCCGTAAACCGCTGGTTAGCGGGCTGTGAGCCTCCCGCAGCGACGAAGCTACCTCCACAATCGCCGACAGCGATACTGGCGCTTTCGGCGCGCCAATCTTGCAAGCGATAGCGGAACCGAATGAACTCTGCACGGGACTCATTTGTCAGACTAGAGGACCCAATCAGTTGACTGGCGGCGTCAATCGCAGTGTCCCAATCATTGACGCAAGCAGCTGTTTTCAGAGTTTGATGCAGTCGGTTAATTCGAGAATGGCTTCCAGCCGCAGCATAGGTTTCAGCCGGGGTGAAGGAAGGGGAAAGATTTGACCGTCTGGGGCGGGAAGCCATCTTAACCGCTGTGTCAGCTTCAGGCTGACTCACACACGTGCTTGCCTTGACCTCATCATTCTTCAGCACGGGTTCCTGAAGCTGGTCGCAAGGGGGAGTCGGCAGATCGCTAAGGTTGGTTGAGGCGGGGGTGCAATTAGCGCACGTCGCCAATAAAAGTGAAGCGGGATCAATCATGGATGTTTTTAGGTTGTGTTTTATACATATTGCTGTTCGGTAAGCAATTAACCTAAGAGCCCGGGCTTATGGGGGTTGAAAGAGGCGTCAACTAAGCTCCTGAAAGGCTATTGGCTTGACCAGCCGAATAACCCATTAAATTACTTAACTGTCAACACACTTCTTTGCAGCGATGAAGTGCTCCGGAATGAATTTAATTTTTTACAGGGATTTACCTCAAACCTATGGGATTCCCTGTATATCCCCTTCGATGGAACAGGGGACGCCCAAATTAAAACCCCCCAGCGTTGAAAGCTGGAGGGTATGTGGCGTGCAATGAACTGTCCAACACTTTATAGAGACGTCTGTCTCATTAGCGCTCAAATTACTTCTATGGTAGGGATTACTTAGGCTAGCCGCCATCGGCTATTTGACGAGGCGGCGTAGGCCATATGGCGGATGAACTGCTGTGAATTTAGGTGTTATCTCGTAGATTTACAGGATACCCTTGGAGAGGTGAGGTGCTATCCGGCAGATTTGACGAAGAAGTATTAGCTGAGCGACAGACCGTAGACATGTCAGCCAAGAAGAAACCCCAACCATCGGCGACTGACAGCGGTGCCGAACAAGAACTGCCGCCGGGCGTGAAGCTGCTCCACACACTCGAAGGGCACCAGGGCAGTGTCAATTGCGTGGCGTTTGATCCGCAGGGTGGGACGCTGGCCAGTGGTAGTGATGACAATACGGTGAAGCTCTGGAATATGCAAAGCGGCAAGCTCCTCCACACGCTCGAAGGGCACCAGGACATGGTCTTTGGCGTGGCGTTTAATCCGCAGGGCGGGATGCTGGCCAGTGGGAGTGGCGACAAAACGGTGAAGCTCTGGGAGGCGCGAAGCGGCAAGCTCCTCCGCACGCTCGAAGGGCACCAGGAAATGGTCTGGAGCGTGACATTTGATTTGCAGGGTGGGATGCTGGCCAGTGGGAGTGGCGACAATACGGTGAAGCTCTGGGATGTGCGAAGCGGCAAGCTGCTTCGCACACTCGAAGAGCATCACCGTATTGTCTTGAGCGTGACATTTGATTTGCAGGGTGGGATGCTGGCCAGTGGGAGTGCTGACAATACGGTGAAGCTCTGGGAGGCACGAAGCGGCAAGCTGCTCCGAACGCTCGAAGGGCACCAGAGCGCGGTCTACAGCGTGGCGTTTGATCCGCAGGGTAAGACGCTGGCCAGTGGTAGTGATGACAACACGGTGAAGCTCTGGGAGGCGCAAAGCGGCAAGCTGCTCCGCACGCTCGAAGCCCATACTTCCCCGATTGAGACTCTCGGATTTCTATGCGCTGGTCGGTTGCTGGCGTCTAAAGGTCAGGACAACGTGGTGCGAATCTGGAGTTGTCAGGATTGGAACGAGATAGCAGCTATTCCTGAGCCTGCATCGAGCGGTTGGATTTGTACTCTTGCTTGTCACGCGCAACTTCCGCAGTTGGCTACTTTGTATGCTGACATGAAACGGATTCATATCTGGGATCTCGATTTCGGAATTCTGCTGGGCAAACGTGCCGAGGTGGCGGCGGCGGCTCGCGCGGTTCATCACACGACGGGTAAGATCCTGCTAGTAGGCGATCACAGCGTGGGCAAATCAGCGCTGGGCCATCGCATGATCCACGGCAAGTTCCAAGAGCAGGCTTCGACCCACGGGCAGCGGTTTTGGGTGTTTCCCGCCTTGGGCAAGCGCCGCACAGACGGGACAGACTGCGAGGCGATTCTCTGGGATTTTGCGGGCCAGCCCGACTACCGGTTGGTCCACGCGCTATTTGTGGATGACGCTGATCTGGCGCTGGTGCTTTTCGACGCCTCGGATATCAGTGACCCGCTGCACGGCGTAGGCTTCTGGCTGAAGCAACTTCAAACGGCCCGAAAGCGCTGCCCCATCATCCTTGTGGCTGCTCAGACGGATCGCGGGAGTTGCCCGCTGACTGTAGAGGAGCTAAGCGACTTCTGCCAAAGGCACGGCATTGTGGGTCCGGTCACGACCAGCGCCTTCACAGGCCTGGGCGTCGACGAACTGATTGAGCAGATGAAGTCTTTGATTCCCTGGGAGGACAAGGCCGCAACGGTGACGACCACGACCTTCAAGCGAATCAAGGACTACGTCCTCGGCCTGAAGGAGGCGGAATCGGACGGCCAGACTATCGTCACTCCCAAGGAACTCCGCGGTCGTTTAGAGGCCACTGATACCGACTGGCGGTTCACTGACGCAGAGATGTTGACTGCTGTGGGTCACCTGGAGAATTACGGTTATGTCAAACGCCTGCGAACCTCAAAGGGAGAGCAGCATGTTCTGCTAGAACCGGAACGGTTGAATAATCTAGCGTCGTCGTTTGTGCTGGAGGCGCGGCGGAATCCTAAGGGGCTGGGGGCGCTGGAGGAAAAACGGCTGCTGACTAGCGACTACAACTTTCCGGAGCTGAGTGATTTGCACGAGGGCGAGGGCGATGTGCTCCTGGATTCGGCGGCTTTGCTGTTCCTGGAGCATAATGTCTGTTTCCGCGAGACCGACCCGCTGCGCATGGAGCCGTATCTGGTCTTCCCCGAGCTGATCAATCTGAAGAAGCCGCTGGAGGAGGACAAGGCGACCGAGGATGACGTGGCTTACACAGTGAGCGGTCCAATGGAGAATGTGTTCGCCTCACTGGTGGTGCTGCTGGGCTACACCCATACCTTCACACGTACGAACCAATGGCAGAACAACGCCCGCTATGAGGTGGGCGACGGCCTGGTATGCGGCTTCCGACAGGAGGCCGAACGCGACGGCGAACTGGACTTTGTGCTGTGTTTCAATCCCCAGGTCGGTCCGCCGGTGCGGACGCTGTTCCAGGGGCTATTCGAGAGTTTTCTATCCCGGCGTAACTTAACGGTAATGCGCTACGAGCCGGTGCGCTGTAGCAATCTTAAGTGCGGCCAACTGCTGGACCGGTCGGTTGTGCGCCGGCGGATGAAGGAAGGCAAGCCTTTCGCCTTCTGCAACGAGTGTGGTGAGAGGATGACGCTTCCGAGTATGGCTGAACCCATCCAACTGGCTCGCGAACTCCAGCAGGAGGTCGACGCCCAACGGCATACCGCTGAGCAACGGACCCGCTTCGAGCAGGCCGTCTTTCATGTGCGAACCTATATATCCGAGCAGGGGATGAAGCCCCCGCAGTGTTTCATTAGCTACGCCTGGGGCGTGTCGGAGCACGAACGCTGGGTTGAGAAACGGCTGGCGACGGACTTGCAAAAGGCAGGTATCGATGTGGTGTTAGACCGGTGGCACAGTGCGCAAATTGGCGCGAGCGTGGCGCGGTTCATCGAACGAATTGAGCAGAGCAACCGGATCGTTGTAGTTGGCACACCACTCTACCGTCGGAAGTATGAGAACAAAGATAACTGTACCGGTTATGTCGTGGCGGCAGAGGTCGATCTGATCGCCAACCGTCTTCTAGGGACCGAAATACAGAAGCGAAGCGTGCTCCCATTGCTCTTGGAAGGTCAGAAAACGAATTCGCTGCCGCCGTTGCTGCACGGCCGCGTATTCGCCGATTTCCGCGACGAAGCCAAGTACTTTATCACTGCCTTCGATCTAATCCGGAGCCTTTATGACTTACCGCCGAATCATCCGGCTGTGGCTGACCTACGCGAATCGCTACAAGGGCTAAGGGAAGGGTAGGCTGGATGCCCTAGTAGCGATTGTCTTGAATGTCAAGTTAGAAAAGAA
>JASJDH010000031.1 GCA_030065175.1 Leptolyngbyaceae cyanobacterium MO_188.B28 | reverse complement strand
TGCACATCACGACACCGTCGACACAGGTGCATGGGATGCGCCAGGGCGAACAAACTTGGGGAGATCGCATCGTGGTGGATGTAGAAAGCCCGACATCCTGGCGACTCACGGAAAAACCGGGGGAGTTTGTGATAACGTTAGACGCCTCTATCGACGCTAGCCTCATCAAAAATTTTGAAGCTAAGCCAGGAACCTTCCTCACCGGACTCCAAGTAACCCCTGAAGGGGGACAAACGGTCATTCGGGGAACCATCGGCCAAACCGCCCGCCCTCGGGTTTCAACCTTGCCTTATCCCAATCGGTTGGTGATTGATATCCGAGAAGACTATCTGGTGGGGCGCAATCTCCTCTGGGCGCCAGGCCTACGATGGCGGCAACATTATGTCTCTGTCGACAAAGATCGCTTTCCGGTTTACATGCTGATCGTGGATCCGCGCCAATCATCGCTTATCCTCCGCCCCATATGGTCAGACCCCTCCACAGCAGTGGGCATTTCACCGCTGATCGCCACCGCTGAACGGTGGCAAGCCGCAGCCGCCATTAATGCGGGCTTTTTCAATCGAAATAATCGATTTCCCTTAAGCCCAGTCCGGATGAATAATCGATGGATCGCTGGACCGATTTTGGATCGCGGCGCGATCGCCTGGAATGATTCAGGGGAAATTCGAGTCGGGCGTTTGGCGCTGAAACAATCCCTGACCGTGAATCAAGACAAACAGTTTCCGGTGAAAACCATCAATACTGGGTACATCGAGCCCGGCATCGGGCTCTATACACCCGCCTGGGGCTCGACATACACATCCATTCAGGACAACGAAATTCTAGTCGCTGTGGAAAATAATCGGGTGGTCAGGCAACAACCGACCGGCGCTTCTGGCAGCGTTACCGTAGCCATGCCTTCCCAAGGCTACCTCCTAGCCGTCCGGTCTTTCAGCGAAGCCGCCGCCGCCCTCTCCCCAGGCGCTTCTCTTCAACTCACCGCTCAAACATTGCCAAGCGAGTTTGACGCCTATCCCCACATCGTTGGCGGCGGGCCTGTACTTGTGCAAAATCAGCATATTGTCTTAAATACATCAGCCGAAAGCTTCAGCACCGCCTTCGCCTCCCAAGCCGCCCCCCGCAGCGCCATCGGTAAAACAACGAATGGCGAATTGATTTTCGCAGCCGTTTTCAATCAACCCGGCGGACGCGGTCCAACCCTTGCAGAATTAGCCCAAATCATGGTCCGTCTAGGCAGCGTTGACGCCCTTAACTTAGATGGGGGCAGTTCATCTAGCCTATACTTGAGCGGACGCCTACTCAATCGAAACCCGCAAACCGCTGCTCGCGTACATAGCGGCATTGGCGTCTTCTTTAGGTAAGTATTTATACTCAGGATACGTAAAGCTAAGTTGAAGGGTTGAAAGCCAGAGTTTAAGAGTTGATGTCTGAGGCCGCTTAATCGCTTGTGACGGTGGCCCATCTTAAGAGATGATTGTTATATTTGGCTGGTGCTAAAGCTTAGGACCAACGCCTGTTCCATTGGGGCGGTTGCGGGTCTGAACTAAATCAATTTCAAAAACGTTGTCTTGAAACATACCTATTGTTCCAAGCACCTTAGACTTCATCCTAGGGCCCATTGAGTCCATGTGACTTGACATAAATTAGAACGTTGACTCCAACGCCAGGGGCAGCTTCTTACCTCAAGAGTAAGGCCAAGCTTGGGCTCACTCACTAGTCTTTCCGGGAACTCTAAAAAAGCAATAGACAGTCTATGACGCTTAGGTTTTTGAATTTGGGGTCTGTGAATTAGCAAGGAGATATCATCGTGGCCAAAACCCAAGAAATTGTTCCAACCGCCGTTTTATCTGTTCCCTCCTCTGTAAGCATGAAGGGAGTCGCTGCAACCGAGCTGCGCCCATGGGGCTCCTTCACAGTGCTTGAAGAAGCACGGGGTTACAAAATCAAGCGGATTGAGGTGAAGCCTGGACATCGGCTTAGTTTGCAAATGCACCATCATCGCAGTGAACACTGGATTGTTGTCTCCGGCACGGCCAAAGTTACCTGTGGAGATAAGGAAGTGCTCTTGAGCACCAATCAATCCACCTATGTGCCCCCCTGCACGGTGCATCGTCTAGAAAACTCCGGCGTCATCCCTCTAATTTTGATTGAAGTTCAGAATGGCGAGTACTTGGGCGAAGACGACATCATTCGCTATCAAGATGACTATGCGCGGACGGATAGCTGATCAGCAATCATCCATTTCTTTGCTTGTTTTTTGACGATTAAATTTGATCGCCCCCATACTCATTACACCTGCTTAATAAGGTTGTTTGTAGCTTTTTCATAAACCTTTCGGGGCGTCGTCAGAAGCGACGCCCCGAAAGGTTTTCAAGCATCAAACCAGAACTTCTTGGGAAAACGGCAATATCAGGATTTAGGATGGAATAGATTACAGTCATCTCCCTGAGTTGCGCATTCTTCATATCCCTCGCCATGATTCATCTCAGTCCAGCAGCCGTTACCGAGATTAAGCGCCTACAGGCCAACCAACAATCCCAAAAAGCTTTATTCCGGTTGAGAATTCAAGCGGGCGGCTGTTTTGACTGGTTTTATCAAATGGGATTTGACCAGACTATCAACGCCGAGGATGCAGTGTATAACTGCGGAGACGTTCAGGTCGTTGTCAACTCCAAGGCGCTGCACTACGTTGAAGGCCTCACCATTGATTATTCAGAAGATTTGATCGGCGGCGGATTTCGCTTTATGAACCCCAATGCGTCACAGCATTGCGGCTGCGGTAATTCTTTTGCCATTCGATCGCCTCAAATGTCGCCGACTGACATCAGCGGCTGAACAAAAAATTGCGAATTGACAAGACATCAAAAAAATTGGTACCATCAGAGCTTGTGGAAACTCATAGTTTTTTGTTAGAGAACCCGCTATCTTAATTGTCAATTTATGCCCACTATTCAACAGCTCATTCGAAGTGAACGCCAAAAAGCGAAGAAGAAAACTAAATCTCCCGCACTGAAGAGTTGCCCTCAACGTCGGGGCGTTTGCACCCGGGTGTATACAACGACACCCAAGAAGCCGAATTCAGCGTTACGGAAAGTTGCGCGGGTTCGCCTCACTTCTGGTTTTGAAGTAACCGCCTACATTCCAGGAATAGGGCATAATTTACAAGAACACTCTGTTGTGATGATTCGAGGCGGTCGGGTTAAGGATTTACCTGGCGTTCGTTATCACATCATACGAGGAACCCTCGACACAGCAGGCGTCAAAGATCGGCGTCAAGGGCGCTCCAAGTACGGAGCCAAACGTCCCAAATCTTAGGGAGCGGCGTCAGCTAGATAGACTCAGAAAGACGCCAAATCAAGATATCTACTTGTCATTAATTGAGATTTAAAGGGTTGCACTCTCGATTAAGGCAAGTATCCTAGAAAAGGATTTTTGATTTAATCGGATTTCCTTTTTGGGAGCTGTAAAGTACGTCAGTAACATGGCGACTCATCTTAAGCAGTCTGGTCATAATTAATCCATGGCCTGATTTATTGCTCGGATGTCTGATGCGATCATTTTGGGGTCGCCTTGGCAGGTTTAGGCTAGTTTTCCTGTTCTCTCGTTCAATTATCGATTAAATATCAAGTTTCGTAAGGATGATCCATGTCTCGTCGCGCCTACATTCAAAAACGTCCTGTCCCTCCGGATCCAGTCTATAACAGTAGTCTAGTCAGCATGATCGCTAGACGCATTATGGAAAGCGGGAAAAAATCGCTAGCCTCTCGTCTCGTTTATGACGCCTTCAAGATTATCGAGGAGCGAACCGGCGGGGATCCCTTGGCAGTGTTTGAACAAGCTGTTCGCAATGCAACGCCTTTAGTCGAAGTTAAAGCGCGGCGGGTAGGCGGCGCTACCTATCAGGTGCCTATGGAAGTCCGTTCTGATCGAGGCACTGCTCTCGCCTTACGCTGGTTAACCCATTTTTCTCGGCAACGGCCCGGGCGGACAATGGCCAGTAAGCTGGCGAATGAATTGATGGATGCGGCGAATGAGACAGGCGGTGCGGTGCGCAAACGTGAAGAAACGCATCGTATGGCTGAAGCCAACAAGGCCTTTGCCCATTATCGCTACTAGGTTTTCGGTAGATATTGATATTGTCGCCATAAAACCCAAGCGTATAAAATCTTGATGAGACTCCAGGCTTTCGCCAGCGATTTAAGGAGGTAGCTGTGGCGCGTAAAATCCCGCTTGAACGAGTACGAAATATTGGCATCGCTGCACATATTGATGCGGGAAAGACGACAACCACTGAGCGTATCTTGTTCTATTCCGGTGTCGTTCATAAAATTGGCGAGGTTCATGAGGGAACTGCGGTTACCGATTGGATGGCTCAGGAACGCGAAAGGGGAATTACGATTACGGCTGCAGCTATTAGCACCAGCTGGCGGGATCACCAGATCAATATTATTGATACGCCTGGACACGTCGACTTCACTATTGAAGTGGAGCGTTCCATGCGTGTTCTGGATGGCGTAATTGCAGTTTTTTGTTCAGTTGGGGGGGTACAACCCCAATCGGAAACGGTTTGGCGGCAGGCAGATCGGTATCAAGTTCCCCGACTCGCTTTTATCAATAAGATGGATCGGACGGGCGCTAACTTTTTCAAGGTTTATAACCAGCTACGCGATCGCTTACGGGCCAATGCAGTCCCCGTCCAGATTCCGATCGGCGCTGAGGATCAGTTCCAGGGGGTGGTTGATCTTGTTCGGATGCGGGCCCGCATCTATCATGGCGATCTCGGCGTCGACATGGAAGAGACGGATATCCCGGAAGATGTTCAAGACGTTGCAGAAGAATATCGGGTCAAGCTCTTGGAATCCATAGCGGATGTTGACGATTCGCTGATGGAGAAATACCTTGAAGGCGTTGAGATTTCAGAGTCAGAAATCATTGCCGCGCTTCATCAAGGCACAATTAAGGGGGTGATTGTTCCCGTTCTTTGTGGTTCAGCCTTCAAAAATAAGGGCGTTCAGTTGCTTTTGGACGCAGTCGTAGACTATCTACCTGCCCCCATTGAAGTTCCTGCTATTCAAGGCGCTTTGCCTGACGGCTCCACCGCCGAACGCCATGCAGATGATTCAGAACCTCTGTCTGCTTTGGCTTTCAAGATTATGGCCGATCCGTACGGTCGCTTGACATTTATCCGTGTCTACTCCGGCGTTCTGAAGAAAGGCAGCTACGTCTACAATGCAACAAAGGATAAAAAGGAGCGCATTTCTCGACTGATTATTCTTAAGGCGGATGATCGGATTGAAGTAGAGGAAATGCGGGCTGGCGATCTCGGGGCAGCTCTAGGGTTAAAGGAAACCTTTACGGGGGATACCATTTGCGATCCTGAGGCGCCCATTGTTTTGGAATCTTTATTTATTCCAGAACCCGTCATCTCTGTCGCGGTTGAGCCTAAGACAAAGCAAGATATGGAGAAGCTGTCGAAGGCTCTACAATCTCTCTCTGAAGAGGATCCCACCTTTCGGGTCAGCGTTGATTCAGAGACTAACCAGACAGTGATCGCCGGCATGGGTGAACTTCACCTAGATATCCTAGTTGATCGCATGCTCCGGGAATTCCGCGTTGAAGCGAACATTGGCGCACCCCAAGTTGCTTACCGGGAGACGGTCCGCAAGGCCGTCAAGGCCGAGGGCAAGTTCGTCCGCCAGAGCGGGGGTAAAGGTCAGTATGGACATGTTGTAGTTGAGCTGGAGCCGGGTGAATCAGGCAGCGGATTCGAGTTTGTTTCGAAAATCGTCGGCGGCTCTATTCCCAAAGAGTATATTTCTCCAGCTGAGCAAGGCATGAAAGAAGCCTGTGAATCTGGTATCCTAGCTGGGTATCCAGTAATAGATCTTAAAGTAACCCTAACCGATGGATCCTACCATGATGTAGATTCTTCCGAAATGGCCTTTAAGATTGCTGGCTCGATGGCGATGAAAGAAGCCGTCATGAAAGCTTCGCCCGTTCTACTTGAACCAATGATGAAGGTTGAGGTGGAAGTCCCAGAGGATTTCCTAGGGGAGGTTATGGGAGACCTGAACTCTCGCAGGGGCCAAATTGAGGGGATGGGTTCAGAAGGAGGCATCGCTAAAGTAACTTCAAAAGTTCCTTTAGCTGAGATGTTTGGGTACGCTACCGACATCCGCTCTAAAACGCAGGGTCGAGGTATATTCTCTATGGAGTTCAGCCATTACGACGAGGTTCCTCGTAATGTAGCTGATGCGATTATCGCTAAAAACAAAGGGAACGCATAGATATATAAGGGAAACGTAAAATCCATGGCACGCGAAAAGTTTGAAAGAACAAAACCTCACGTTAACATTGGCACCATTGGTCATGTTGATCACGGGAAAACTACGTTGACCGCGGCGATTACGATGACTCTAGCAGCTCTTGGGAGCGCCAAGGCTCGTAAGTACGACGAGATCGATGCGGCTCCAGAAGAGAAGGCCCGGGGTATTACAATTAACACCGCTCACGTAGAGTACCAGACCGAAAGTCGTCACTATGCTCATGTAGATTGTCCAGGTCATGCTGACTACGTGAAGAATATGATCACGGGAGCCGCTCAAATGGACGGCGCTATCTTAGTGGTGTCAGCGGCGGATGGTCCTATGCCCCAAACCCGTGAGCATATCCTTCTGGCAAAGCAGGTCGGGGTTCCAAATATCGTTGTCTTCTTAAATAAGAAGGATCAAGTTGACGATGAAGAGCTGCTTGAGCTAGTTGAGCTGGAAGTTCGTGAACTACTTAGCTCCTATGATTTCCCAGGGGATGATATTCCCATTGTGGCGGGTTCAGCTTTGATGGCGCTTGAAGCCCTCACCAAAACCCCCGGAACCAAGAAAGGTGATAACGAGTGGGTTGATAACATCTATTCCTTAATGGATTCTGTCGATGCCTATATCCCAACGCCCGAGCGGGATATTGATAAGCCTTTTCTGATGGCGGTTGAAGATGTCTTCTCAATCACGGGTCGTGGAACAGTGGCCACTGGTCGGATTGAGCGGGGTAAGGTCAAAGTGGGTGAGACTGTGGAGCTAGTGGGTATTCGAGATACTCGCACCACCACAGTCACTGGGGTAGAAATGTTCCAGAAGACCCTTGATGAAGGAATGGCTGGCGATAACGTCGGTGTTCTCCTTCGGGGCGTTCAGAAAGATGATATTGAACGCGGTATGGTTTTGGCTAAGCCTGGCTCCATCACTCCACATACTAAGTTCGAGGCTGAGGTATATGTCCTCAAGAAGGAAGAAGGTGGGCGTCATACGCCCTTTTTCCCGGGTTACAAGCCTCAATTCTATGTGAGAACAACGGATGTGACCGGTTCAATCAGCAGTTTCACCGCTGATGACGGCAGCGCTGCTGAAATGGTCATGCCCGGCGATCGCATCAAGATGAATGTTGAGTTGATTAACCCCATCGCTATTGAGCAAGGGATGCGATTCGCCATTCGTGAGGGCGGTCGTACTGTAGGAGCCGGTGTAGTTGCAAAGATTCTCCAATAGTCTTTGACACCTCTGTTTGATGCTTGGAAGTGACGCTTTGATTGCGTCACTTCCTTCTAGTGTCTTCAGCGTTAACGGACAAATAGTTCCGTTCTCTCTGATTGTCTAATTTCCAACTTGACGGGAATAGACGTTTCAAAGTTTGTACCTTGATAATTCATAATCGGAAGGATCGTTTGAGTTCTTATGGCAACTATTCAGCAGCAAAAAATTCGGATTCGGTTAAAGGCTTTTGATCGGCGCCTTCTGGATACATCTTGCGAGAAAATTGTGGATACGGCTAATCGCACCAATGCAACTGCAATTGGCCCCATTCCATTGCCGACCAAGCGTCGGATTTACTGCGTGTTGAGATCTCCCCATGTGGATAAGGACTCCAGAGAGCATTTTGAAACCCGTACCCATCGTCGCATCATCGATATCTATCAACCCTCTTCAAAAACAATTGACGCCCTGATGAAGCTCGATCTACCCGCTGGCGTTGATATCGAAGTGAAACTCTAATCCATCTTTTCACCGGTTAGATGTGAATTCATGCAGGCTCACTAGGACTTAGCTCTCTGGCGGTTAGGCTTTTCTGTCTATGAGTTTTACCCACCTACATTTTTAATTGGTATTGGGTTATTTCTAAATTCATCGCTCTCTTCTATGTCCGCCTTTTCGCTTGGTAACATGGGACTCAGCAACCGCCGTTTGAGGTTTGGGGAATATCGTTAGAATCTCTACTTTTCGTGTTTTGAGTAAGGTCAAACCTAGAAATTTCTGGGCTGTGAAGGATAAAATAGAGCAAGTAAATATTTGTTTATTGATGATTTGACCTGTTGAACCTGCAATTGATTAGGTCATTTCTTAAAGCTCAATTCTTCGCTGATCTGATCAACAATGACATTTTCTTCGTCGATTGCTGTTCGAGAACTTCCGTTATTTCCCCTGCCGGATCTGGTTCTGTTTCCAGGTAGACGTCTTCCGCTACACATTTTTGAATTTCGCTATCGCATCATGATGAACACTATACTCCAGGGGGATCGTCGCTTTGGAGTATTGATGTTAGATGCAGCAACTGGACAGCCTGCGAAAGTTGGATGTTGTACTGAAATTATTCATTTCCAGCGCTTGCCAGACGATCGCATGAAAATTTTGACCCTGGGACAACAGAGATTTCGCGTCCTGGACTACGTCCGTGAAAAGCCTTATCGGGTAGGTCTGGTTGAATGGATAGACGATAAGCCGACTGAACAAGACCTGCATCCTCTCGTTTCAGAAGTAGATCAGCTTCTGAGGGATGTTGTACACCTTTCAGGCAAGCTCACTAGCCAGGAAATAGAGCTACCGGAGAATATCCCGGATTTACCGATCGAACTCTCCTACTGGGTAGCGAGTAATCTCTATGGTGTTTCTAGCGAGCAACAGTCTCTGCTGGAAATGGAGGACACTGCTATTCGGTTAGAGCGGGAAGCTGAGATATTGACATCTACACGAAATCTACTGGCCGCTCGAACTGCCCTTAAAGACGTTTTGGAATAATTAGTTTGTAAGCTACAGCATGATACGGGCGCAAATCGTGAGTCCGTATCATGCTTTACTTTTTATTGCTCCAGTTGTTCCAGACCGCTGAGTTCCACGGGCAGCGTTTCATAACTCCCAAAAATTTTGAGGGTTTCTGTGCAACTCTCGAGCGCTTTTAAGGCCGCTTGCGTATGAGTCTGGCTAATACCGCACTCCAAATCTACAAAGAATCGATAATCCCCTAAAGACCGCTTAGCTGGCCGAGATTCAATCCGGCTAAGATTGATGTTCGTAGCGGCAAATAATTGCAGGGGTTTAATTAAAGCTCCCGGCGCATTGACAGGTAAACTAAATGCGATAGACGTATGACTCCCTTGACTAGAAGGTTGAAGACTCAGCACCCAGAACTTGGTGCAGTTGTCTGAATGGTCATTAATGGGATAAGCCAAAATGGGCAACTTATAGAGCTTGGCGGCCCACTGCGAGGAAATCGCTGCAATGGTTGGATCTTGTTCCAAATGTTGCAGGGCTTCGGTTGTAGAGTTGGTTGAAATTAAGTCTACATTGGGTAAAAACTGGGCTAGCCATCCTTGACATTGGGCAAGCGCTTGTGGATGAGAATACACCTTGTGAATGGGTGCCAAGGTTTCGGCCTGAGACAGCAATGCATGACCAATAGGCAGCACTAGCGCATTCTGAATCTGCAAGTTATCGAGCTTCCACAGGGTATCCAAGGTGATGGTCACCCCGCCTTCAATCGAGTTTTCGACTGGCGCAACGGTTAGATCGGTGTCTCCAGACGCTGTAGCTTGAATGGTTTGGGCGATGCTGGGATAGGCATGAAGTCGAACAGCTTTTGCCCCATGCTGCTTCAGCCATCGAGCGTAGGCTAAAGCGGCAGCCTCCGCATAGGTTCCTTGGGGGCCCAAATGGGCGATGGAAATAACCATAAATTAGGCCTTCATAATGAAGAAAGATGACTGACAGGAGCGTTAACTGAGGAAGAATCAGAAAAAATTTCTTATCTCAAGGAAAGGCCATCTGCATCGCCCTGTCCCATCTAATATCAGTTTGGGGTTCCCCATCCCCCTAATACTTAAATTTTGACTTAATTTATTTTCTTAGAAATGGTAACTTTATTTAATGTGTATGTACAGATACACTAATCGTTTTCTGATCTGTCTGGGAACATTCCTTGCCCATGATGACTCGCTTTTTCGCTTCGCAATCTGTCAGTCTAGTTGTGCCTGAACAACCCATTCCCATCAAATACTATTTACGTCAACCTCAACGACTCGTCAGAGCCCTGATTGAGCCCAAACAGGTTGAGCCTCTTCACAATGGACAGTTTCGGTTAAACTTGCGGCCACTGAGCTTCATGATGATTCAAATTCAGCCGATTGTTGATCTTCAGATTTGGGCGGGAGCTGAAGACACGATTTGGCTAGAATCGATTCGATGTGAAATCCGAGGAAATGATTACATCAATCAGCGTTTCGATCTCAATTTAACCGGCCAGCTTATGCCCCAGTCGATTGGCGCAAACACCCAACTTCAGGGGAGCGCAAATCTAGAGGTTTCTATACAGCTGCCTCCAGCACTACGCTTGACTCCAAAATCACTGTTAGAGAAGACCGGCAATAGTCTACTTCACAGTGTACTGCTCACCATTAAACAAAGGCTAATGCGACAATTATTCTCTGACTATCGTGAGTGGGTCGCAACTCAAACGAACAATGGCGATTTTGCGACTATCACTCAATCCAGCGCCTTATGGTCTTAACGCCCTTTAAGCTATATGCCTAGACATGCGCTCATCCCTGAATAATGCAATCATTGGGCTTTGTCATTGTCTCTAAGAAGAAACTCAACTTAAGGACAAAGGAAGTTGATTTGTCCTTGATGTTGTATCAACACACTGGGATTGACAGGCCTTAAATGATCGACGGTGCTGTCGGGTGATGCCTAGATTTGCAATGGCGACTCTATGTTTAGTACTTCCATACCCCTTATTAGAAGCTAAATCATAGCCAGAATACCGACGATCTAATCGAATCACCAAAGTATCCCGCCATACCTTCGCTAAGATACTGGCAGCGGCAATCTGAATCGAGCTTTGATCGCCTTTGGTAATCGCTTGCTGAGATAAGCCTAAACCCGGAATCAGTTGATTACCGTCTATCAAACACAGAGCAGGTTGAGGCGACAGTCTCAGAATGGCCCGCTTCATTGCAAGTAGAGACGCTTGCAAAATATTGATCCGATCGATTTCTTGAACAGAAGCCATACCGATTTTGGCGTCAATCGCCACTGATCGAATGAGCCCTGACAACTCAATTCGCTTAGCTGAAGAGAGTTGTTTACTATCTTTCACCCCTGCCTGAGTGAGTTCATCTAGCACTGTGGGCGGCAGAATAACAGCCGCAGCCACAACTGGGCCAAACAAAGCGCCCCTGCCCACTTCGTCAACCCCAGCTATCCACTGTCCCTCCATCGCTAAAAATTAATTCATTCGAGAAAAGTAGAGATTCATTGGAGATTTTTTTGCGTCTTTACTGACGCCATCGGCAGTTAAGGTTAATTGACCGTTAACTCAAATCACCGCCTAGAAAACCCGCTGTTTCCAGCTCTGAAGCAGAAGAGCGGCGACGGCGGCGACGACGAGTTGTTGTGCCGCCATTGGTTTCTGAATTACTCGCACTCTCTATTGGGTGCGGCGCTTCAGCCGGGGATTCAAGCGGCGTTTCCGAAGTTTCTTCCGTCGTAACAATGGCGGCGGTCTCCTGTGATGAGGTCAACGTTAAAGTTGGCGCTGACTCCTCCGCATCCCTGGAGAGGATAGGCAAGGGGGTCGGCGCTTGCCCCGGTAAGACGACGTTCATAATCGCAGTCTTCGGATCTTTCACGGTTTGGTGGGTAAGCACAAGTGGAGAAATCCCCATTAAGGCGTAGATACGTTGCTCATCAGGGGTCATTTCAATTGAAATGACTTCTGGCGGCTCTGCGGGTTTCTTTTCTTGGCGCCCATTTCGAGTCCGACTGACTTTTGGAATAACGGTCGGTTCCGCTTCTTCAACGACTCTGGGATGATCGGGAGTTTCGGCCAGGTTAGCCGATCTTTCTAATTCTATGCGTCCACTGTTTCGTAGAGCAGGAGTTTCACTCGGCCGACGCCGGCGATGTCGACTTCGGCCCTTCGCCCCGCTTCGTTCTTGGTAATTCGGGTGATTGAGCAAGTCTAACTCTTGCAAATCTTGATGGGGCTCTAGATCTTCATGCCGCCTCTCTGAGATAGCAGTCGGCAAAGTTGAGGGGGCGGAAGACGCTGTAAATCCGTATTCTCGACTGGGCTCCAGAGGCTCCTGTCTAGCTGGATCGGATTCGCCGGGCAAATGAACCAGGTGGCCTAAGCCGCCGCAAGTGGCGCAAGGGCGACCGAAAAGTTCGTAAATATTCTGTCCTTGCCGTTTACGGGTTAACTCCACAAGACCCAGTTCAGAAAGCTGGGAAATCTGAGGCCTCGCCTTGTCGGCCTTGAGGGCCTTGCTAAAGTGCTCTAGCACTTGTAACTGATCGCGGCGAGAGTCCATGTCGATAAAATCGACAATGATGACACCGGCAATGTTTCGCAGTCGAAGTTGACGAGCAATTTCGGTGGCGGCTTCACAGTTTGTCCACAATACAGTTTCTCGGGCGGTCGCCGAACGGGTAAAGGAGCCTGAGTTCACATCGATGACGGTCAGCGCCTCAGTTGGCTCAATGATTATGTATCCCCCTGACGGTAAATCGACCCTAGGCTTCAGCGCTTCCCGAACCGCCGCGTTAACGCGGAAGTATTCCAAAATCGAAATGCGATCGCGGTGATGGTCAATCAGAACTCCCTGGGGAGATTTCCCTCCGCTCCAGGACGCCAAATGTTGCTTCACCCGCTTTAAGCCTGTATGGGAATCCGTCACAATACGATTCACATCCGCACTGTAAACATCCCGCAGAACCCGCTGAATAAAATCATCATCGCGATTCAAAAGCGCTGGAGCCCGGGTCGAAACCGCCTCCTGTTGAATACTCTCCCACTGTCTTTGGAGCGCTTCTAAATCTTCAATGATGGCTTCTTCCGGCACACCCTCCGCCTCAGTTCTAACCAATAGACCCATTCCAGGCGGCTTCACCAAAATCGCCAGCGCCCTCAATCGGTGCCGTTCATTTTCATTCCGAATTCGCCGGGATAAGTTGACGCCTCGACCAAAAGGCATCAGCACCAAATAGCGTCCGGGCAATGTGATGTTGCCAGTCAGCCGCGGGCCCTTATTCCCCGTCGGCTCTTTCATGATTTGAACCAACACCTTTTGCTGAGGCGCCACCAGTTCAGTAATTGAGCCAGCTGATCGCTTGAGCCGCAATGGCCCTAGATCAGTCACATGCATAAAACCGTTGCGTTCGCTATCGCCAATATTGACAAACGCTGCATCAATTCCGGGTAGGACATTCTCAACCGTTCCGAGGTATATATCCCCAACCTGATGACTCCCCGTTGCAACGATTAACTCTTGAATTTGATCTTCTGAGAATACAGCAGCAATCCGATGCTGCTCAGCAATAATGATCTGCTTTGGCATTCAATTTCCTCAAAAAACTCTCACCAGTCGTAGCACTACGTTCACCTGTGCAGCGAGTCTGCTGGTGTTAAGCACAAACCGAAAAAACCTGAATTAAGGATGCGCAGGAAATCCATAGTCGACACCCTACGCATTGGAGCGATAACAAGTCATAAAACCTTAGGCAGCTGAACGTAATCGTCAGCGATTCAGCTAAAAGTCAGAAAATGAGTAAGAGAGTACTTTTGTGCTAAATTTCAATCTCAGATCTTCGCCAAGACCTTGCCCAAAATTAAACAAGTATGCTGACAGAAGCTTTTTAGTATTGGGTACTCACTTAGTAAAAATATTCCAGAAATGACCTTGCAGTCCTTATTAAATCCGGGTTGCGGGGTTTTTCCTAGAAACATCTACTGACTGAATCGCCAGTAACCTATTCCATTAGCACTTACAACAGCCTCTGTTGAGTTGAATTATAGCGCTAGAGGGACTACGAGGCTACTATAATGGGTACTTTCTAGCATATCTTGCCCCAAAAAGCATCCCCAGGTAACCAGCGCGACTATCTCAAACTAAGAAGCAGATACAGCTGGGAGCGGCCAATCCAACTCAGTATGCTTTTCTGGAGAGTCCGGATGTTGCATCAAAAACACCAATAGCGGATAGGTTTTAGGCAATTCTCGTCTCAGAAAGCGCCGCAGCTCAGTTTCAATCTGAGCCTGTAGCCCTACCCAATCTACCTCGATGTTCTCTCCATCGGCGTGACTACAAAACTCAGACCAACGGTCGCTAAGCCAGGCCTCAAGTAATTGGTGGATCGTTTCAGTTAAGTGCTTGGTTTCTACAGGACTAACAACTCCCCTAAGATGCACAGAGGTGGGAGCCATCAGGCACCCATTCCAGCCTACGGCGGCCGCCACTGTCACAATACCGTCTTCCGCCAATTGCTGACGCTCTCGCAGGGTATCTCGATGCACAATTCCCCGGCGGGAGGAATCTACCAACTCAATCCCGGAGGATACCTTACCCGCTATTTGGATTTGGGTCCGCGACACCTCCACCACATCCCCATTATTAATAATCACCATATTTTCTGACGGAATCCCCATACTTTGAGCCGTCTCAGCATGCCTAACCAGCATCCGGTGCTCACCATGAACCGGCAAGAAAAACTGCGGACGGGTCAAAGCTAACATCAGCTTTTGGTCCTCTTGAGCGCCATGGCCCGATACATGGATCCCCTTATGCCGACCGTAAATCACCTTGGCCCCTTGCATCATTAAGCGGTCGATGGTGTTTACCACAGCGATCGTGTTACCGGGAATCGGATTGGCGGAAAAAACGACGGTATCGCCTTGGCGAATTTTAATCTGGCGATGGGCGTTCTTAGAAATCCGGGTCAAGGCGGCCAGAGGCTCCCCTTGCGATCCAGTGGTTAGAATCATCACCTTTTCATCCGGCCACTTACCCAAGGTATTCAGGGGTTGAAACAACTCATCCTTGCACTTGATATACCCCAAGTTACGGGCATGGGCGATCACGTTCAGCATTGAGCGACCGACTACAAACACCCCCCGTCCATGCTTTTGCGCCAGTTCCAAAATCATATTGACGCGATGCACAGAGGAGGCGAAAGTGGTGACGATTAACCGCCCCGCGGCTTGGCTAAATTCGCGATCCAAATTGGGATAGACAGACCGCTCTGAAGGAGTATGCCCAGGCACTTCGGCATTGGTAGAATCACTAATCAGGCAAAGGACGCCCTTCTCTCCATATTCAGACAGTTTGGCCAGATCAAAGAACTCTCCATCCACTGGCGTATGGTCAACCTTGAAATCGCCTGTATGGATAACGACACCGACAGGCGTATGGATCGCAACGCTGAAACTGTCGGCAATGGAGTGGGTATTGCGAATATACTCCACCAGAAAGGATTTACCTAGACGCACCATATCCCTGGGGCGAACAGTTCTTAGTTCCGTTCGATCGGAAACGCCGGCCTCTTCTAATTTCCCGGACAATAACGCCATTGCCAACCGAGGACCGTAAATCACAGGAATATCAAATTGCTTGAGGTGGAAAGCAATGCCGCCGATATGGTCTTCATGGCCATGGGTCACAATCATGCCCTTGATTTTGTGGCGGTTCTCACACAGGTAGGTGACATCCGGCAAAACAATGTTAACCCCATGCATACCATCCGTTGGGAAAGCTAACCCCGCATCCAGAAGCAGAATTTCATCGTTGATTTCAAAAATGCAGGTATTTTTTCCAATTTCATGAAGTCCCCCGAGCGGGATAACCTTGAGAGCCAGATTGGAGTTGTTTTGCCCCATAAGTATCCTTTTATGAATTGTTGATTCGAAATAAAAAATAGAGAAGGATAAGCTGAAACGCGGACTATATCTCTAAACCATTCCAGGCTTGTAAGGTAGATGTTTAGATAGTTGGGCGGAATCTATTTAGAGTTTTTTGTCCGGACAGAAAACCTGAGCGACGCTAGCCAACAAAGATGTCTCAGAAAACCCCAAACCATTAACTAAGAAGTAACCGTTGGTAGCGCACTCTGGAGCTGTCGAGGTAGATTCTGAAAGTTTTGACATTCAACCCATTGACGCTAACGTTTAATCCCCTAAAGAAAAAGGCAAGGATCACCTAAACAGGAGAGTTAGGAGGTTATCGGCTAGATAGCCGTCAAACTTGAAATTATTCAATTGTCGGAAGTCTTAGAATTCATCAGCTCCCTGAGGCGGCAACCCAGTATCCTATGTTGACGAATTCCTTGGTTCAAGAATCAACGCACAGATGGAGATCTTCCAGCACTGCTTTGAGTGTATCGGTCACTTCTACCGTGGGCGGGCAGAGTGGTAGACGTGCAATTCCGACTTGCCAGCCCTGAAGGGATAAAGCAGCTTTGAGAGGAATGGGATTCGCGGTAAGAAAAAGGGCTTTAAATAGAGGGAGGAGGCGGAGATGCATCTTCGCCGCCGATCGGACGTCGCCTACTTCAAAAGATTGAATCATTTGATTCAACTCGTCGCCGACTAGATGGCTAGCGACGCTGACCACACCAGCTGCGCCAATGGAAAGTAGCGGCAGGGTTAAAGAATCGTCTCCTGAATAAATAGTAAAATCAGCGGGTGTCAGCCGTCGAATCTCTCCCACCTGATCAAGGTTACCACTGGCTTCCTTAATTGCCACAATGTTCGGAATCATCGCCAGCCGACTTACCGTTTCTGAAGCTAGATTTTGGCCGGTGCGGCCTGGGACGTTGTAAAGCATCAAGGGTAAGTCTGGAACCGATTCAGCGACTGCTTTGAAGTGCTGATAAAGTCCCTCCTGGGGGGGCTTATTGTAATAAGGAACGACCTGTAACGATCCATCCAAATTTAACTGACTTGCTTTTTGAGTTGCTTCGATCGCTTCTTGGGTTGAGTTAGACCCCGTACCAGCAATGATTTTTGCCTTACCTGAGACAGCCTGTTTAACGACTTTAAACAGCTGATATTCCTCATCCCAACTGAGAGTCGGAGATTCACCCGTTGTGCCGCAAACAACCAGAGTGTCCGTACCATGCTCAGCTAAATGAGCCGCCAGCTTCTCAGCCACTTGGAAATTGACTTCACCCGCCTGAGTGAAGGGTGTAACCATGGCTGTGAGAACCCTTCCAAAACTTACCACGCTTTTCATACTCCTCTACATCAAGCCGGTGTGGGAACGGCTAGCCAGCGGCGCGCCTTTAGCAACTCAGCAATCTGGACTGCATTGAGGGCAGCTCCTTTGCGAATTTGATCGCCGCTTAACCAGAGTTCCAAACCACAGGGGTGGGAAATATCCTGGCGAATACGCCCGACCAACACAGCGTCCTGTCCACTCGCCTCCATTGGCATCGGGAAATAGTTTGCTTGCCAATCTTCCACCAGCTTCACCCCTGGGGCTTGACTCAGAATTTCCCTTGCCTTAGACACCTCAAACGGCGAACCAAACTCCAGGTTAACGGCTTCTGAGTGAGCCCGAAGGACGGGAACCCGAACACAAGTTGCGGTAATCCGTAGATTAGGAGAGGAAAAGATTTTACGGGTTTCATTCACCATTTTCATCTCTTCCTCGCAATAGCCCTGCTGATTGAGAGCTGAATTGTGGGGAAAGAGGTTAAAGGCGAGGGGATAGGGGAAAATTTCGACCTGGGGCTCCTTACCCCCCAAAATATCTCGAGTTTGCTGCTCCACTTCCGCCATAGCGCGAGCGCCAGCGCCGCTGGCGGATTGGTAAGTGGACACAACCATACGCTGGAGGGGTTGAATCTGGTGTAGCGGCCAAACGGCCAGAGACATCAAAATCGTTGTGCAATTCGGATTGGCGATGACGCCAGAGTGCCCAGCGGCTGCTTCGGGATTCACTTCCGGGACAACCAAAGGCACATGGGGATCCATACGAAAGGCGCTGGAGTTGTCGATCACCACCGCTCCAGCAGCCACCGCCTTAGGAGCCCACTGCTTTGAGACACTCCCTCCAGCTGAAGTGAACACCAAATCGACCTGCTCAAAAGCATGATCGGTCAATGCCTCTACTTGGAGCGTTTCGCCTCGAAACTTAAGCTTCGTCCCAGCCGATCGCGGCGAAGCCAAAAGCTTTAAATCGGCAATGGGAAAGTTTCGGCTTTCCAGCAACTTCAATAATTCAACCCCGACGGCCCCTGTCGCCCCCAAAATTGCAACTCGATATGATTCAGGCAAGTGAGTATCCTCCTAAATAAAAATCATTCAGCACCGACCCAATAATGCTCTTTGCAAGGTTTCTGTAAATTTTTAATACAATATTTCGAATGTTTTAAGGGAAATGGTTCAAGGTGTTTTATCGAGTGTCAAAAATAATAATCGGACATCAGACCAAAACTGTTTGATGTCGGCAAACGCGCTTGATGCTGTTTAATAAAGTTTACGTTGGAAGATTTTTAAAGATATCTAAATAAAATGATTTCCTTAGGCTTTTGAAAGATTCTCAAATTCTTGCAATATCCTTACAAGGGTAAGAAGCTAGCGTTTAAGCCAAATCCAGCAATGATTCAGTAACTGAGTATAAGAAACTTATTAGCATCACTTTACTATAAGAACTTAGCGGCCCCTCCGAAAAAACTCAAGCGGCTGCAATCAAACTCATCTTCGCCTGCTCGATAGCTGGTATGACCATAGGGGGAGTCTTCCGCTTCTTGATAGGGGATAATCCGCTATGATAACTTATCGCAGCTCTCTATACCGATCCGCCGTCTCCCTCCAGTAGAAGACAAAAAATACTGAAACTGAACTTGTTTAAGGAACTCAATGAAAGTTACTCAGGAACAATTGCCCGAAAGCCAAGTGGGCTTGGAGATTGAAATTCCTCCAGAAATGTCTAAAAAAACTTATGAGGAAGTCCTGCGTAAGTACATGCGCACTGCCCATATTCCTGGGTTTCGTAAAGGTAAGGTGCCGCGCCAAGTATTAATTCAGCGGTTTGGCCGAACCCAGCTCAAGGGGGCTGTTTTGGAAGAGCTACTGCAGAATAGCGTTAAACAGGCGATCGAGCAGGAAGAAATTGAAGCGCTTGGCAACTATCAACTCAGGTCTTCCTTCGATGACTTAATCAGCCAGTTTGAACCCGGCGACGCACTCACCCTTTCTATTGCCGTTGATGTTCCTCCCCGTGTCAACTTAAGTCAGTACAAGGATTTGACTGTCAAAGCAGAAGAGGTTAAGTACGATTCCAGTCGAGTAGATGAGGCTCTGGAAGGATATCGAACTAACTTGGCCACGCTGGTGCCCATTGAAGATCGGTCAGCAGAGATGGCGGATGTCGCCGTAGTTGACTTTGTCGGCAAACTAATTAAGGGGGAAGAAGAACCTGAAGAATTTCCCGGCGGCAGCGCCCAAGATTTTCAAATTGAATTGAAAGAAGGTCAATTCATTGAAGGATTTATCGAAGGGATCGTCGGGATGACGCTGGAAGAGTCCAAAGAAATCTCAGTGACTTTCCCAGAAAACTATCCCCAGGAAGACTTAGCTGGCCAAGACGCCCTGTTTAGTCTGACCCTCAAGGAACTCAAGGAAAAAGAACTCCCTGATTTAGACGACGATTTTGCTCAAGAGGTGAGTGATTTCGAAACCCTGGAAGAATTACACCAATCTCTCGAAGAACGCTATCAAAAAGAAGCTAAGGATAGGACAACCGCCAATAAAGAAAAGTCCTTGATTGATGCGCTGGTTGACAATCTAGAAGCTGAGATTCCACAAACGCTGGTGAAGCGTGAAGTGGACTTCTTAGTCACTCAAACTCTAATGCAATTGGGTAATCAGGGACTCGATATCCAGAAGTTTCTGACCGAAGCCATTGTGGAGAATATGCGGGAACGTTCGCAATCGGACGCGATCGCTAATCTCCAGCGCACTATCGCCCTTGGAGAAGTCGCCAAGCAGGAGTCCATCGAGATCGACGACGAGGAAGTCGAGGCTAAGATGGCTGAAATGTTAGAGAATGCTGACGATCCCAAAAAAATTGATCTCGAAAGATTGCGGGAAGTTATCCACGAAGATCTGCTCAAGGAAAAAGTTCTAGCTTGGCTGGAAGAACACAGCACGATTGAACTCGTGCCCGAAGGAACACTGGCTCCAGCCGAAGCGGACACATCAGAAAATGCCCCTGAGGCAGAGGAAACCGTCGAGACCACTGATTCGTCGGCAACCACATCTGATACAGCTCCAGCGACATCCAAGCCCATTGAGAACACTGACGAACTCCCTGCATCAGCCGCCGTCATAGATGTGCCAGCCGAAGCAGATGTCGAAAGTGACGCTGAATCTGAAGATTGATTAAGATAGCGAGCCTGTAAGCCGCGTTATTTTGCATAAACCCGCTCCCTGAAACCGTTTGCAGGCCCTAAAGACAAATCAGATTAGCTTTGGAGCCTCCTCCGGTTTCAGGATGTTCTAGAAAAGTTAAGGCATAATATTTCCAGAGGTTCAGTATATCGCCGCTTATTTGCATGGTTAACCTGAACTGTCGCTGAATCGCTTAGTGTTAGCTCCCTGATTGCGTAGTATGTTGTCATCAAAGTTATCCCTTGGTCCCTTAACCAGTTTGAGTCAGACGGCAACTGCCTCAATGGGCGTGCGCAGCATCGTTCCAATGGTGGTTGAACAATCAGGGCGTGGTGAGAGAGCATTTGATATTTATTCTCGATTGTTGCGTGAGCGAATTGTGTTTCTAGGCACCCCAGTTGACGACGCAGTCGCTGATTCAATCGTGGCTCAACTGCTTTTTTTGGACGCTGAAGATCCCGAGAAAGACGTCCAACTCTACATCAATTCCCCCGGCGGCTCTGTTACTGCTGGCATGGCCATCTATGACACAATGCAGCAGATTCGACCGGATGTCGCCACAATCTGCTTTGGACTCGCCGCCAGTATGGGGGCGTTTCTACTCTCAGGCGGGGCGTCCGGCAAGCGAATGGCGCTGCCGAGTTCCCGCATTATGATTCATCAGCCTCTGGGCGGAGCCCAAGGTCAGGCGGTGGACATTGAAATCCAAGCTAAGGAAATTCTTTACCACAAGCAACGGCTCAATGAGTTGTTAGCGCTGCATACCGGGCAACCTTTAGAGAAGGTCGAAGCGGATACAGAGCGAGACTTTTTTATGTCCGCAACTGAGTCCAAGGAATACGGCTTGATTGACCAAGTGATTGAACGGCAGCAACTTTCTGCAAGTTCAAATGTGACTGCACTGAAGTAAGGGGCAATTATGTCTAAATATGACTCCCATCTGAAATGTTCCTTTTGCGGTAAATCTCAAGAACAGGTGCGCAAGCTCATTGCGGGACCGGGAGTCTATATATGCGATGAATGTGTTGATCTTTGCAATGAGATTCTGGACGAGGAGTTATTTGACTCTAGCGCAGCCGTCTCCCAACCTAGCCCGCGACGGGAGCAATCTCCCGAAAAGCGTCGAAGTTCAACCCCCAGTATTTCCCTGAGGCAAATTCCGAAGCCTCGCGAGATCAAGATATTTCTGGATGAACACGTAATTGGGCAAGATGAGGCCAAGAAAGTTCTCTCAGTCGCTGTGTATAACCACTACAAGCGTCTCAGTTACGCCCAGTCAAAAGGCAGTGAATCAGAAGACGACAATGTAGAGCTACAAAAGTCTAATATTCTCCTAATTGGCCCCACAGGTTGTGGTAAAACTCTGTTAGCCCAAACCCTGGCGAGAGTTTTGGATGTCCCCTTCGCCGTCGCAGACGCCACAACCCTCACCGAAGCGGGTTACGTAGGGGAGGATGTAGAAAACATCCTATTACGACTTCTACAAGTTGCGGATCTTGATGTGGAAGAAGCCCAGCGCGGTATTATCTACATCGATGAGATTGACAAAATCGCCCGTAAAAGCGAGAACCCATCAATTACTCGGGATGTATCCGGAGAAGGGGTTCAGCAGGCGCTGCTGAAAATGCTGGAGGGTACGATCGCCAATGTCCCCCCTCAAGGCGGCCGGAAGCATCCTTATCAAGACTGCATCCAGATTGACACCAGCAATATCCTGTTTATTTGCGGCGGGGCTTTTGTCGGCCTAGATAAGATTGTTGAACAGCGCATTGGCAAAAAGTCAATGGGCTTCGTACAACCAGGGGAAACACAGCCATCTCGGGAAAAACGAACATCAGATGTCTTAAAGTATTTAGAGCCCGATGATCTGGTGAAATTTGGCATGATTCCTGAGTTCATTGGACGTATCCCAGCGATTTCTGTCGTTGATCCTCTGGATGAAGACACCTTAGTCGCGATTCTGACCGAGCCTAAGAATGCTCTCGTTAAACAGTTTCAGAAGCTTCTACGGATGGACAGCGTCCAGCTAGAATTCAAAGCAGACGCAATCCGAGCGATCGCAAGAGAAGCCTATCGCCGTAAAACGGGCGCTCGGGCGCTGCGAAGCATCGTTGAAGAATTGATGCTGGACGTCATGTACGAACTCCCCTCCCGTAAAGATTTGAAGCGCTGCATGATTACCCGTGAGATGGTGGAGAAACGGTCAACAGCCGAATTGCTCGTTCACCCCTCCTCCCTGCCAAAACCCGAATCTGCTTAAGCCGTGCCATATATTTCGATTAAAGGCATCAAACATTATTATGAATGGATTTCCTCTCCAGAGGAGTCTCAGGGGTCTAATCGCCCCGTCATGGTTTTTTTACATGGTTGGGGCGGTTCGGCTCGTTACTGGAAAGGCACTGCTGAAGCGCTTTGTCATCGATTTGACTGTTTACTCTATGACCTTAGAGGATTCGGTCGGTCTCGACTGCCCCAAGATACCAATCCGGCGACGGCTCCCGGAAGTTACACACTAGAGAGCTACGCCGATGATCTGGCCGAGCTGCTGGATACTCTAAACCTTAATCGGGTATATCTAAACGCTCATTCCATGGGAGCTTCCATCGGCGTCATCTTCTTGAATCAATATACGGATCGGGTTATCCAGGCTATATTGACTTGCCATGGTCTGCTTGAGTATGACGCCAAGGCGTTTGACGCGTTCCATCGCTTTAGCCGCTATGTCGTGGCCTTTCGCCCAGGGTGGTTGAAACAAATTCCCTTAGCCCCCCGAATGTTTATGGCCCGATTTCTCCATCGGTCTATTCCTAATGCTGAGCGTCGGGCGTTCTTAGAAGATTTCTTGATGGCTGATTATGAAGCCGCTTTGGGCACAATCTATACCTCCGTCAGCAAAGAGGCGACGGAGGAAATGCCCGAAGCCTATCGTCGAGTTCCGTTACCCACTCTGCTGATTTCAGGGCAGTACGACCAGATTATTGAGGCTGAAATGGGTCGGCAGGCAGCCACCTTAAATGACAAAGTCGAATACGTTGTCATTCCTAATACCTCTCATTTTCCGATGCTGGAAGATCCAGACGCATACCTCCAGCACATTAATGCTTTTTTAGTGGATTAATCTAGCCCAAGTTCTCGCTTTAAGAGGCTAATGGACTTTTCACCAATGTAGTTCTCACAGCAGATGACTTGAGGCGGACGAATTAAATCTTCCCTGGCTGCTGAGATGGCCTGTTTGACCGCGGGAAAACTAGCCTGATCAAACACCACAATGGTTTGAGCGCTCCGCACTAATGCTTCCAATTTATACGTATCATTAGCTTGGGCGGTCATCACTAGGATTTGATCCCCCCGCAAACTGTAGGAAATCACCTCAGCCGTTCGTAAAATCCCTGGGCTGAGGCTCACCATGCCTAAACAGGTTTCCTTGGGTAAGTTCTTGAGGATTTCAAATTCCTTACCGTAGTCATAAATATCAATGGGAATCACCCGCACCGATTTAGGCGCCGCAATCGCTTCCGCCTCATTAATGAAATAGCGATTGGCCACCACAGTGCCCGATCGAGTTTGAGAAAGAATTTGCTCTAACTCCTCTAAGGGCACAAGTTGAACTGGAATGTTTAGCGCCTGCTCCAATTCCCGCACCATCAATTCTCCCGCGCCTAAATCTTCCTTGGAGGTTGTGACCAGTACTCGGGCGCTACAGCGCAGTCGCCAGTCAACCTCAGCAAGAAATAACTCCCGGGCCTGGTTCAGGGAACATCCCTGCCGCAACATCTCATCTAAACTCTGTTCGACAATTTCTCTGGCTTTGGGGAATTGATCAATCAGAGGGGAACTTGGCTTAGCGCTTTCCGCCCCCCCCAATTCCCGCACGTAAATTCCTGAGCCGGGCTGAGCTTCGACAACCCCCGCGTCTTCCAATTGGCGATAAACTTTACTGATGGTGTTGCGGTGTAACCCTGTCTGCATGGCCAGTTGACGAGTGCTGGGCAGACGATGCCCCGGCGGAAATTGACGCGACGCAATGGCGAACCGAATTTGATTATAGAGTTGGGTTGAAGCCGGAATCTCGCTATCGGGTTGAATGTGAAACTGTACCACTGCAGGTTCTCCAAAAACTGCGGGTTGGAACTTGCGCGCCAACGGGAAATGAGACACCCCTGTTTAATGAGATTAAAGGGTAAATATAAAAGAGGAGATGACTCAGAGCACTCGTCACCCACAAATAAATGTTTTTTGACAAGGCTTCGTAATTCTCAGCATTTTTTAAACATATGGCAACAACTTCAGCAATTCGAACCTCATCCGTTGAACTCACCAATCAAGCCTTTAAACTTCCCGCATATCTGGCGGAACCGACGGAAACCGGAATATTTCCAGCTGTCATAGTGCTCCAAGAGATATTTGGGGTCAACGCCCACATCCGGGATGTGACTGAACGATTTGCAAAAATTGGGTATGTGGCGATCGCACCCGCCCTCTATCACCGACAAGCGCCAGGATTTGAAGTGGGCTACGCCCAAGCCGATTTTGAGCTAGGACGCCAATACAAAAATGGAACAACAGCAACGGAACTCCTAAGCGACATCCAAAGCGCTATTGACTATGTTAAGCAATTACCTCACGTTAAACCCAATGGAGTTGGGTGCATTGGGTTTTGCTTTGGCGGCCATGTGGCCTACTTAGCGGCGACGCTGCCTGATGTCAAAGCCACCGCTGTATTCTATGGCGCTGGCATTACCTCAATGACCCCGGGCGGCGGTAATCCAACCATAACTCACACCCATGAAATTGGCGGAACGCTATACGGATTTTTTGGAACCGCCGATCCCCTCATTCCCAATCCAGACGTTGACCAAATCGAAGCGGAATTAAGAAAATGTCAAGTCCCCCACCAAATCTTTCGCTACAGCGGCGCTGATCATGGCTTCTTCTGCGATTGGCGCAGTAGTTATGATCCAACAGCAGCAGCGGATTCATGGGAAAAAGTGCAAGGCTTATTTCAAGAGAATCTGTGATTTAGGACTGTGATTTATACTTGAGAAACTGACTGCCCGATGATTGGGAGGTTATTAATTTGACGTTTTCAGCTGAAGATTTTGCTAAAGCTCTGGAACAGCATGACTATCAGTTCCAAAAGGGAAGTGTCGTGCAAGGTAAGGTATTCAGCCATGGCGCTGAAGGAGCTTATATAGACATTGGGGGGAAATCAGCAGCATTCTTGCCCATAGTGGAAGCGTCGCTGAAGCGAGATGTTGACTTAGCAGAGGTTGTGCCGCTGGATTCGGAGCGAAAATTTTTAATCATTCGCGATCAGGATGCGAATGGACAGGTGCTCTTGTCTATCCGTCGGCTGGAGCTAAAACGCCTGTGGAAAAAGTTGGCTGAGATGCAAGCGAATAATGAAACCCTTGAAGTCAAAATCAATGGGGTCAACAAAGGCGGAGTCACCGCCTTTGTTGAAGGGCTTAAGGGGTTTATTCCTCGCTCTCATCTGATAGCGGCCGAGGACCTTGAGGGACTGGTGGGACAAACCGTCTTAGTCACCTTATTGGAAGTTGATCCAGAGAAAAAGCGCGTGATCCTCTCCCAGCGGACGGCAGTTCGGGCGGCGGCGATGAGTCGTCTGGAGCGGGGCCAATTAATCGAAGGGACCGTTGCCAATATCAGGCCCTTTGGAGCCTTTGTGGAGTTTGACGGCGTAACCGGATTGCTCCATATCAACCAAGTCAGCAAGAATTATGTCTCCTCGCTTCCCAATGTGCTTTCCGTCGGGCAATCGATCAAAGCAGTCATCATTAATATTGATGACATTAAACACCGCATTTCCCTGTCCACTAAGGTCTTAGAAAAATATCCGGGGGAAATTCTCCAGGATTTGCCTGGAGTGATGGCTGATGTAGAGAATCGAATTAAGGAAATCGGTAAACTCTTAGCCGAGAGCGATTTTTAACTGACTTTTAACATTGGCCAGTCATGATTTCTGCGAAGAAGTCAGCAGCCAATTTTCTTCGGACTCCTGTCTGCTCTAAAGCTTCCCCCTCCTCGGGGACTATTTCCCTGATAAATACTTGCCCCATAAGATTAGTCTCAGAAAAAGGAGTTTTCTGGAAAGCTATGAATTAACGTCTAAAGTTCGGGATACTGAGTAAATGGGCAGCATCCAGTCTGTCTTGCTTTACTCTTGAGAGTGGTTAGGTATGGGTACAGTTTGGGAGTTAGATTTCTACTCAAGGCCAATTTTTGACGAAAACCAGAAGAAACGATGGGAAATTCTGGTGTGCGAAGGGATTCAGGACATTACGACTGATCCTGAATCCCTGTTTCAGTTTAGTAAATTCGTCTCTAGTTCAGAGGTGAATTCGATTCAGTTAAAGAGCGCATTGGAGGAGGCGATCGCGCAAGCCCCCCAGCCCCCCAGTCAAATCCGCTTCTTCCGATACCAAATGCGCAATATGATTACCCGCGGCTGCGAAGCATTAGGCATCCCCGCCAAACTCAGCCGCCGCACACTGGCGCTACAGCAATGGTTAGATCACCGCAATCAAGAGGTATATCCCAAAGAACCTGGATACGAACCGTCTCAAACTCCATTTATCACCACGACGCCGATTTCCCCAAGCCCTCTGCCCGACGCTCTGTTGGGCCAACAATGGGCCTTCGTCACCCTAGAAGCTAGCGCCTTTGCCGACCTACCCGAATGGTCCATCGATTTTGGCGAATCTTTTCCCCTAGAAATGGCGGGCGTCTCCTCAGACGACCGTATCCCTGGTGTGATTGTCTACTCTCAGCGGGCGCTGCCGTTGGCCGGTTGGATGTCTGGCCTGGAGCTTAGCCATCTGAAGGCTAAGCTTACCGCGCCTAGCCGCCTGCTATTAGAAACTGGCGTAACGGATTGTTGGATTCTAGCTGACATCATCAGCGAAGACATCGCGGCGGAAGCCGCCAATTTCGAAGCCGCCAAACAAAAAGCCAATCAGGTTCACTTCCTCGCCGTTCAAACCGATCCCAAATCCGAGACCTTTGCTGGCTTTTGGCTATTGCGGGAAGTGGAATTGGGGTAGAGCAAGGGAAGGGAGCAGGGGAGATGGGGGGGATGGGGGGGATGGGGAAGATGTAGAGACGCAATATATTGCGTCTTAGGGAGGATGGGAAGAAAAAAGGAAAGGGGGAACGGGAAAGAAACCCAATCCAAAATCCAATGAAAAGTAACAAGTAAGGTGATTTCCAGGAAAGAAACTACCACGAAAATTCTATCCATTTCCCCTCTTGGGAGGGGTTAGGGGTGGGTTTATCTGATGTATCCCGGCTAACCCACCCCCCAAACCCCTCCCAAGAGGGGACGGTCCCATTTTGGTAAATTTATTCTCAGAAATCACCTAACAAGTAATAAGTAACCCATGACCCATGACCAAAATCCAAAATCCAAAATCTAAAATCTAAACTTCCTGGAAAATGAAAAGGCTTTCTGGTTGGCGGTTGGTGGGAATGTATGGGCTGCTAGCGGCGATCGCGCTCGTCATGCTTTTGCCGTTAATGTGGCTGGTCAGCACGGCATTTAAGTCGCCGACGGAAAATATTTTTCAGATTCCGCCTCAGTTTTGGCCGACTGAGCCAACGCTGAACAACTTTATAGAGGTTTGGCGGACCAATCCGTTTGGCCGCTATTTTTTTAACAGCGGCTTAGTGGCGATTCTGACGGTCATTCTGAACCTGGTCTTTTGTTCGTTAGCCGCCTATCCGCTGGCGCGGTTGTCATTCCAGGGACGGGAGGTGATTTTTTCCCTGATTGTCTCCACCATCATGATCCCGTTTCAGATTGTGATGATTCCGCTCTACATTCTGACCGTGCAACTGGGGCTGCAAAACACCTATTTGGGCGTCATCTTCCCGTCCATCTCATCCGCCTTTGGCATTTTTCTATTGCGTCAGGCATTCCAAGGAGTGCCTAAGGAACTCGAAGAGGCGGCTCGCATGGATGGATGCTCTGAACTCGGCATTTGGTGGTCTGTCATGCTGCCGTCAGTGCGCCCAGCACTAGTAACCCTGGCCATCTTCGTCTTTATTGGCTCCTGGAGTGACTTTCTCTGGCCGCTGATTGTATTAACCGACCAAACTTACTTTACCCTTCCCCTTGGAGTCCAGCGGCTGGCTGGCAGTTTTTCCCTAGACTGGCGCCTCATCGCCGCCGGATCAGTGATTTCCATCGCCCCAGTGGTGGCGTTCTTCGTCGCCATGCAGCGCTATATCGTCCCGACGGAGTCGGGGAGCGGATTGAAAGGATAAGAAGTGGATAGGGGGAGAGGGGGAGAGGGGAAAATGAGGGAGCAGGGGAAGCAGGGGAAGATGGAAAAGCTCAAATCCAAAATCTAACATCCCTCTACCCTGAGGGATCTACAGATAAATACATCCCATCCACTCATCCACCCATCCACTCACCCACTGTCTTTTACTTGGACTTTATTTTGACGCGAATCACTTAAGTCCTCCTCCCCACAAGCCTATCCCGCAAATGCTTAATCCGGTCGCGACACTTTGCTGCTTCTTCAAACTCCAGGTTTTTCGCCGCTTCTTTCATCTGAGCTTCGAGCTGCACAATTAAATCGGGAATGCCTTCTAGCGGCAGATCATCGCTTTGTTCATAGGCAATCTCAAGTTCCTGGGCGTTGAGTCGCCGGGAAACCTCTAGGAAAGACAAAATAGCGTTATTGCGTTTTCGAACAATGGGTTTCGGGATAATACCGTGTTTTTCGTTATAGGCCAATTGCTGGGCGCGACGCCATTCGGTTTGATCAATCGCATTAGCCATGCTGTCGGTGAGGGTGTCGGCGTAGAGGATCGCTTTCCCCTGAACATGACGGGCCGCCCGTCCGATGGTTTGAATCAGCGATCGCTCCGCCCGCAGAAACCCCTCCTTATCAGCATCTAGAATCGCCACCAGGGAGACTTCCGGAAGATCCAAACCTTCCCGCAGTAGGTTGACCCCCACCAGCACATCAAAATTACCCTCCCGCAGATCCTGGAGAATTTCAATCCGCTCAATGGAATGGATCTCAGAGTGGAGATAGCGGACCCGAACACCATGCTCCTCAAAATATTCGGTCAGATCTTCCGCCATGCGTTTGGTTAAGGTGGTCACCAGTGTGCGCTCCTGCTTTAGCACCCGTTCCCGGATTTCTCCCAGCAGATCGTCCACCTGCCCTTCGGTAGGCCGCACAAAAATTTCCGGGTCCACCACCCCCGTCGGTCGAATCACCTGCAACGCCACATGCCCCGTCCCCCGAATATAGGATTTCTTCCCTTCGTCGCCCGTCTCCTGATTCGCCTCAAATTGGCCTTCAGACTGCTCAAACTCCCATGCGCCCGGGGTGGCGGAAACAAAAATGCATTGATTAACTTTGTCCCAGAATTCTTCTGCTTTGAGGGGACGGTTATCGGCTGCGCTAGGCAACCGGAAACCATGCTCAATCAGAGTCATTTTGCGGGAGTGATCGCCGTTGTACATGCCTCGAATTTGAGGAATGGAAACATGGGACTCATCAATGACTAATAACCAATCCTTGGGAAAATAATCGATCAGACATTCAGGCGGCGAGCCCGCCGCCCGCCCTGCCAGATGGCGAGCATAGTTTTCTACGCCGTTACAGTAACCGACTTCCCGCAACATCTCCAAATCATAACGGGTGCGCTGCTCCAATCGCTGGGCTTCCAACAGTTTGCCTTTCGTTTCAAGATCCTGCAGCCGATCTTTTAGCTCTTCCTCAATCGCTTGACAAGCAGACTGGAGATTATCGTCAGGGGTGACGAAGTGACGGGCCGGGTAAATATTCAGCGCATCCATACTCTGAAGCGTCGATCCGGTAATTGGGTCAACGTAACGGATAGCATCGATTTCATCCCCAAAGAATTCAATCCGGATAACGCGATCTTCGTAGGCGGGACCCACCTCCAGAACATCCCCCTTAACCCGAAATCGACCTCGCCCCAAATCGAGGTCATTGCGATTGTATTGAATCGAAGCCAGATCTCGAAGCACCTGGCGCTGATTCACCTCCATACCGACCCGTAACGGAATAGACGCCTTCAGGTACTCCGACGGAATCCCTAAGCCATAAATACAACTAATGGAGGCCACCACAATCACATCCCGCCGCTCGAATAGCGAACGGGTAGCTGAGTGCCTCAGCATATCAATTTCGTCGTTAATAGACGCTGTTTTAGCAATATACGTATCCGTCACCGGAACATAGGCTTCCGGTTGGTAGTAATCGTAATAGCTGATGAAGTACTCAACCGCATTGTTCGGAAAAAACTCCCGCAGCTCATTGCAGAGTTGGGCTGCGAGAGTTTTGTTATGGGCCAAAACCAGAGCTGGTTTACCCACTGTGTCAATAACTCGAGCAACGGTGTGGGTTTTTCCAGTGCCAGTCGCCCCCCACAAGGTTTGATATCGATGGCCCGCATTGACAGATTTCACGAGTTCATCAATCGCCCTGGGTTGGTCGCCAGTGGGTTCAAAAGGAGCTTGAATGTGAAATTTTTTCATAGGGAGACAAAAATTGGGGAACTGGGCTGACAGTATTAACGGGTGAGGCTATTTAGGCAGTCTAGAGAATGAATCCTGCAGCGCTTCTTTAGACGCCTACTCTAGACTTATGCAATCGGGTAAAGGAAGATAGATATCGGTTGTACAGTTTCCCAATCGAGTTGAGTGAATTAACCTAGCTATTCTCAATGATGCCGAATTTTTCCATGATTGCCTGTCTATGAGCGATCAGAATCAAAGATTGTGAAATTTTCAGTATTTCAGTAGTTGGTATGTCTGTACAACGGATTGAAGTGACGCTTGCCATTCTCCATCAAGACAATCATTTCCTGATGCAGTTGCGAGATGATTTCCCTGACATTGCATATCCAGGATGTTGGGGGTTCTTCGGCGGACATTTAGAGCAAGGGGAGTCCCCCGACGCCGGAATTAAGCGGGAGTTATGGGAAGAAATTGGATATACGCCCCCAACATTGACCCTATTCAATCGTTATATCGATGATCGGGTGCTGCGATATGTTTACCACGCTCCCTTAACCCCTTCAATTGGAGAGTTAGTTCTGACTGAAGGACAAGATCTCGGACTTTGCTCTCCAGAAGAGGTGAGACAGGGTTATCGGTATTCAGCCAAGATACAAGAAACGCGTCCCCTTGGAGAAATTCACCAAACTATTCTGTTAGATTTCCTGGCCAAATCCGACCTCGTTTCCAGTGGATGAGCATTACAACCGACCCATCCCCCGTCTTCTACTGGAACTGTGAGCTAGACAACGCGGACGCTGGATTTTCCCCAATACAGACGTCTAGCGAAGAATCCCAGCGAAATGCTGTATGGTATTTATGTACTAGCCTAGGGACGGAATACGGCAACCTCTATCCAAGGATTAATTTATGGACTGTCAAGCCAATCAGCTTGTTTTGCCCCTATCTGAACCCCCTACCCGACCTTTACCTGCTTATCAGGTGCGCGTTAGCCCCAGAGCCAAACATGTCTCCATCAAAGTTTCTTGGCAAGGGTCCGTGGAAGTTGTGATTCCCCCAGGATTTGATCGCCGCGAAATTCCTGACATTCTCCGTCGTCGCCAAGGTTGGATTCATAAAACGATCAATCGGTTCGCAGCGGATCGTAGCAGTCTATCTCCCGAACTTATAGAAGAGCGACCCACTCAGATTGTTTTGCGATCGCCCGTAGAATCTTGGCAAGTCAAGTATCAATCTGCGGCGGACGATCGCCTCTGGATTCGACAGACAAAGTCAAAACAGTTAATCGTATCTGGAGGAATTGCCGATGTTGTCGCCTGCCAAGCCGCTTTGAAGTCTTGGCTGAGCCGAAAAGCGATCGCAGAATTTACCCCCTGGTTCCAAAAGGTAAGCCAAGAGGTCAACCTGACCTTTAATAAACTCTCCATCCGAGGTCAAAAGACGCGCTGGGGCAGTTGCTCCACCCATAAAAATATTAACCTTAACTACAAATTGCTTTTTTTGCCGGAATCTCTCGTTCGCTACGTCTTCATCCATGAACTTTGCCATACTGTCCACATGAATCACTCCAAAACTTTTTGGACTTTGGTCGGCGATAAGGATCCTGACTATCAGAATTGGAGAAACGAACTGAAACAAGCATGGCGGTATGTGCCCCGGTGGGTCGATGGATGCTTATAAGACCTTGACTCAGGACCAAACGCTCTCCCTGCCGCTGCAAACTCCCCACAGCGGGTATCACTGGGATGGCGGCGATCGCCGTTTCTTTGAAGGCTGGTACTTCCGCGTTACCCTCCCTAATTTGGGGCAAACCTTTGCATTCATGTACTCC
>JASJDH010000508.1 GCA_030065175.1 Leptolyngbyaceae cyanobacterium MO_188.B28 | reverse complement strand
TGTTACCAGATAATCTTGACGTCTCCTCGCCTTTTTTCACAATTTTCTAACTCACATAATCCGTAATACTTAATCCTCTAGTAAATATTTAGAAGTATTTCTGAATATCTCAAAGGTATTAAAACTTATCTCAATCAAGTTACCAAACGGGATTTGGACCATACTCTTTTTATATTTTATTAATTTATTGCTTCGGAGATTAATTTGATAACTGTGGATGATTAATTTGATAACTGCGGATAATATTTCTCCAAAAACTGGAATAAAGCTTAAGGATCTTCTTTAAAGACGATATATGTGGTCTAAATCTAGACCTCGGTTAAATTCTTTTCCCCCTATTTGAAGCAGCTGCTTATTCTATTAAAGAGGCTTCTGTGGAAGAGGTTAAGATAGAACCACAATTCAAAATCTCTAATGTATGATTAGAGGCATTATTAGGAGGTCATTTTTTAGATTTTTTTCATGGGTCCTTTCAACTCAGATAAAAAACTCACAACTATAACCCTGCTTTGAATTAACTCAACGGCCGACGACCTATTGGCGGCGTCTACAATACAATTGCAGCCAACGCTATCACTTGCTCTCAGACACTGTGCAGTAGTGGTTTGCCCCCAATAAATTCGGGGGCCAATGGATGGGGCGACGATCGGACAAACAAGTCAGGGGTCAGGGCGCCTACCTCATAAGCTTGATTTTTGCTTTTGAATCGATTGTGGGAAGAGCCCCGCTAAACTTCATAAAATCAGGACATAAAAACGCCATGCTAAACCACCACCAAAGTCTAGGTCACGACTCTGTTTTTACACCAGAGCAAGTATTGGAAAATCGAGGTCGCGTCGCTATTTTTATCGATGGGTCTAACCTTTTCTACGCCGCTCTGCAGCTTGGCATAGAAATTGACTACACCAAATTGCTCTGCCGTTTGACCGCTGGATCACGGTTGCTCAGATCATTCTTCTATACCGGAGTCGACCCCACTAATGAGAAACAGCAAGGCTTTCTCTTGTGGATGCGTCGGAATGGCTATCGCGTCATTTCTAAAGAATTAGTTCAACTTCCAGACGGCTCTAAGAAAGCAAACTTAGATGTCGAAATCGCCGTCGACATGATGGCCTTGATTGGCTCCTACGATACGGCGGTTTTAGTCAGTGGAGACGGCGATCTAGCCTACGCGGTCGATGCAGCGAGCTATCGCGGCGTTCGGGTTGAAGTGGTTAGCCTCCGCTCGATGACCAGCGACAGTCTCATCAATGTCTCTGATCGCTACATTGATCTAGAAACCATAAAAGATGACATCAAGAAGAGCAACTCCCGCACGCCCACCAATAACTACACCTATCGACCTCTATCGAGTGTAGGCTTGATGGAAAGTCAAGATCCGATTGAATAGACGCATCCTTGCCCTATAAATTGGACCCTCTGATAAAGAACAATAATAGATGGTTGTATAGAGGCGAGCTTTAAGAATGGGCAAGTGGTATCGGTTTGGGGCGATTTTGCTCTTTATCGGCGTATTGCTCGTCGGGATTCGAACATGTCAATTGGCGAATCGCTCAGAGTCAGATATCGCCGCAAATGATGAATCAGGCGATCAAGGCGTCGAACCTGGATTAACCCTAAAAGATGTCACCTTAGAGCAACCCGATGAAAATGGCCAATTGCTCTGGCGAATTCATGGAGATGAGGTAACCTATAGTCCCGATCAAGAACAAGCAAACATCCAAAATCCTGATGGCGAATTATTCCAGGATGGGACCTTGGCTTATCGAGTAAAGGCCAATGTAGGCGAGATAGTCCAGAACGGAAAAACAGTTTTTCTAAGGGGCGACATCGTAGCCACTGGGGTCGACAGTAATCTGGTCTTACGGGGTGATGAATTGGAATGGTCGCCACAAGAAGATTTAATGATTGTCCGCGATGGCGTCACTGGCGAACACCCCAATCTAAAGGCCTCGGCTAACGAAGCTCGATTGGTGAATCAAGGGCGGCAGGTAGAGTTAACCGGTCAGATAGTGGCTGACACCACGGAAGAGCCGTTCATGAAGCTACAGACTGAGTCCTTAACCTGGCTCATAGACGAGGAGCGGATCGAAGGCAACGATCCCCTCAAAATTGAACACTTTCAAGCAGGCGAAATTGTCGAATGGGTCTATGGTGAAACGGGAGAGGTCGACCTAACCAATGCCGTTATCACCCTCAATCAAAATGTCCAGGCGGAACTCCTTGAACTCCCCCTGAAGATGACTACTGACACCCTAATTTGGCGGGTGCAAGACGCCATCTTGGAGGCTAACCAACCGGTTCAGATCAATCAACCGGAACGGGAATTGGACATCTCGGCCCAACGTGCGGAAATGGATCTAAATCAACAAATTGTCCGTCTTTTTCAAAATGTACAGGTCATCGGCAAGCAAGATCAGACTCAACTGACTGCCGATCGCTTAACTTGGACCGTGCCCACCCAGGAAGTCTTGGCTGAAGGCAATGTTGACTATCGCCAAGCGGAGCCGCCGATGCATCTTACGGGGCCAGAAGCCTTGGGGAAACTAGAAGAACAAACAATTGTCGTTAGCGGCGGGCGGGTGATCACGGAGATCACGCCGAATTTTCCTTAAGGCGTTGCAAGGCGGTGAATGGGTGGATGGGTGGATGGGTGGATGGGTGGATGAGCAAATGAATAGGACTTAACTTCATCCTTCTATTTTTGTCCTAGGCGATAGCCTTTACCGTACACTGTATGAATTAATGGTGGTTCGCCCTCTCGTTCGATTTTGCGGCGTAATAGCCGCATCTGGGCCGCCAATACATTGCTGCTAGGTTTTTCAATGTCTCCCCACAGGGCCTGATAAATTTGATGGTGGGTCAGGAGTTGATTGGGGCGCCGCATAAGGTAAGTCAGCAATTGAATTTCTTTATCGGATAATTCAATCAAATGGCCTTGGCGATAGGCTAATTGGTTTTCTAAATCCAACTCTAAATCTGCAAATCGTAATCGCTGAGGCGCGGGGGTTGCTTCTAGGGTAGGCGGACGACGAAGCAGCGCTCGCACTCGAGCCAATAGCTCCCGCAATTCAAAGGGTTTGACCAAATAGTCGTCCGCCCCGGCGTCCAACCCCTGTACCCGGTCATCCACCGTATCCTTAGCGGTTAGGAACAACACTGGGGTCTTATCCCCCTGAATCCGCAACTGCTGACAGATACTCAACCCACTCTGCTGAGGCAACATCCAGTCCAAAATCAGGAGGTCATACTGGCCTGAACGCACTAAACAACTGCCTTCAGCCCCATCCGTCGCTACATCCACGTCATAGCCTTCACGACGGAGTAAACGACTCAATGGATCAGTCAGCTCAACTTCGTCATCAACCAGCAGAATTTTCATGGGACGGGATTAATCTGGCAACGTATACTGCCCCACAATTTGCTGAGCATAGTCCGGAACATGGGCCGCCAATTTCTTGGGATGATTCCGCTTGACGTAGAGATAATTCCGCGTGAAGTGAGAATCGATGGAAAAGCGGGCGTATTCCAAGCCTTTTGGACCAATTCTTTCGATCACAACCCCCATCAGTTTGGCGGCCCACTTGCTGGTTAATAAACGCACAAGCCTCTTTTACATAGTGAATGTAATAGGTGTGAATGTAATAGGTGTCACAGGGTCCACATTCGCTGCAAAGATCTTTGGCGGGACGAGGAGCCCCGGAACGAAAAACTTTAGCCTTTTTATGGGGCGTTTGAGAAGGGGCCAGAGCCATATTTTGAAGGATATTTCATCAAAGAACTTTAAAAATCACCATACCGTAAGGCTTTGCCATCCTGACAATCTGAGAATCAATTGTAAAGAAATGCTACTGAAGGACAGTCATCAAACAAAGCAACAGCGCCTCCGTCCACTCCACCACAGCTCCGTAGGTATCCCCGGTATGACCGCCAAGTTTTTGGTTGAACCAGGCAGCGACCAGTATTGCGATCGCAATACCGCCCAGCGCGCCGCCGACCGTCAGTCTCCAGTGGTGAGGAGCGCGGGCTAGCTGTAGGCCGCTGAGTCCAAGTAGAATCCCCAATCCCAGAAGCCAATCTTGGGGAGACTGGATGGACTGTTTATGAAAGGCGCCTTTACCCGTAGGTTTGAGGTAAGGGTAATGGGAGATCGCAACCACCTGCGCCCAGCGCCCCCAGCCGGCGACCGTCATCAGCGCCAGCCATCGACTGGTGGTGAGGTCAGATAAGGCAATGGTCTTCAACCCCATCAAGGCAATGGCCGCCATCGTCCCAAAGGCCCCGGTGCGGCTATCGGCCATGACCTCCA
Organism: Leptolyngbyaceae cyanobacterium MO_188.B28; assembly: GCA_030065175.1. GTDB lineage: Bacteria > Cyanobacteriota > Cyanobacteriia > Phormidesmidales > Phormidesmidaceae > JAKSDM01. The sequence continues at coordinate 2,869 of JASJDH010000508.1, read as the reverse complement.
ATCGCCGTTGAGGGTCTAACACCGCCAACCCATCCGCTGCGTCTATGGCTCCATCTAGATGTAATCCTCCCGTCAGGCCAATCCAGACCAGCACCAGTATGCCGCTGCGAGTCAGAATCGGCGTATCCAGGCGGGCTAACATCCCATCGCCCAGCGCCAGCAAGCCGCCAATCAGCAGTCCTACTAGGGGCGCCCACCTGGCGATTCTGCGAAATTCAAGGGTCCAGTTCCTGGCCACAGGTAGGCAGGTGTAAAAGGCGATCGCGCCTGCCCATTGCGCTCTCCATTGGTCTAGACGAGAACGGAGAGGCGGAGAGAGGCGAGGGTCCGCATCCTGATCAGAAATTTGGGGCATTGTGAAGACGCTGATAAGAAACTAAGCCATGAAAATTTATGATTTCCGTATTCTGGCTGAATACACGTCATTTGGTCGATTGCGACAATAGTTTAGGTAACGAAGCTAACGGAAAAAATAAATTAAGCGGTATCAAACCTTAAAAATTCGATTATCGTGGATTTATGACTGTTAATTAGTTCTTTCGCCAACTCCCCGGTTCGCCACAAGGTTCTACCTTACTAAGTCTATGAATTACCAGCACGTTGGAGACACCAAACTTCCTGCCCCTTGTCTTGTTGACGCAGGAGTTGTCGTAAACAAAGTCGATATGCATAGGCTGCTAAACGATTTAGGCCGCGTTCGCTACATCCACGAGCAAGACGGTGGGGTGGTGAGCGAGGGCGAGGGCTATGTGCTTGAGGTCTTTGCTGACCCTCACCAGTCCACCCTAGTCGCCAACCACACCCTTTATCTGAACGTCCATAGCTTTGATTATTTAGAACTCAGCGCTTCGTCCGAGCAACAAGCCTGTCTCGATTTGGTTCAGGATAATCGGCGATTGCGGCTGATTCCTCTGTCAAATCCGTTGCAGGAGCAAACGACCCGCAGCCTCAACGCCGCCGCTTTGGAGGCGATGGTGGCGGAAGCGCTTTCAGCCAGTTGGGATGTTTGCCTTGATGATGACGGCAATTTTTCCGCTTAAATTAATTGCAACATAAACTTTTGGGTCTTGGATCTAGAGTGGTTTTTACCTAGCCGCTTTAGGCCCTTCTACCCTTATATCCTTCTAGGCGTACACACCAGGCTGGCTGGTTAGCGTCTGAAAGTTTCTAGCGTAAAATACCTTATCGGCCAACTTGCACTCGTTTACGACTAGAAAGTAGTTATCCGCCTCATTCGCCATAAATCGTTATTCAATTACAAATCCCTACGATCCTATTTGCTTTTGGAAAAGGTTGTACCAGTCAGCCCCGAATATCGGTTATTCTGATACCTCCCTCTCAACCGCTTATTGAGAGGTCGTTTTTATGACTGTCAGAACTCTGATTAACGGTATCAATATTGGCGATCTCATTTTCCTTTGAGTGTCAGGCCTGCTGCAGCCAGACAAAGGCTAGGGCGGGAAGCTTTTTCACCCCCCATGGCCCTGTTCATACCCCCCGGTTTATGCCAGTGGGCACCTTGGCTAACATCAAAACCGTCACCCCTCAACACCTGGAAGCGACTGGGGCGGAGATGGTGCTGGCCAATACTTATCACCTCCATCTCCAACCCGGTGAGGACATTGTGGCTCAGGCCGGGGGGTTACATCGCTTCATGGCCTGGTCTGGCCCTATCTTGACCGACTCCGGAGGGTTCCAAGTTTTTAGCTTGAGTGAAATACGCACGATTACGGATGAAGGGGTTACATTCCGATCGCCTAGGGATGGCCAGATGATTCATTTAACGCCGGAGCGCTCAATCCAGATTCAAAATCAACTGGGCGCCGATGTAATTATGGCGTTCGATGAATGCCCCCCCTATCCCGCTGAAAAGTCAGCGATCGCAGCGGCGACCGAACGCACCTATGATTGGCTCAAGCGATGTATCGTCGCCCATGAACGGTCGGATCAAGCCCTATTTGGCATTGTGCAGGGAGGCGTCCATTTAGACTTGCGGCGAGAAGCGGCGGCGGCTCTATCAAGCCTCGACTTACCCGGTTACGCCATTGGAGGGGTCAGCGTAGGAGAGCCGCCCGAATTAATCGAAAAGATTGTTCAAGCCACCACCCCCTTATTACCCTTCAATAAACCCCGCTATTTGATGGGGGTGGGCACCTATCGGGAAATGGCGCAGGCGATTGCTGCGGGAGTTGACCTGTTTGATTGCGTCATCCCTACTCGTCTAGCGCGCCATGGCAGCGCATTAGTCAGCGGCGAACGATGGAACCTTAAAAATGCCCGATTCCGCAGGGACTTTACGCCTCTAGACGCCAACTGTCCTTGCTACACTTGCCAAAACTTCACCCGCGCCTATCTCTGTCACTTACTACACGCCCATGAACTGCTGGCGTACACCTTACTCTCTATCCATAACATCGCAGAATTAATTCAGTTTACGCAGCGCATTCGGGCGGCGATTCTAGACGATCGGTTTACGACAGAATTTGCTCAATGGTTAGGTCCGCAAGATTGAGTTGGGGACAGCTTTTATGTTAAAGTCTGTGGCAATTATTAAAATTTTGTCTGTGTTGGAGAGAGGGAAAAATTCATGGAAGCAGCCCTTCTGTTGGCAAAGTTGCCCGAAGCCTATTCGATTTTCGATCCCCTGGTGGATGTTATGCCTGTGATCCCTGTTTTTTTCCTGCTACTCGCCTTTGTCTGGCAAGCGGCAGTGGGTTTTAAGTAAGGCGTGATTGAACTGGCGAATTTTCACTTGGTTTAAGAACATTTGCGTAAGATAGATCCCATAAGTTCATTAAGCTAAAAGGCGCTTATTTAAGCGCCTTTTTTATTTCAGAGCCTATTAACAAAATTTTCAAAATTCTCAGTC
>JASJDH010000507.1 GCA_030065175.1 Leptolyngbyaceae cyanobacterium MO_188.B28 | reverse complement strand
CTGCAATGATTCCGAGATGGTCGATGTCCTGAACATCAATTTCAATAGGTTGCTTCTGGTTCAATGGATGAAATTGAAAAACTTTCCATAAATATCTCACCCTTCAGTCAACCTGCCGAATATAGGCTTATCTAAGCCGAAAATGGCTTCTCAGCTTTCTCAGCAAAGCCTTAGGCGTCCCTTATTCATCCATCAGTGGATATTCAGAAGGCTGCCGCATATTAGAAATCAAGATGATTGAAACACCGAATGCAAGCGCTCAAGAACTAAGGAGTTATAGATTATGAAACGCATCGCTCTTTCTCTTCTGTCTGCCACTCTCGTTGCTGGCGCGATCGCCCCAGGAGTCCAAGCCGCCGCTCTAGAATCCACCTCGGCAGTTAGCCGCTTCGACCAACTGCGTCGCGAAAATCTAGACAAAAGCCAAAACAAGTTTGACCAATTGCGTCGTGAAAATCTAGACAAAGGCCAAAACAAGTTTGACCAACTGCGTCGTGAAAATCTAGACAAAAGCCAAAACAAGTTTGACCAACTGCGTCGTGAAAATCTAGACAAAGGCCAAAACAAGTTTGACCAGCTGCGTCGTGAAAATCTAGACAAAGGCCAAAACAAGTTTGACCAACTGCGTCGTGAAAATCTAGACAAAAGCCAAAATAAGTTTGACCAATTGCGTCGTGAAAATCTAGATAAAGGCCAAAACAAGTTTGACCAACTGCGTCGTGAAAATCTAGACAAAAGCCAAAACAAGTTTGATCAACTGCGTCGTGAAAATCTAGATAAAGGCCAAAACAAGTTTGACCAACTGCGTCGCGAAAACTTGGAGAAGGACCAAAACAGTCTGGATGAATTGCATTACAGCTTCTAAGTCAATGGGTCTCCAGTTTAGATGTTGATAGATTAGACGGTAGGCGGGTCCCTTGCATACCGTCTCTTGTTTACCCAATAAACCGATTGATTTTTCCGATTTGGCAATACTGCCTCGTTTGGCTCAAATCTCAGGTTCCAATAAATAACCCCGGTCAAAAAGCCGGGGTTGATAACACATAGAGATTTCCTTATAAGTAGCAGGTTGAATAACCTCGCTACTGAATACTCCATTCCACCCACAGGCTTTTCCGGAAAAAAACAAATTGGCTGACGTAAAGCGGGACATTTTCCTTGGGACGAAATACAAAAGCCAGAATTGAGAAGTCTCTCAGGAACTTAATTCCATCTCCTGGCTTCTGTATTTCGTTTCTACTGGATTGTCCCGGTTAAAATTGCACACCAAGGGCCTCATAAAGGCGCTCTTGTAGAGTTAGAATACAGCCCTTTGAGCCAGCCTGATGACCTGCAGCCTAGTTTTGGGAACAACGATGTCATAGATTTATGTTAATTTCCGAGTCATCGTTAATTTATTTAGGTAGATTAGGCGGCAGCGTATATCTTGTTCCTTATCTCTTTGATTTGGAGCAGTCTAATCATCAAAAAAATATTACTCTTTTAGTCGAAGAAAGCACACAGAAAAATTTTCCGCCTAAAGCTATTATAGCTTGTTCATCAGTACTTCTGAAAGTTTGAACATGGCTAAACCACTTTTACTACCACTTCTTTTGTCGCTGTTCATTGATAAATTCTTCGGCTGTATCCATATTCTTAAACGAATAGGGATAGCGTTTATACAAGACAGTTGCTAATTTATAGCGATCTCTATTTATATCAATCTCAATACCGTTGGGAAGCGGAGAATTACAAATCAACGGGGGTTCCTCTCCAGCTAGTTGTTCCAGAGTGATTTCTTTTGTGGTTCGCAGATCTGTGTTTAGGAGGATGGCGTTGCTCAGGTTGGCGTTACGGAGGTCTGCTTTTCTGAAATCGGCATTACACAGATTCGCGTTGGAGATATTGGCGTTGTAGATGTAGGTGCGAGACACATCTGCATTGCTGAGGTCGGCATTACGAAGGTCGACGTTGCTGAGATTGGCGCTGTAGATGTCAGCATTGGCGAGTTTGACACAAGAAAGGTCTGCATTGCTCAGATTGGCGTTGCGGAGGTCTGCATTGCTCAGGTTGGCGTTTTGGAGATGCGCTTCTCTAAGATCCGCTTCTCTCAGGTCAGTTTTGCTGAGGTCAGCGTCGCGGAGGTGCGCTTTTCTAAGATCGGCGTCACTCAGATCAGCCCCCCTCATATTGGCGCTATCGAGGTAAGCGCTATCAAGTTTGGCGTTGTGCAGGTCAGCATTGCTGAGGTTGACGTTGCTCAGTTTGGCGTTGCTGAGGTCAGCATTGCTCAATTTGGCGTTAGTGAAATTAGCTTCCCTTAGATCGGCGCTTCTAAGGTTGGCATTGCTAAGGTTAGCTCCGGAAAAGTTAGTCTTGCGAAGATCGGCGTTGAAAAGGGCAGCGTTGCAGAGTTTGGCGTTACTCAGATCAGCTTCTCGTATATCGGCGCTACAAAGGTCGGCGCAGTTGAGATAGGCATTGCTCAAATTAGCGTTGCGGAGATCGGTGTAATTCAGAAAAGCATATGTAAGATCGGCATAACTTAGTTTTGCATCGCTTAGGTTAGCGTAATTGAGGTCTATGTCGCCAAGGTCAGCATTGCGGAGGTCAGCATTGCGGAGGTCTGGATTTAAATTAAAGTTCTGCCGTCGCCATTGATTCCATTCCCCTTGCAGTAATATCACTAGATGATCTTTATTCGCCACTCGCAGCCTCGCTTACATTAGCCCTTCCAAAAAAATGTACATATACCTACTGTATGTACCCGTAATTTTTATAATGACCTTCATAGCGAGTTCATAATCTGTTTCTAGCGCTTACCCAACCGCCAATATTTAGAATGATCGCCTTCTTAGTCAAGACCTCTAAACAAGCGACTTGCCGATCATTTCCAGGTAAAGGAAAGTCCTTTAACCCAATTCCCTAGTAGCCCTCGCTGTATTAGGCATTACAGAGCAAACAATGTCTTGACAAATGTGACCAACATTGTATTCTCCGCATATTTTTTAATGGCTTGGAGAAAATTTGGCGCCGCCAAAGAGGATGTAACAATCAGATCTGGTTAATATCAAACTAAATAAAAGTTTTAAGTATTTTTAGGTGTACAATTTAGGAATGTTACAAGAAAGGCGTTGAAATTAACGGTGATTAAAGCTTTTGGCTCCTAATGGTTTTTGCTGCCACCCTTGCAAAAGTTTAAAAGAAGTGTATCTGGCTTTTCGGTGTCTGGAAGGTCGTTTTCAAGGTCTAAGCACTTTCCAAGGAGAAACCTAGCCAGATTCCATATGGGCCAAAGCTTACTGTATCGCTGCTAGATCCGTTTGCTCACCCTCCTGCCGCCCCAATTCCGTTTGGATTTTGCGGCGTTTCGGGTTTTAAGCCTAGGTCATTGGCAGCATTTAGTCACTGTCTATTTTGGCGTATCAGGACGGGATATCAAACCGATGCAGCTTATTTTTTTAGGCCCCCCTGGTGCAGGTAAGGGAACGCAGGCTAGCTTTCTAGCGGAACGCCGGCAAATTCCTCACATTTCTACCGGGGATATTTTGCGGGATGCGATCGCAGGGAAAACGGCCCTTGGGATCCAAGCACAAAACCATGTAGAGGCTGGAGAATTGGTTCCTGATCTTTTAATCATGGCGCTAATGCGAGAACGGTTTGGTCAGTCAGATATGGTGCGAGGGTGGATTTTAGATGGGTTTCCGCGAACCCTTCCCCAAGCCCATGCCTTAGATCAGTTGTTATCGCTCTTTAGGCAGCCTTACCCCAGGGTTGTCCACTTTGAGTCATCCCCCGACATTTTGGTCAAGCGAATGTTAGCCAGGGGCCGGAAGGATGATAACGAAGACACTATCCGTCGCCGCCTGGATGTTTATCAAGAGGACACTGCTCCCTTGATTGACTTCTATCAGAGACGGCGATGCCTCACAACAGTTAATGGGAATCTCTCTGTGGATGAGGTCGCCCGCACCCTGGAAGAGGCCCTACTGCAAGCCCAATGTAGCCCACCTGTTTAGGGGGAAATAACAGAGGCTGATAATCCCATCGGCGCTCTATGTTTTGTGATTCATTTTTATCAGAGGTATTTATGGCGACTTACACAGTCAAGCTGATTAACGATAGTGGACTGGATGTCTCAATTGAAGTTCCAGATGATCAATACATCTTTGAAGTAGCTGAAGAACAAGGAGTTGATTTACCCATTTCCTGTCGTTCGGGTTCTTGTTCAACTTGCGCGGGTAAGCTGGTGTCCGGCGAAGTGGATCAATCGGACCAGGCGTTTTTAGACGACGATCAGCTAAGTGCTGGTTATGTGTTGACCTGTGTCGCCTATCCCCTTTCTGACTGCACGATTAAAACCCATCAGGAAGAGAATTTATTCTAGAGAACACATCCTTAATTCAACCTGGAGACGCAGATATGGTTACGGCTTCCTATATTCAAGATGAAACTGAATTTGATTCGCTTTTGGCGAATGAGTCTCTGTTAGTGGTGGATTGCACGGCTAGCTGGTGTGGTCCCTGTAAACTGGTGGCCCCATTGATGGATCAACTGGCGGGTGAGTTTGGCGATCGCGTCAAGGTGTTCAAACTGGATCTGGATGCAAACAAGGCCGTCGCCAAGCGATTTGGGATTAGAAGCATCCCAGCGGTCATGTACTTTAAAGGCGGAGAATTGACCGAGACGCTGATCGGCGTAAAGCCCTACGAAGAGTTCAGCAAATCCTTAGAAAAATTGTTGTAGTGGGTTACAGCGCATAGACTTCAATCCAGCGGAGGTATTGTTATGCAAATTGGCCAAGTAGTAAGGTGTCCAAACTGCGGCGACTTTGCAGAACGTCAGTGGTTGAACGATCACCCCTGTTCAGCAGGCGATCGCGTTCTCCAAACCGCTTGCCCAGCCTGTGATTACTTGATGGTAATGAGTTTCCCCACAGGCAGAGTGATCGAAGCCTATGCGCCCGGGCAATCCAGTGGGCCGAGGCAACCCAGTGGGCCAGGGCGAACCAATGCGCCGGGCCAGTCTAATGGCGGCGATCCGACGCCGATTCAGCCTCGCTTTCTTGTTCACACTCGCTAATACCCTTTATCCAATTAAATTCCCATGATGAAAGCAGCAGACATCATGACCCGAGAGGTGGTCACTATTCGCGGCTCGGCAACCGTTGCTGATGCAGTGAAATTGCTGAAAGACAAAGGGTTGCGGGCATTAATTGTCGAACCCCGTGATGAAACGGATCCCTATGGCATGGTGTCCGAGACAGACGTCATCTACAAGGTGGCGGCCTTTGGCCATGACCCCAAAAAAATGAGGGTTTATGAGATCATGACCAAGCCTTGTATTGTCGTGAATCCAGACCTTGGGGTTGAGTATGTGGCCCGGCTGTTCGCTCAAACCCGCATCCGTCGCGCCCCGGTGATTCAATCGGGGTTACTGGGCGTCATCTCCATTAGTGATATTCTCCGCAAGGGTGACTTTGTGGAAAAGCCCAAGGAACTGTTTATTGAAGATCGGATTGAGGCGGCTCGGGAAGAAGCGCGAGCGATTTGCAAAGAACAAGGGGATACGTCCCCTGCCTGTGCAGCAGCCTGGGATACCGTTGAAGAACTTCAAATGGCGGCGGCGGATCAGCGCAGAAAAACTGAAAAAAAGGCTTCTTTGCAAGCCTATTGTGAAGAAAATCCCGATGCTGAGGAATGTCGGATTTACGAAGATTAAGCGATTAAGCAGATTAATACGCAGATAAAAGGAGATCTACTCCCCATGATGAAAGCTGAAGAGATCATGACCAAGGAAGTGGTCACTGTTCGTGGTTCAGCAACGGTTGCTGAGGCCGTAAAATTAATGAAGGATAAGGGATTGCGGGCGTTGATTGTTGAGCCTCGCAACGAAACGGATCCTTACGGTATGGTGACCGAAACAGATATTATTTACAAGATTGCAGCCTTTGGGCATGACCCCAAGCAAAAGCGGGTCTATGAAATCATGACGAAACCCTGTGTGGTGGTCAATCCGGAACTGGGGGTTGAATATGTGGCGCGCTTATTCTCCCAAAGCCGCATTCGTCGTGCGCCGGTGATTAAGGAGGGACTGTTGGGGGTTATTTCCATCAGCGATATTCTCCGCAAAAGTGACTTTGTGGAAAAGCCGAAGAGCAATTTTGAACTGTACTGCGAAGAAAATCCCAGCGCTCCAGAAGCTCGTATGTACGAAGACTGAATCGGATTCTGGCTCAGAATCGACAGCTGGGAAGACAATAACAGAAATCGTCACGGTGGAGAGCAAAGTAAGACTGCGATCGCACAGTCGCTTTGCCTACTTCTTATCGTGACGGTCTTCTGCCTGTGTAGTTTGCAGGTCTTAAAGTGAGTTCGGTTGCGATCGCTCGATAAAACTGCTCCGCCAGCGTCTGATTCGCCTCATCCGTCAGGCTTGTAGGACTTTGGAAGGCAGGACCTTCAAACGTGTTATACATTCCATACAGATTTAGCATGCTAACGTTTGCTGAACTCTGCGCAACTTGCTTCGCAGCGACTGATAGCTCTTCATACCCAGTTTGCATCCATTGCTTATAGGCGTCGCCAAGGTCTGACACAATTCCAGACTCCGCCGATGTCATGGCGTCAGGATTGCGCCCCGTAATTTCGGGTTGCAAACCAATTACCAGTCGCTTTTGGGTGCTGGAAGCCCACCGCGCCATCTGCCTCATATGATTGCGATAGCGCACAACCCGCTGCTTCAGTTCCATCTCATCGCCGCCCAAGCTGTCATTCAACGAAGCGTCAGCGTCCAAGGACGCCAAATTCAACGGGGTTGACAACGCCGTTTGGGTCTTCTGGCCGCCATCTGTATAGTGTTTATACACTTGAACCGCCGAAAGCCGATTAAACCAGTTCTGCACCTGTTCATTAATTTGACTGCCAATGCTGGGGGTTTCATTGACCAATAGGTCTTCCAAGCCGGGAACGTCCGCCCCTAGCTGCGTACTGGGCAGCAGAAGGTCAGCATAGCCGTTGAGCGCCACCACAATGTCGGGATCGTAATTGACCACCCGCTTCATCAGCTGAGCCAACTCATTACCAGATGCATAACCCGGTACAGCTGCGTTAATCACGCGATACTGACCATCTCGAATTCGGGGGGGAAGCGCTAACGCCTCTCGCACCTTATCCGCCCAATAGGGCAACACGGCTGGCTG